>NZ_JAHKRK010000156.1 GCF_019396355.1 Pseudonocardia nigra
CCGGCGCTGCCGGGCTGGCCGCCGTGCTGGCCGTGGGGGACGGGCCGGATGTGCTGTGGCGGGATCGGCCGGGGCAGATCGTCCTGGTCGAGCTCGCCGCCTCGCTCGTCGCCCTGGGGCTGGCCACGCGTCGGCGGCACCCGTGGGCCGCAGCCGTGCTGCTGCTCGTCGTCGTGGCCGAGGGTGTGCGCTCACATGCTGCGGTGGTCACGACGGGTTGGGGAGGCGTGCTCACCGGCGTGCATCTGGCCGCCGCGGCCGTCTGGGTCGGTGCTCTGCTGCACGCGGGCAGGGCGGCATGGGTGTGGCGGGCCCGGCCACCCGCCGTGCGGTGGGTGGTCCTGGGCTACGCGCGGCTCGCCCTGTGGCTCCTGCTCGCGGTCGTGGCCACCGGCAGCGTGTCCGCCGTGCTCCTGGTCCCGTGGTCGGCGCTGACGACGACCGCGTACGGCCGGATCCTGCTGGTGAAGCTCGCGTTGGTGGCCTCCGCGGTCGTCCTGGCGATCCTCGGCCGTCGCGCGCTCGGCGGCCCGGACGGCCGGCTGGGGCGGCTGCGGGGGTCGACCCGGATCGAAGGCGCCGTCCTGGTCGGAGTCCTCGCCGTCAGCGCGGCACTAGTCTCGGCGCCGCCGGCCCGCGGCGCGCAGCCGGTGCCGGCTCCCGCACCGGTGGGGCCCGTGGTGCCGATCGGCGATCTCGCCGGACAGATCGGGGTCAGCGCCGCAGCCAGCGAGGGGCAGCTCGTGGTGCGGTTGAGCGCTCCGCGCCGGGGCGACTACTACGGACCCGAGGAGCGCACCGAGTACCAGCTGAGCGGCACCCTGACCGGACCCGACGCGCGAGCGGCGGACCTGGAGTTCCGGGACTGCGGCGAGGGCTGCTTCGTCGCCGCCACCGGCTGGCAGGACGGCGAGAACCTCCTCGGCCTGCGAGTCGCAGCGGCGGGGTGGCAGGGCGGCGCCGTCGCCGGCCGCGTCGCCTGGCCGCCGCAGCCTGCCGGCGACCTGCTGCCCGCAGTCGTGGCCGCGATGCGCGCGGCCGGCGAGTTCGAGGTCTTCGAGATGGTCACCAGCAACACCAGCGCCCCGCTGCCCGAGCCGATGCTAGTCACGGACCGGGGCGACCGTGTGGGGATCCGCGGCCGGGGAGCTGGGCTACCCGCACCGGCCGCTGAAGGATCGAGAGGTCATCGAGTTCGGCGATGTGGGCATCGAGGTGGTGCACACCCCCGGGCACACCCCGGAGCACATCAGCCTGCTGGTCTACGACCGCACGGCCGGCGCGGACAGCCCGGCGCTGATGCTCTCCGGCGGGGCACTGCTGGTGGGCGACCTCGCCCGGCCCGATCTGCTCGGCGGACCCGACCAGGCCCGCCAGGCCGCGCAGGCGTTCTGCGAGACCATCCAGACCACGCTGCTGCCGCTGCCCGACCACGTCGAGGTCTTCCCCACCCACGTCGCCGGATCGTTGTGCGGGGGCAACATCGGCAGCCGACTGTCCACCACGGTGGGGTACGAGCGCCGCACGAACGCGATCCTCGCCCAGGTCGACTCGACGGAGGGTTTCGTGCGCGAGTGCCTGCGTCTGGACAATCTGCCCGCGGTACCGCCGTACTGGCGGCGGATGCGCAGCCAGAACCTGGCCGGCGTCGCGCCGCTCGGGGTGCCCGCCGAACCGCCCGCGTTGACCGCGGCCGAGTTCGCCGCGCAGCAGGACGCCGGCGCGCTGGTCCTCGACACCCGGGCCCCCGAGGCGTTCGGGGGTGGTCACATCCCGGGCGCGCTCAACGTCGGTCTCGGCGCCGCGTTCCCCACCTGGGCCGGCACCGTGCTCCCCGACCAGGCCGACGTGCTGCTCGTGCTCGACCGACCCGGCGACCTCTGGGACGTGGCGTGGCAGCTGCTGCGCATCGGCTACCCGATGCCGCGCGGGTGGCTGCGCGGCGGCATGACGGCCTGGCGCACCACCGCCCGGCCCGTCGACTCCACGCCGCAGATCACGGTGCACGAGCTCAAGGACCGCCTGGACCGCGGCGAGATCCACCTGCTGGATGTGCGCCAGCCCGACGAGTGGCACGCGGGGCACGCCCCCGGCGCCACCTTCATCACCGGCGCCGAACTGCCCGAACGGCTCGACGACGTACCTGACGACCGGCCGGTTGCCGTCACCTGCGGCAGCGGCTACCGCTCCTCGGTCGCGGCCGGCCTGCTCGCCCACCGCGGCCGGCGCGATGTCGTGAACGTGACCGGCGGCATGAGCGCCTGGCGCAACGCCGCCTACCCACTGGAGCGGTGACCGGCCCGACCGGCACCGGGTCCACCCGGGTGGCGCTCAGCCACCCGCCACGGGTTCCCCCCGCCCGGGCTGCACCGGCCCACCCGTCCTGGACTCCGGCCGCTGCCCGGCGAGCACCGCGTCGATGGCTCCGGCCAGCAGCGGGTAGGTCGACGGCCCGGTGATCTTGGCGACGATGGTGCCGGAGCGGTCGAGGACGAAGGTCTCGGGCACGCCGAAGACGCCGAACTCCAGCGCGGCGCGCGACCCGGGGTCGGTGACGTAGCGGTAGTTCTCCCCACCGCGGCCCATCTCGTCGAGGAACGCCTGGGCCGCCGCCTGCGAGTCCTGGTAGTCGATCCCGACGAGGACGACCCCGGCGTCGCGGTACTGGGCGGCGGTTGCGAGCAAGGCGGGGTGCTCCTCCCGGCACGCGACGCACCACGACGCCCAGAAGTTGACCACGACGACCTGACCGCGCAGCTCGCTCAGCGACAGCGTTCCCTCGGCCTCCAGGTAGGGCAACGTCACCGCCGGTGCCGGTTGCCCGATCAGCGGGCTGTCGACCAGGGTCGGGTCGGTGCCCAGCCGGGACCCGAAGACGGCACCCACGCCGACCGCGCCGAGCACGACCACCGCGGCGGCCACCGCCAGCAGCCGGAACCGCCGTGAGCGGCGCCGGGGTGGCTTCGGAGCCAGCAGATCACTCATCCGGGTTCCCCCGCTCCGTCTTCCCGGGCGGCGGCCAGCAGCCGGTCGACCTGGTCCCGGACCTGCGGGGTCAGGTCACGGGTGCTGAGCTCCTGCAGCGTGACCCGTGCGGCGGCGGGATCGTTCAGCCCGTAGAGCTGGATGTTCGCCTTGTACCACAGTGCGCGGTCCAAGGACGGGCTGATCGTCAGGGCCTGGTCCGCCGTGGCCAGGGCCTCCTCCGGCTGGCCGATCTGCAGCAGCAGCCAGCTCAGCCCGGCGAGGCCGTCGGCGTTGTCGGGTTCGCGCCGCAGCGCCTCCAGGTAGTGGCGCATCGCACTGCCGTACGCGCCCTGCGCGACGTAGCGGTCGGCCAGCGCCAGCCGCATGCCGACGACTTCGGGATTGGCGGCGACGACCTCCTCGAGCCGGTCGTTGCTCACGGCGGACGGGTCGCCGGCGAGTCCCTGCACCGCCTCGTTCCCGGTGACGAAGCCGCCTGCCGGGCGCTCGACCACCGAGGCCGGCAGCAGGATGACGGCCGCAACGAGAGCGGCCCCGGCCAGCGCGTACGCCAGCGCCCACGCCAGCGGGTGTCTCGACCGGGAGCCGGACGTCGACGGGTCGGTAGCGTCGGCATCCATCTCGGCGTCGAGCGCCTCGAGTGCACGCCCGGCCAGGTTCTCGTAGTGGCGGCGCAACGGCTGCGCGACGTCCTCGGTGACCTCGCCGGCCGCAACCTGCACATCCAGCTCGACGATGTCGCGCACCGCCTGGTCGGCGAGCTGCCGCAACCGGACCTGTCGATCCGTCACGGCTCGTCCTCCCCGCTTCGGAGGTCGGCCCGGACGCGGTCGACTGCCGCGTCCAGCCGTTCCCGGGTCGCTGCCGGGAGCTCCTCGTCGGGCATCTCGGGTCGGCGGCGCACCCTTGTCATCACGAGCAGGGCCCCGACCGCAGCAGCGCCCAGCGGGACCAGCCACACCAGCAGCGTCGTCCCCCGGCGCGGGGGGTCGAGCAGGGCCCAGTCGCCGTACCTGGCGCGGAAGTAGTCCACGATCTCCTCGTCGGTGCGCCCGGCCGCCACCTGCTCGGTGACCGCCTGCCGCATCGCGGCGGCGGTCTCGGACGGCGACTCGGCGATCGAGACGCTCTTGCAGACGGGGCAGCGCAGCCGCTCCGACAGCTCCTGCACCCGGTCCGGGGCCGGCGCGGCCGCGGTCAGCAGCGTCACCACCGTCACCGCGAGCAGGCCGATCACCGTGATCGCAACGGCGAGCGAACCGCGACGCCAGCGTGCTTCAGCCACCGGTCCTCACCTTCACGCGAGGCTCGGCCGGGCCCGCGACCTGGCGTCGGCGTCCTCCTAGGGCCCAGAAGCCACCGGCCACCATGAGCAGCCCGGCGACCCACAGCCACACCATCAGCGGATACCGGAACAGGTTCAGCGTCACGCGGTCCGGATCCAGGCTGCCCAGCGAGACATAGATGTCGCGGGTCGGGGTCGACCAGACCGACGGGTTGCCGACCGCCTGCGGCTGGTTGGGGAACGAGTTCAGGCGCGGCTCGGCGACCCGGACGACCTCCCCGGCGGCGTCCCGGAAGACGATGTGCGCATCGATGACCAGCCGGTCGGGCAGCTGGTGCCGCTCGCTGACCTCGAACGTCATCGAGTAGCCGGCGAAGTCGACCGACTGCCCGCGGTCCAGCGGCACCGTGGCCCGCTCGGCCAGCCCGCCGGACACCGCGATGACCACCGCGGCCAGCGCCACCCCGACGTGGGCCAGCTGCCCACCCCAGTAGCCGCGCTGACCGCGCAGCAGCCGCAGCACCGCCGCCGGCCGGTGGCTGGGCGCGGTGACCAACAGCTGGCGCCCGATGGACGCGACGATGCCGGTCGCGATACCGCCGACCGCCACAACACCAGGGGACCGCACCCCGGCCAGCACCACTACCGCGGCGGCGGCGCTGGCGAGCAGCAGCGGGATCCGCAGCCGCGTCCACATCACCGCGGCGCTCGCGCGGCGGTACGGGGTGACCGGGCCGACCCCCATGGCCAGCAGCAACGCGAAGGACAGCGGGACCGCCATCCGGTCGAAGAACGGCCGCCCGACCGACACCTGCTGCCCGGTCAGCGCCTCCACGAAGATCGGGTACGTGGTGCCGAGCAGCACGACGAACGCGAACAGGCTCAGCAGCAGGTTGTTGACCAGGAACACCCCTTCGCGGCTGGCCAGCGACTCCGGCCGGGACACAGAGGCGATCCGCTCGGCCCGCGCCACGACGAGTGCGAACCCGCCGCCGAGGACCAGCACGAAGAAGGCGAGCAGCGCCGGACCCACTCCGGACTCGGTGAAGCTGTGCACCGACGCGACCACCCCCGACCGGGTCAGGAAGGTGCCCAGGACCGTGAGCGCGAACGTGGCCAGCACCAGGACGAAGTTCCAGGCCTGCAGCATCCCGCGACGCACCTGGACCACCGCGGAGTGGACGAACGCCGTGGCCACCAGCCACGGGATCAGCGCCGCGTTCTCCACCGGATCCCAGGCCCAATAGCCGCCCCAGCCCAGGACCTCGTAGGACCACCACGCGCCGAGCAGCAGGCCCCCGGTGAGAAAGGTCCACGCAACCAGGTTCGCCCGACGTGTCCGGCGCAGCCACTCCACGCCACCCTGGCGAAGCAGCAAGGCCGACATCGCGAACGCGAACGGCACCGTGAACCCGACGTAACCGAGGTAGAGCGCCGGGGGGTGGAAGGCGACCATCAGGTGGTCGGCCAGGATCGGGTTGGGTCCGGGCCCGTCGGCCGGTGGGTCGGCCAGGATCTCGAACGGGTTGGCCGCGAGCAGGAGCAGCCCGAAGAAGAACGCCGCGACCATCCCCAGCACGCCCAGGGCCCCGGTGCCGAGCCGGTCGGTGGTGTCGGGCACCTGGCGCAGCACCACCGCGGTGTAGCCCGCGAGCACCAGCACCCACAGCACCAGGCTCCCCTCCAGCGCTGCCCACGCGTTCGTGATGGTGAACAGCAGCGGCGTGGCCCGCGAGTGGTTCTCCGCGACGTAGGACACGGCGAAGTTGTCGGTGAGCAGGGCGACCTCGAGCGCGGTCATCGCCAGTACCGCCCCACCGAGCATGCTGGCGACGGCCATCGCCAGCTGGGGGCGCCGCACCACGTCGGGACGACGCTGGCCGTACAGGCCGAGCACGGCCAGCACGATCGAGCCGGCCAGGCCGAGCAGGGCGCCGGCCCATCCCGCGGCCGGAACTACCGTCGTCACGTCGCCTCACCCTCCGGGGGTCGGTAGTTCTCGTCGTGCTTGACCTTCATCGTGTCCGCGGCGAACTCGTCGCCGCGCCACGAGCCCTCGAGCACCACCCCGATGCCTTCGGCGAACAGCTGGGCCGGTACGCCCCGGTAGTCGACCGGAACGGTGGCGCCGCCGGGTTCGGTGCCGGTGACCACGAAGCGGACGCCGTCCGCGCTCGGGACCACGCTGCGCTCCTGGACCAGCCCGCCGAGCTGGAACCGGCGGCCGTCGGAGAACTCGCTGCGCTGGGCGACCGCCTCGCCCGGCGTGAGGTAGTACACGAGGTTGCGGTTGAGGTTGCCGAACAGCAGCAGCCCGACGAGCACGGCGACGACGCCGAGGGCGGCGACGGCGAGCAACCGGTAGCGCGTCAGCGGGCCGGCGGCGGTCCGGGTCACCGCGATCCCTCCGCCCGCCGCCGCAGCCCGGCTGCCCGTCCCAGCAGCATCACGAGGTAACCGCTGATCCCGACGCCAGCCGCCGCATAGCCCAGGGCGACCCAGGCCCACTCAGACATCGGATCCCTCCCATCCCGGTGCGGACACCGCATCGCCGGCCAGCGGCCGCGGCTGCGCCTCCTCGGCGGCGTCGAGCTCCTCCTCGGCCGCGGCCAGCCCCGCCCGGGCGCGCACCAGCAGCGCGTACAGCAGGGTGAACGCCACGACGTTCACCAGCAGCGCGGCGAGCATCGTGTGATCGATGGCCGGGTCGCCGGGCCGCAGCACCGTGGGCGGTTGGTGCAGCGTGCGCCACCACAACACCGAGAAGTGCACGAGCGGGACCTGGGCGAACGCGACCACCCCGAACACCGCCGACCGCCGCGCCCGCGCCAGCGGGTCCGGCGCGGCGCGGCGCAGGGCCAGGTAGCCGAGGTAGATGAAGAACAGCAGCGCGGTCGTGACCAGACGGGCATCCCAGGTCCACCAGACGCCCCAGGTCGGCTTGCCCCAGATCGACCCCAGCGCGATCGCCAGCCCGGTGAACAGCACCCCGACCTCGGCGCTGGCCGCGGCCACCCGGTCCAGGCCGGGACGGCGCCGCCACAGCCACCCGAGGCTCGCGGCGAACGTGACGCCGTAGGCCAGGAACGCCGTCCACGCCGCGGGCACGTGCACGTACATCAGCCGCACCAGCTCGCCCTGCACGTAGTCGGGCGGCGACGCCATCGCAGCCGCCAGCCCGCCCGCACCGGCGATGCCGGTAACGACCGGGAGACGGCGGCCGAACACGCTCATGTCAGATCCTCCAGGTACCGGGCACACCACGCGGCGAGCAGCGCGGCGATCAGGTCGACGGTGGCGACGAGCAGCAGCCACGGCCACGGCGGACGGCCGTACCGCGCCGCGGTCAACACACCGGTCGCGCCGAGCAGCAGCGGCACCGCGACGGGCGCGACCAGCAACGGGCCCAGCGTGGTGCGCCCCGCCAAGCCGGTCGCGAGCGCGTCGGCGAGCGCCCCGAGCAGGGCCAGCCCGGCGGCCACCAGCACGAAGACCGGGACCAGCCAGGGCCATCCGGTCAGGTCCGGGTCGTAGAGCACCACGGCGACCGGGAGTAGCAGCAGTTGGAACGCCAGCAACAGCACACCGTTGGCCACCGCACGCCCGGCGAGCCGGATCCGCGGCCCGACCCCGGCCAGCCGGAGCAGGGCCAGCTGCGCCGGCCCGTCCACCGCGCTGGCCCGCAGCGTGACCAATACGCCGAACAGCAGCACGACCAACCAGTAGAGCGCCGGCCCCAGCTCGCGCAGCATCGGCGTGTCGACCCCGACGGCCAGCGGAGCGAGCAGCAGCGCGACGGCTCCGAACGGGGCGGTGACGAGCAGGGCTTCACCGGCCCGCCGCTCCATGCGCAGGTCCTTGCGGGCCAACTCGAGGCACTGGGTGAGCGGGGCTACCGGCGGGCCCGTTCCGGCCGTCACCGGCGGGCCTCCGACCGTTCCACGTTCGACGGGACCGGAACGGCGCGGCCGTCGAGCACCCGGACGAGGCGGTCGGCCAGGCCGGTCAGCCGGTCGGGCTCGTGCGAGACCAGCACACACCCGCCGCCCCGCTCGCGCACCCGGCGCACCACCTCGTCGACCAGCCCCGTAGCGGCGGAGTCCAGGCCCGCGTGGACCTCGTTGAGCAGGAGAAGCAGCGGTTCGGTGAGCAGCACGCGGGCCAGCTCGGTGCGCCGCAGCATGCCCTGCGAGCACCGGTCCGCCCGCCGCTGCGCGGCGCCAGCGAGCCCGACGGCGGTCAAGGCCCGGTCGGCAGCGTCGGCGGTGCGTCCGGTGAGCCGCGCCACGAACTGCAGGTTCTCGGCCAGGGTGAGCTGCGGGTACAGCGCCGGCTGGTGCCCGATCAGGCCGATGCGGGGTCGCACCGCGGCGCAGCCCGACGCGCCGAGGGCGGCTCCGAGCACGTGGCCACCGCCGGCCGAGGGCGCGATCAACGTCGCGAGCAGGTGCAACAGCGTCGTCTTGCCTGAGCCGTTCGCGCCGAGCACCCCGAGCACCTCACCGGGCCGAAGCTCCAGGTCCAACCTCCGCAGCACGGGGGTCCGCTGCACGGTCACATCGACGCGATCGAGGCACACCAGCCGGGCCTCGCCGTGCGCGCGAGGTCCGGCCGACCCCGAGCCGGCGAGGTGTGCATTGCGCAGCATCTCGTCCCCGTTCGCTCTCTCCCGACTGACCTACTATCGCACTCCGTAGATGGGAGAGTGCCGGCCGGGTTGAGAACCCGGAGGGAGGAGCGCGACGTGGAGCTGTTCGCCCTGATGTCGCTGGCCGCAGTGGCCGGCGCGGTGTCGTTCAGCTCGCCGTGCGTGTTACCGCTGCTGCCCGGCTACCTGTCCTACGTCTCGGGCTTGTCCGGAACCTCCAGGGCCGGCGACGGAACGATCCCCGCGCGCCGGCGGGTTCTGCTCGGCGCGGTGCTCTTCGTTGCCGGGTTCACCACCGTGTTCACCACCCTGGGCGCCACCGCCTCCGCGCTCGGGCTGATGCTGCGCCAGAACCTGGCCGCGATCAACGTTGTCGGCGGGGCCGTGGTCGTGGTGATGGGCGTGGCGATGACCGGCCTGCTCCGGATCCCGGTGCTGCAGCGCGAGATGCGGCCCGCCCTCGGCCGCGTCGGTGCCGGTCCGGGCAGCGCGCTGCCGCTGGGTGCGGCCTTCGCGTTCGGCTGGACCCCCTGCGTGGGACCTGTGCTGGCCTCGATCCTCACCACCGCCGCGAGCAGCGCCGACCTCGGCCGGGGAGCGCTGCTGCTGCTGGCGTACTCACTCGGCCTCGGGCTGCCGTTCCTCGCCCTGGCCGCGGGTATCGACCGTGGGCGGGACCGCTTCGGCTGGCTGCGCCGGCACAGTCGCCGCATCGAACTCGTCGGCGGCGTGGCGTTGGTGGCCACCGGTGTGCTGATGATGACGGGCGAATGGACCGCCGTGATGAGCAGCATGCTCGCCTGGTACGCCCGGTTCGGCTGGCCACCGATCTGAAGCGCATGGAGCCCGGCTGCGTCTCGCTTGGCCCGCCGGACGAGGCCGCGCCCCTCAGCTGAGTGGCTGGAACATCGAGAAGGTGCGGCCGTTGTCGCCGGAGTGGTGGATGCCCGAGTCGGTGGCGACGTAGACGTCCGTCGTGCCGTGCGTGGTGAGTGCTTCGGGCCGTCCGGGAACCCGGCCTTGCTCCGTCCAGCTACCGCCGCCGTCCGCGCTGGTATGCACCGCTCCGTCCGGCGCGATGCCGACGAGCCGATCGGTGGACGGCCAGTCCAGCAGCAGCAGGAGCGGTGCGCCGGGCATCGGGGAGAACGTCCGGCCGCCGCCGGTGCTGCGTGCCGGGCCCTGTTCCGTCGTGGCCAGCAGCACATCGGGGTCATCGGGGGAGACGGCGAAGTCCGCCAGGGCGAGCCGGGCGCGCGGATCCCACGTCGTCTTGTCGGAGGTCACCATGAGCTGGCGCGTCTGGCTGTCGTAGCCGTACACCCGGCCGTGCGCCGCCTCCAGCGCGTGGAAGTCGGCCTCACCCGACAGGGACAGCGAGCGCCACGTGTTACCGGCGTCGGTGCTCTCGATCAATCCGAGGTGCGGAGGCTGGTCGGTCTCGCTCGGGTCCGGGTGGCCGCTGCCCAGGAAGTGATCCGGGCCGACGATCGTGAACCCCATGGTGTCCTGGCTGCGGCCCGCGATCTGCTCGGGCTCACCGTTCGACGGTAGGCGGAACACCCCGAAGTGGCTGGCCGCGTACAGGTTCCCGTCGGCGGGATTGATCCCGAGCCCGTGCACGTGGGCGAGCTCCGGTATTGCCGCCGCTTCGGCGGGCGCCGCCGTTGCCGTCCCGTCGGCGGGCGCGGCGTTGTCGGCGGCCTGGCCGCACCCGGCGAGCGCCACGAGTGCGGCCGCGACGAGGCCTGTCCGGAGTGCCGACCGTGCCGTCCGGCGCGGCCTGGGGAGTCGCATCTGCACCTGAGCTCCTGAGTATCGACGAACCTACGTATGCGCTGCGGAGGTTAGTCGGCGGGCTGTCAGGCGGCGCACCCGTGGGGTGACCACGCGACGAATCGCTGCACGGGATGGGGGTGGTCGACCCGACCGCGGCAGGCGGGGCCGGGGGTCAGATGGAGATCACGGCGTCGCAGAGCCCGGACTGGGCCAGCGCCAGGAGCGGCCCGATCAACAGTGCGATGGCGGCGAGGCCGAGGCGCAGCCGGGTTGCTCGGACCTGCTCGGGGGCGGGCGGGAACATCAGCCGCTCGGCCCGGTCTGCGACCGCGGTCCCGGCGGCGGCCAGTGCGCGAGGAGGCAGCGTGGACCCGGTGGAGAGGACGAGCAGCGCTTCGGCCAGGGTCCGGCGGCCGTGTTCGCGGGCTGCCGCATCGTCGGCGCGCATCTCGAGCAGCCGGCTCAGCTCCCTGTTGCCTGCCGTGAACAGCGTGATCCGCGGCATGGTGGCTGCCAGCGCTCGGATGATGGCGAGCAGCAGATGGTGACGACCGGCGAGGTGGGCTCGCTCGTGCGCGAGCACGGCCTGCAGGTGCGGCTCGTCGAGGGCGTCCACGGTGGCCCGGCTCAGCACGATCGTGTGTGGACGCCCCGCGACCGCATAGGCCAATCGGTCCGGTGCATCGACGACCACGGCGCCGAGCGCGTGGTCCCACCGGCCGACCAGCCGGGCGGCATCGGCGTGCCGATGGGTGTGGCGGCGGGTGCGATCGAGGGCGCCTCCGAGTCGCGCCGCCAGTACGACCAACCCGGCCACCACGAGTACCGCCAGTGCGGCGAGACCCACCTGAACCGGTGTTCCGTGCGCCCCGGTGACCGCGGCGTGCAGGATCGCGACGCATCCGGCCAGGACTTGGCCGAGGTCTCCGCGGGCCAGGAGCAGGTCGATGGCTGCGAGAACGACGGCTGCGATCCATGCCACGAGCACGCTGCCGATGGCCAGCACCCAGAGCCGAATGCCCATTCGTGGTGCGCACCCACTGTGCGTCGCGCGGAGCAGCACGTCCGGAGCGAACACGGCGACGGCGAAGCCGTAGCCCAGCAGGCATACGGCGAGACTCACGCCCGAGCCTCCCCCGCCTGGCGGCGCAACAGCTCCTGAAGCCGCTGCGACTCCTCCTCACTCATCTGACCCACGAAATGACTGAGGATGGCCTCGGAGTCGCCCCCGCTGCTCAATACCTCCCGCATGACCGTGGCGCTGTACTCGGCGCGGCTCGCCGTCGCCCGGTAGCGGTGCGCCTTGCCCTCGCGTTCCCGGGTCAAGCGGCCCTTCCGGTGCAGGTTGTGGATCGTGCTCAGCACGGTGGTGTAGGCGATCTGCCGGTCCTGCCGCATCTGCTCGTACACCTCGCGCACCGTGGCCCCGCCTTCCGCCGCCCACAAGTGCTGCATGACGACGCCTTCAAGCTCACCGAACCCGCGCACGTCACCTCCCACCATCGCCCCGTTCAGGGTAACCAACCGGGCGAGCAAGGCTCCGTCCCTCGCTCCTCCCGCTCCGGCGGCGAGGGCCGGGGCAACGTCACTACAGGCGCACGATTCATCAGATCTTCACGATGTCGCCCTACCGTCCCGCCCCAGTGCCGGCGACCTCAGCGCCGTGACCCCGTCTTCCGGCCGTCATGTCCCGCACGCGGGGTGCGAGCGGCGAACGTCTCGATGGGACCCGATCGAGTGCGATGAGGCGAGGCCGGTCGAGACGAGGCGAGGCTCATCTACTATCTACGTACGTACTTCGTAGAAGAGCGACTGTAGTTCGGAGCGAGGAGGAAACGTTGGAAGCACTGCTGCTCGGTGTGGCCGCGGTGGCGTGTCCGATCGGGATGGGCCTGATGATGTGGATGATGCGTTGCTCCGGCGGCCAGAGGAGTGGGCTGCCGGGGGATTCGGTGGCGCGGCAGGAGCTTGCTCAGCTGCGCGCCGAGGTCGACCAGCTGCGTGACGCGCGGTCGACCTCGCAGCCGGTGGGCCACCAGCGGTGACGGCGTCGGACGAGCGTCCCGTCACGGCCGCCGCAGACCGTCATCGTTCTTCCCTTTCGCAGGTCCGTCGGGACATGGCGTGGAACGGGGCCAGGCCCGGTGATGCGTGATGGTTGAGCTGTTGGTGGGAACGACCCTGCTGGCCTCGTTCCTCGGTGGTCTGGTGGCGCTCCTCGCGCCGTGCTGTGTGTCGGTGATGCTGCCGGCCTACCTGGCCACCGGCTTTCGGCACCACGGCGGCGTCGTACCGGCGACGCTCGTGTTCGGCGCCGGTGTCGCGACGGTCATCCTGCCGATCGGGCTGGGTGCCACAGCGCTGAGTCGGTTGCTCATCGAGCAGCACACGGTGGTGTTCCTCGTCGGCGGCGCCCTGATGTTCATCGGTGGCCTCGCCATGCTCGCCGGTTGGAAGCCGAACCTGCCGATGCCGGCGGCGCGCACGACCGGCCGGAAGAACTTCCGCTCCGCCTACTTCCTCGGGATGTTCGCCGGTGTGGCCAGCGCATGCTGCGCTCCGGTGCTGGCCGGGGTGGCGGTGCTCTCCGGGGCGGCGGCATCGTTCCCTGTGGCCCTCGCGATCGGTCTGGCCTACGTCGCCGGGATGGTGGCCCCCCTGGCTGTGGTGGCCCTGCTGTGGGACCGCCACCAGGACCGGCTTGCCCGGCTGCTGACCGGCCGCCACGTCACGCTGCGAATCGGTCGGTGGCGACGCCGGCTCGCGCTGGGCAATGCGCTCGCGGGCGCCCTCATGATCATCATGGGCGTACTCGCCGGTGTCCTGGCCTTCACCGGCACGGCGATGCCGACCGAAGGCTGGCAGATCCGAGTGAGCGCCTGGCTGCAGCACGCGAGCACGGTCACCGTGAACGCGCTGTCCTGGCTCCCCGGGTGGCTCATCGCCGCAGCACTGCTCCTCGGATTCGCCTATTTGCTCCGGCGCCGGCGCGGCTCCGCCGCCGGCCCTACCCGCACCCCCGTCGAGGAGAGCGAGCATGACCAACAAGACATCCGGTAGGTCGACGAGGCGCCGCGCCCCGCAGACCAAGCAGCGCGGCACGGTGCTGCACGCCGCCGGGTCGACCAGGCGGCGGGGCTGGGCGGTCGCCTGGGCACTGCTCGCCGTGTTTGCGGTCGCCGGCCTCTACCTGATCTACAACTCCTCCGCCACCAGCGCGAACGGCACCACGAGCGCCGCCGCGAGCGGGTACGCCCACGTCTCCGGAGAGCCGGGCGCCGGCGAGACGGCGCCACCGTTCACCCTGGCGGCGAGCTCGGGCGGCCAGGTGAGCCTGTCGGACTACCGCGGGCGCAGCGTGCTGCTGTACTTCCAGGAAGGGCTGATGTGTCAGCCGTGCTGGGACCAGATCCGTGACCTGGAACAGAACATGGTGGCGCTTCGCGCGGCCGGTGTCGACGAGATCGTGTCGATCACTACCGACCCGGTCGACCTGGTCGCTCGGAAGATGGCCGACGAAGGGCTGGCCACGCCGGTGCTCTCCGACCCCACGTTGAAGGTCAGCCGGGCCTACACAACCAACCAGTACGGCATGATGGGCACCTCCCGCAACGGCCACAGCTTCATTCTCGTCGGACCGGACGGCCAGATCACGTGGCGCGCCGACTACGGCGGCGCCCCCGATTACACGATGTACCTCCCCACTGAAGACTTGCTCGCCGATCTGGAGCAGGAGCGGGTGCGGTGAGTCGAGGCGTCGAAATCACGCTACTCACTCAGGACGACTGCGCGTTCTGCGGCGTGGCCAAGGAGATCCTGACCCGAGTTCGACACGACTACTCGTTGCGGGTCCGTGAGATCGATCTGGCGACGGCGGAGGGTCAGCGCCTCGCCGCATCGGCCGGTGTGCTGTTCGCGCCCGGGGTCCTCATCAATGGCCAAGCGTTCAGCTACGGCCGGCTGTCCGAGCGCAAGCTCCGCCGTGCACTCGGGCGACAGAACACTGCCTAGCGGTGTCCTCTTGGGGCCTGCGACATGATCTCGTCGTCCCGGGCAATGGCTGCCTCGCACCAGGTGAGGCTGCCTGATCGCCGTGCTTCGTCGGCCACCGGCCGGACGGGTCGGCCTGCTGTCGAGGTGGACAGAGCGGCCGCTGATCTCGGTGAGCATGATCAGCGTCCTGGCGACGCGGGCGACGTCGGCAGGACGCTGCCTGCCGCGCTTACTGGTTGATGGGCTGCATGAGGGCGCCGAACTCGACGATGGCGTTGGTCAATGCCTGGTCCTGGTCCAGGAAGACGCCGGTGATGGCAGGGTTGCTCGCGGCCCAGTCGTGGGCGGCTTTCGGCGTGGTGAAGAAGTTGATGTGACTACAGGTGCGGTCCACTGACGGACAGCAGGTGTCAGCGGTGCTGCCTGCGAATACCACCGCGGTCTCGGGTTCCCAGCCTGCCTTGTGGTGGTCGACCTGCACGGTCACGCTGTGGTTGGTACCCGGTTCGGTGCTCGTGATGGTGACCGGGAGACCGAGCATGGCGGAGATGCCGAGGGCGTCGATGGCGCACATCGCGTACACGCCTGCGCTGCCGTCCCAGGTGACGCGGTGGCGGGTCGGGACGGGCGAGAACGGGTAGGCGGCGCGGATCTTGCCCTGCTCGTCGACGGCGAGGACGTCCCGCCCGGTCAGTTCGGCCAGGACCAGGTCGGGATCTATGCCGTGGTCGCGGGCCATCCGCTCCAGGTCCGCCCGCGACGGTGCGTGGCCGGTCTCGGCGAACGCCGTCAACGCCCACCGGTGCAGCTGCCGGGCTGGTGGGGTGAGCGCGGCGGCCGCGGCGCACTTGTTCAGCTCGAGATCGGGACGGTCAGTCATCGGGCCGTCTCCGGTTCGTAGCGCAGCAGGGCGCCGCCCATGTCGCGGGCCGCCGCGAAGGCGTCCGGGATGGACAGGATGACGATGTCGTCGCGGCCGGCGGCCCACTGCTCGGCCTGGGCGCGGTTGGGGAAGAAGTGGTTGTGGTGGCAGAAGGTGCCCCAGATCGCGGTCGCAGTGCTGAAGTCGACCTGGTCGTTGCGGGGCACGCGTTGGGTGGCCACCGCCTCGACAGGGTCGACATCGGTGACTCCGGACGGGCTGGCGTGCAGTCGCACAACCTCGCTCGTGCCGGGGGCTGTCGACTCGATCGCGATCGGCTTGTCGAGCACGTGGGCGAAGATCAGGGTGTCCATCCCGCACCATGCCCACATCCGCACACCATCGACGGTCATCTGGTGAGGCGAGGGGTTGTGGGTCACCCCGAGGCCGACGATCCGGCCGTCGTCGTCGCGTTCGGTCCAGGCATCGAGCACAATGTGCACCTGCTCCCGCTCGATACCCAGGTCCGCGGTCGCCGCCAGGGCGTGGTCGCGGGTGACGGGCTGGCCCTGCGCGAGCAGGCGGAGCATGCGGATCAGCAGGCGGGCCTTGTCGGTGCCGAGGTCGAGGGCGCCGCCCGGCCTGGTGAGCTCCGCGATCGCTGGCGTGGCGTTTGTGCTGGTCACGGTCCTACCTCCCACGGGATGGTCTGGTGGTTGCGTGGTCGGGCGCGACCGTATGGTCTGACCCCGGGGTGAGGGTCAAGCGCTCTCCGCGCACCGGGGGTCGCCCGCCCAGCAGGTACCGCCCCAAGCGGGCAATTCCGTGTGGTGGATGGCCTCGAACTCGTCGATGCGGCGCAGCGTCTGCTGCAGCTCGGCGACGCGCCGGACCAGCCGCTCCCGGGACCGGTGTAGGAGCTCGGCCAGGCGGGGACCGATCGGCGCTGCGGTGCCGGTGAGCTCGCGGATCTCGGCCACGGTCAGCCCGAGTCCCCGTAGCTGGCCGATCACCTGGACGCACCACAAGGCGTCGGAGTCGAACAGTCGGTAGTTCGTGGCGCTGCGCCCGACGCTATAGATCAGGCCCCAGTCGGTGTACTGGCGCAGGGTCTTGATCGGCGCGCCGGTGCGCCGGGACAGCTCCCCGACCGTCATCAGCCTGGTGCTCATCAGCCTGGTCCTCAGTGTTTCGCGTGGAGGGACGGGTGCTCGGAACCGGAGCGAGGCGGGCAGCAGTTGTGCCCGCCGGTCCTGGCGAGCCGGCGGCGGCGCCGGAACGCCCAGAGCACGGCGACGGCCGCCAGCAGCACGCCGATGGCGATCACGACTGGATTGGCCAGGACGGCGCCGAGAGCGCCGAGCGCGCCGGCAGCCAGCAGCGCCGGACCGGCACAGCACAGCACCATCAGGCCGGCGAAGGCCGAACCCGCGGCCACGGACCAGTGGTCTCGGTGCTGGTCGCTCACGACGACCCCGTGGCCGCCGGCTCTGTCGGCCTGGACTCGGTGGGCGCCCGGGCGTCGATGCGCATGCAGGCGGCGAGCGCGGCGGCGTTGTCGGCCGCCAGCGCCCGCGCCAGGTGCACCACCTCGGCCACCCGCGGGTCGGTGACGCGGTAGTAGGAGAACCGTCCCTCCCGGCGGAACTGGACGTAGCCGCAGTCGGCCAGGCAGGCCAGGTGGGAGGACACCCGGCTCTGGGCCAGCCCGATGTGCCGGATGCACTCGCTCACCGAGCGCTCGCCGGCCAGCAGGAACTCCAGCAGCCGCAACCGGGCCGGATCACCCAGAGCGCGGAAGAACTTCGCCAGCACCGCGACCCCCTCCGGCCCGCCCGGCAACAGCGTCAGCGGGGCGTCGCAGCAGTCCACGCCCCCGGCGCAGTTGGTCGTCGTCACCCACCCGCTCCTCTCACCCGCTCCAAAATCCGCCTATGCGGATGAATTGGCCCTAGCATAGGTTCACCTCGTCGCATCCGGGTAGCCGGATGTGTAGGACCGAAAGGGTGGCGAGACTCGTGGTGAGCTACGACCTGGCGGTGATCGGTTCGGGTGGCGGCGCGTTCGCGGCGGCGATCGCCGCGCGCCGCAAGGGCAAGACCGTGGTGATGATCGAGCGGGGCACGGTCGGTGGCACCTGCGTGAACACCGGCTGCGTGCCCTCGAAGGCGCTGCTGGCGGCGGCCGAAGCCCGCCACGTCGCGCTGGATCAGCACGTCCCCGGGATCCGCACGAGCGCGGACGCGGTGGACATGGCCGCGTTGATCGGCGGCAAGCGGGAGCTGGTCGAGGGCCTGCGCGCGGACAAGTACGTCGACCTGGCCGCCGAGTACGGCTGGGAGATCCTGCCCGGCACGGCGCGGTTCGTCGACGGCCCGGCCCTGGAGGTCGCGCTTGCCGACGGCAGGCGGACACGGGTGGAGGCCGAGCACTACCTGATCGCGACCGGCTCGGGGCCGTGGGAGCCGCCGATCGACGGCCTGGACGAGGTGGACCACCTGACCTCCACCACAGCCATGGAGCTGGCCGTCTTGCCGGAGTCGATGGTCGTCGTCGGCGGCAACTACGTCGGCCTGGAGCAGGCACAGCTGTTCGCACGCCTGGGCGTGCAGGTGAGCCTGGTGGAGATGGAGGACCGGCTGGCCCCCGGTGAGGAGCCGGAGATCTCCGCCGAGCTCGCGCGGATCTTCGCCGACGAGGGCATCGGCGTGCACACCGGCGCGGTGGTCACCGCCACGCACCGCGACGGCGGCCGGATCCAGGTCGAGCTGCGCGACGCCGACGCCACCCGCCCGGTGCTGCACGCTGACCAGCTGCTGGTGGCCACCGGCCGGCGCCCGGTCACCGAGGGGCTGAACCTGGCCGCGGTCGGGGTGAAGGTCGGCGCCCGGGGCGAGGTCGTGGTGGACGAGTACCTGCGGACGGACAACCCGCGGATCTGGGCCGCCGGCGATGTCACCGGCCACCCGCAGTTCGTCTACGTCGCCGGCGCGCACGGAGCCGTCGTGGCCGACAACGCCTTCGACCACGCTGGGCGCACGCTGGACTACCACCATCTGCCGCGGGTGACGTTCACCAGCCCGCAGATCGCCTCGGCCGGCCTGACCGACGCACAGGCGCAGGAGCAGGGCTACACCTGCGAGTGCCGGGTGCTGCCGCTGGAGTACGTGCCGCGCGCGCTGGTCAACCGCAACATCCGCGGCCTGATCAAGCTGGTCGCAGACCGCCCGACCGGCCGGCTGCTGGGCGCGCACGCGCTGGCCGACGCGGCCGGCGAGGTGATCACCGCCGCCCTCTACGCGCTGGCCAACCAGATGACCGTGAGACAGATGGCCGAGCTGTGGTGCCCGTACCTGACCATGGCCGAAGGGCTCAAGCTGGCCGCCCAGACCTTCAGTCGCGACGTCGCGAAGTTGTCCTGCTGCGCGTCCTAGTGTCTCGTGTCCGAAGTCTTTTGACGCTGCGCTTTGGCCAGGATGGCCTCGGCGTCCTTGGTCCAGATGAACGGTTCACAGCGCTCGTTCCATGCGTCGATGAAGCGGCGGATGGCGGC
>NZ_JAHKRK010000157.1 GCF_019396355.1 Pseudonocardia nigra
GAGCCCCCGGGGGGCCGCCCCACGCCGCCCCCGGTGCCCGGGCCGCCGCGTCCCGGCCCGCCGCCCGGTGCCGGCCGTCCCCGGCCGGCCGCGCCCGCCGTCCCGCCGCCGGTCCCCCTTGCCGCGCCGATCACGCCGGTCACGCCGGGCGAGACGGTCGCCGTCCCGCCGTCGTCGGTGCCGGTGGCGAGTGCCGACCCCGGCCGTTGGGGCCGCGTCGACGCCGAGGGCACGATCTACGTCCGCACCGCCGACGGCGAGCGGATGGTCGGGTCGTGGCAGGCGGGCGCCCCCGAGGAGGGGCTCGCCCACTTCGCCCGCCGCTTCGACGACATGCTCACCGAGGTCGAGCTGCTCGCCGCCCGGCTCACCGCGGGTGGCGGCGATCCGAAGAACGCCCTGAGCAGCGCGAAGACCCTCCGGGACGCACTCCCCGACGCCACGGTCGTCGGCGACGTCGTCGGGCTGGCCGCACGGCTCGACGAGCTCGTCCAGCAGGCCGAGCAGGCCGTCGGCGCCGCCCGCTCGGCCCGCGACGCCCAGCGCACCGCGGCGATCGCCCGCAAGGAGGCACTGGCCGCGGAGGCGGAGACGCTCGCCGCGGAGGCCACCCAGTGGAAGCAGGCGGGCGACCGGCTCAAGGCGATCCTCGACGAGTGGCGCACGATCCGGGGCATCGACCGCAAGACCGACGAGCAGCTGTGGAAGCGGTTCTCGAAGGCGCGGGAGGGGTTCAACCGCCGCCGTGGCTCGCACTTCGCCGACCTGGACCGCCAGCGGTCGGCCGCGAAGGCGCGCAAGGAGGAGCTGGTCCTCGAGGCCGAGAAGCTCAGCGACTCCGACGACTGGGGCCCCACGGCCGCCCGGTTCCGTGACCTGATGGCGGAGTGGAAGGCCGCCGGCCGCGCCCAGAAGGACGCCGACGACGCGCTCTGGCAGCGCTTCCGCACCGCCCAGGACGCGTTCTTCGCGCGCCGATCGGAGACGTTCGCCGAGCGCGACGCCGAGTTCGCCGCCAACGCCGAGGCCAAGAAGGCTCTGCTGCTCGAGGCCGAGAAGATCGACACCTCGGACCCGACCGCCGCCAGGGCGGCCCTGCGCGCCGTGCAGGAGCGCTGGGAGGAGATCGGCAAGGTCCCCCGCGACGACATCCGCCCGCTCGAGGCGCGGTTGCGGGCCGTCGAGGAGAAGGTCCGGGAGGCCGCCGACCGGCAGTGGCGACGCACCGACCCCGAGGCCGAGGCGCGCGTCGCCCAGTTCCGGGAGCGGGTGTCCCAGTTCGAGGCGCAGGCGGAGAAGGCCCGCGCCGCGGGCGACACCCGCCGCGCCGAGCAGGCCCAGAACCAGGCCGACCAGTGGCGGGAGTGGCTCGCGACGGCCGAGCAGGCGGTCCAGCAGCGCTGATCAGGGGCGACTCGCCAGCCGAAAACGGGCGACTCGCGGGATTTCCGCGAGTCGCCCGTTCCGGACACGTGAGTCGCCCGATCCGGACACGCGAGTCGCCCGTCACCGACGATCAGGAAGCGGGCGGGCCCGCGGCGGGTCAGCGGCGCAGTGCGATCCGCACCCAGCTCACCGCCAGCACGAGCACGGCCAGTACGGCCAGGATCAGGCCCACGCTCGCCGGGGTGCCGCCCTCGGGGATCGTGACCTGTCGCGACCAGATCGCCCACAGGCCCGTCACCACCGAGAACCCGCAGCCCACTGCGGAGAGCCAGGCGAGGCCCCACCAGCGGGTGGCGAGCGCGAGGGCGGAAGCGACCAGCCCGAAGCCGAGGGAGGTGAACGCGAACAGCCGCGGCAGCAGCCCGAGCCGCTCGACGCCCGCGAGCACCTCCCAGCCCTGCACCGACCCGGTCCACGGGAGGAGCAGTCCGCCGATGAGGACGAGGATCGCGACCGAGATCGCCAGCGCGGTCGGGCCGGGGTCGATCCGTCGCTCCGCGCGCCGCGCCACGCCGGCCAGCTCGGCGTCCAGCGCCGCCAGCTCGTCCGGGACCTTCCGCTCGGTCATCTCTCTCCCTCGCTCCACTCGACCGGGGTCGCCGGTCACGCGTTCGTGCCGCAGGCGGCCGTGGCCGGCGCGACTGCTGGGGCGCCGAATCCGGGCAGTCCGAGGCCGGTCGGCGCTCCTCCCGGCCGGGTACCCGTTTCGTGGACGTCGCCGGCGCGGGTGCGGCGGTGGGTGCGGACCGGCCCGTCGGCGACGAGGTGGTGCGGCGCGCCGTAGCCGATCGTCACCTCGACGAGGTCACCGGGCCGGATCAGCAGGTCGCCGGGAGCGAAGTGCACGAGCCGCCCGTCGCGGGCGCGCCCGCTCATCCGGCGGGTGGCGCCGTCCTTGCGGCCCTCCCCCGTCGACACGAGCACCTCGACGGTGGTGCCCTCGATGGCCCGGTTCTGCTCCCAGGAGATCTCCTCCTGCAGCGCGACGAGCCGCTCGTACCGCTCTTGGACGACGGCCTTGGGCAGCTGGTCGGGCAGCGTCGCCGCGGGCGTGCCGGGCCGCGGCGAGTACTGGAAGGTGAACGCCTGCGCGAACCGGGCCCGCCGCACGACGTCGAGCGTCGCGGCGAAGTCCTCCTCGGTCTCGCCCGGGAACCCGACGATGATGTCCGTGCTGATCGCCGCGTGCGGGATCGACGCGCGCACCTCGTCCAGGATCGCCAGGAAGCGAGCCGACCGGTACGAGCGGCGCATCCGGCGCAGGACGTCGTCGGAGCCCGACTGCAGCGGCATGTGCAGCTGCGGGCACACGTTCGGCGTCTCGGCCATCGCCGCGATCACGTCGGAGGTGAAGTCGCGCGGGTGCGGCGAGGTGAACCGGACGCGCTCCAGTCCCTCGACGTCGCCGCACGCCCGCAGCAGCTTCGCGAACGCGCCGCGGTCGCCGAACTCGGCCCCGTAGGAGTTGACGTTCTGCCCGAGCAGGGTCACCTCGAGCACGCCCTCGGCGGCCAGCGCCTGCACCTCGGCCAGCACCTCGCCGGGGCGGCGGTCCTTCTCCTTGCCGCGCAGCGACGGGACGATGCAGAAGGTGCAGGTGTTGTTGCAGCCCACCGAGATCGACACCCAGCCGGCGTAGGCCGAGTCGCGGCGGGCGGGCAGCGTCGAGGGGAACACCTCGAGCGACTCGGCGATCTCCACCTGCGCCGACTCGTTGTGCCGGGCCCGCTCCAGCAGCACGGGCAGCGCGTGCACGTTGTGGGTGCCGAACACGACGTCCACCCAGGGGGCCCGGCGCACGATCTCGGAGCGGTCCTTCTGCGCGAGGCAGCCGCCGACCGCGATCTGCATCCCGGGGCGCGCGGCCTTGACCGGCCGGAGATGGCCGAGGTTGCCGTAGAGCCGGTTGTCGGCGTTCTCGCGCACCGCACAGGTGTTGAAGACGACGACGTCGGCCTCGTCGGAATCGGACCTCGCGTACCCCGCGGCCTCGAGCAGCCCCGCCATCCGCTCGGAGTCGTGCACGTTCATCTGGCACCCGTAGGTGCGGATGGTGTAGCTGCGCGTCACGCTACGAGGGTAGGTCGCCGCGGCCGGGTCCGGCGCGGGCGGGTCGACCGCGCAGCGTGGGCACGGCAGGATGCCCGCATGGAGGGTGGCGCAGCGGCGGTCGACCGCCGCGCCGTCCTGCGTGGGCTCGGGGCCCTCGGCGCCCTCGCCCTGCTCCCGGCCTGCTCGTCGCCCTTCGCCGGCACCCGCCTGACGATCGCGGCAGGCGGCACCGAGGGCGTCTACTTCAACCTGGGCCAGGCGCTGGCCGAGGCCTGGCAGCAGGAGCTCGGCCTCACCGGCCGGCCCGAGGTGCTCGCGACGGCGGGGTCGGTCGACAACCTCGCACGGCTCGCGTCCGGTGCGGCCGACGTCGTGTTCAGCCAGGTCGACACGGCGGCCGACCAGCTCGAGCGCTCCGCACCCGGCGATCCTCGCGCGCCCCGCGCCCTCACCCGCATCTACGACGACGTGCTGCACGTCGTCGTCCCGGCGGCCTCGCCGGTCACCTCGCTCACCGGGCTGCGGGGGGCGCGGGTCTCCGTCGGCGCGCCCGACTCCGGCGTATTCGTGATCGCGCAGCGCCTGCTCGAGGTGGTGGGGTTGTCGCCGGAGCGCGACTTCCAGGCCGTGCAGCTCGGGATCAACGACTCGATCGACGCCCTCGCGGACGGCCGCATCGACGCCTTCTTCTGGTCGGGCGGCCTGCCCACCCGCGGGGTCTCGGCGCTGTCGGAGACCCTGCCGATCCGGCTGCTCAACCTGGAGGACGCGATCCAGGCGGTGCGCGACGTGTACCCCGTGTACGCGGCGGGGACGGTGCCGGCGGCCACCTACGGCATCCCCGAGCCGGTCACCAGCCTGCTCGTGCGCAACTTCCTGCTCGTCCCGGCCGAGATGTCCGACGACCTTGCGGGCGCGCTGGTCAGGGCCCTGTTCGAGGCGCAGCCGCAGCTCGCCGCCGCGAGCCCGGCGGCGCTGACGATCGACCTGCGGGCCGCGATCGGCACGCAGCCGGTGCCGCTGCACCCGGGCGCCGAACGCTTCTTCCGGGTGGAGAAGGCGTCGTAGCGCCGCTCATCACTCGGGCAGCGCGCGTTGGAGGGCGTCGACGTCGTCGGACATGCGATGCATCGCCGCGGTGAACATGGCCCGGGCGCAGTCGTTGAACGGTTGCAGGTGCCCGATCAGCTCGAGCATCACCAGCCCGTGCATCCGCGCTCGCAGCTCGATGAAGAGCTCGAGAGCGGCCGGCGGGAGCGGGATCCCCGGGTCGGATGCCTCCTGGAGCGGCGCCCCCGGCGGTGCGGGCACAGCGGCGAGCTGCTGCGGGGTCCAGCCGCCGAACACGACGTCGACGAACGGCGCAGCCAGCCGCAGCGACGCCGCGTCCGGACCGCTCGCCGCGAACGGATCGAAGCCCGGCACCGGCGTGCCGTAGAGCAGGAGGAACGCGGCGCGGTTGACCAGTGCCCAGTCGCGGAAGGCCCCGGTGGCGGCGAGCCTGCGCTCGAGCGGCGAACGCCCCCGCGTCCGTTCCGCCGCCGCTTCCACGGCGTTGGCGAGCGCGCTGTGCGCGTCCGTGACCAGGGCGACGAGCAGCGCGTTGCGGCTGTCGAAGTAGTGGTAGAGCGACTGCACCGTCATCCCCACCGTCCGCGCGACGGCGCGCAGCGACAGCGCGTCGCTCCCGGACTCCGCCAGCTGCTGCAGCGCGGCGTCCTTGATCTCCTGGACGGTTTCCCCGCGCCGTCGCTCCCGCACTCCTCCGACTGGCATCGACAGTTCTCCTTGACAGTGTTAGTCAAACAGCGCGACACTGACGTCGCTCTCGTAGCCTAACAGCGTCAGGAGGATTCACTGTGTCCGTCGTCCTCACCACCGCCCGCCGGGGCCACCCGGGACTCTACTGGTTCGCCGTGGCCTGCGCCGGCCTCGCGGTCGCGATCGCGGCCCTGGCCGTCGTCGACCAACGGACGCTGCTCGGCGCACCCCTGTGGGTCAAGCCGCTGAAGTTCGCGATCTCGTTCGTCGCCTACGCCGGCGCGCTGGCGTGGATGCTCGGACAGCTGCGAGCCCCCGCGCTGCGCCGCACCGGCTGGCTGATCATGGTCACGTCCGTGATCGAACTGGTGATCATCACGGGGCAGGCGGCTCGCGGCGTGCGCAGCCACTTCAACGACGACGACGCCACCGGAGCCACCCTCTACACGATCATGGGCGTGACCGTCGTGGTGCTCTACCTGGCGACCATCGCCGTGGCACTGCGGTTCCTGCGCGAGCCCGGCCGCGACCGCGTCATGGGCACCGCGATCGGCCTCGGCCTCGCGGTGGGGATCGTCGGCATGTCGGTCGGGTTCGTGATGTCCGGGCTCGACGCGCACGCGGTCGGCGTCGCGGACGGCGGTCCCGGGCTGCCGTTCGTCGGCTGGAGCACCACGGGCGGGGATCTGCGGATCGCACACTTCGTGGGCATGCACGCCGTGCAAGTCCTGCCACTGCTGGCCGCCGCGCTCGGCCGACGACTCGACGGGACCGGACGGCGACAGGTGGTCCTCGTCGCGGCCGCGGGCTACCTCGGGTTGGTCGTCCTGCTCACCTGGCAGGCCCTGCGCGCCCAGCCGCTGCTCGCCCCCGATGGTGGCACGCTCCTCGCGCTGGCCGCCCTCGTGCTCGGCACGGGCGCCGCGCTGCACGCCGTGACCCGTGCGGCCGCCCGGCGCGCCGCCCTCGTCACCGTCTGACTCGGAGGAGCCGGTGGACCCCTCAGACCCTCTTCGCGCTCGCCTTCCCGCTCGCCGTGCCGTTCTGGGCACTGATGATCCTCGCGCCGGGCTGGTCGGTCACCCGCCGCGTCATGGCCTCGCCGCTCGTGGCCGCGCCACCGCTGCTGGTGTACGTGGTGCTGCTCGTCCCGCAGCTCGGCGCGTTCTGGTCGGCGGTGTCCGCCCCGGATCTGCCCGTGCTCGCGGCGCTGTTCGGCACGCCCGCCGGGGCTGCGGCGGCGTGGGCGCACTTCATCGGGTTCGAGCTGTTCATCGGCCGCTGGATGTACCTGGACGCGCGCGAACGCGGCGTGCATCCGCTGATCATGGCGCCCGTGCTCGTCCTGACGATCCTGCTCTCACCGCTCGGGCTGCTGAGCTACCTGCTGCTGCGCGCCGTGCTGCCTGCGCGTGTGGAGCGCAGCTCGCGGGTGCCGACGTGACCGTCGGCGTAGGCGGCTCCGCCCACCGTGCGACTCGCCCGCCACTTCGTGCCGACTCGCGGGCGGAATACGGGCGACTCGCGCGGCGGGAACGGGCGACTCGCGGGGCGCGGTCACTCCGGGTCGGGCGGCGGCGGTTCCGCGCCGGGGGCGGCGGGGAACCGGGCCACCACGCACAGCCCGCCGCCGTCGGGCAGCTCGAGGCGCAGCTCGCCGCCGGCCAGCTCGACGGTGCGGGCGGCGATCGCGAGCCCCAGCCCGGAGCCGTCCACGTTGCTCTGCGCCGGGCTGCGCCAGAACCGGTCGGTCGCGCGTTCCAGCTCCTCCGGGGCGAGGCCCGGTCCGGTGTCGCGCACGCGGATCTCGACGTGCCCGTCGGCCCTCCCGGTCCGGACGCGCACGGCGCCGCCCGGCGGGGAGAACTTCACCGCGTTGTCGAGCACCGCGTCGAGCACGGTCTCGATCGCCCCGCTGGGCGCCACGACCCGCAGGCCGCCGGTGCCGTCGCGGACGAGCCGCAGGTCCATGTGCTCGGCGAGCGGGCGCCACGCGTCGAGCCGGTCGGTGACGGCGGGGTCGACGTCCACGGTCGCGAGCGGTGCCGTGCGCTCGGCGCGGGCCAGCGCGAGCAGGCCGTCGAGCAGCGTGGACAGGCGTTCGGACTCCTCGAGCGCCGCGACGTGGTCGTCGGCCCCGGCCGCGTCGACGTGTCCCTGCAGGTTGGACAGCCGCAGGTGCAGTGCCGTGAGCGGGTTGCGCAGCTGGTGGCTCGCGTCGGCGACGAAGGCGCGCTGCGCCGCGTAGGCGTGGGTCACGGTCTCGGCCATGCGGTCGAAGGAGACCGACAGCCTGCGCAGCTCGGGCGGGCCGGTGTTGTCGGCCACCGGCTCGGCGTCGGCACCCGCGAGCACGGCGGCGGCGACCCGGCCGGTGCCCTCGTCCAACCTCCGCACCGGTCGCAGGATCCAGCGCACGATCGGCAACGCGACCAGCACACCGAGCGCGATCGCGAGCAGCCCCGCCGCGGCGACCGTCGACCACACCCGCACCTCCTCGGCGCGCAGCGCGTCGGTGGGCGACACCGTGACGGCGACGCCGCGCACCTCGGTGTCCACCAGCACGGGCTCGGCGAGCACGAGCGGCCGGTCGTCCCACGGCATGAGCAGCGGGTAGGTCTCCGACCGCCGGTTGGCCAGCGCCAGCGCGACGCGCTCCTGCCCGTCCTCGTCGAGCACCGGCGGCGGCTGCCGGGAGGTGGCGATCAGCTCGCCGTCGCGGTCGAGCACCATCACCGCGACGGCGAACACCGCGTCGTAGCGTTCCAGCTCCTCCTCGAGCCCGGTGGGGTCGGCATCCGTGATCGGCCGCTCGGCGAGCGAGGCGTAGTAGATGGTGTCGGTCAGCCGGTCGGTGAACAGCCCCAGCTGTGCCGCCTGCGCGTAGTACAGCGCCAGTGGCACCCCCAGCCCGACGGCCAGCAGGCCGACGAGGAAGGTCACGATCACCAGCAGCCGGGCGCGCACGGTGGGTCAGCCCTTCCCCGTGGACTCGTCGTCCTCGTCGGCGGCCGCCCTGTCCACGGCGGCGTCGGGCAGGTTGAGCCGGTAGCCGACCCCGCGGACGGTCTGGATCAGCTCCGGCCTGCCGAGCTTCGTGCGCAGCGTCGCCACGTGCACGTCCAGCGTGCGGTTCGCGCCCGCCCACGGACGCCCCCACACCTCCGCCACGATCTGGCTGCGGGTGCACACCACGCCCTTGGCCCTGACGAGCACCGCGAGCACCTGGAACTCCTTGCGCGTGAGCGCCACCGGGGCGCCCGCGACGGTGACCGCGTAGCGGTCCAGGTCGATCGCCACGTCCCCGACGGTGAGCGTGCCGCCGGATCCGCCGGTGCCGGCCGAGGTGCCGGTCGGCTTGCGCCGGCACACCGCGTGCACGCGCGCCACCAGCTCACCCACGTCGTAGGGCTTCACGAGGTAGTCGTCGGCCCCGGAGTGCAACCCGAGGATCCGGTCGTCGACCTCCCCGCGGGCGGACACGACGATCACGGGCACCTCGCTCACGTCACGGATCGCCCGGCAGACGTCGACGCCGTCGACGTCGGGCAGGCCGAGATCGAGCAGCACGACGTCAACCCCGTCCAGGTGACGGACCGCGTCGCGCCCCTGTGCGAGCCGCGTGGTCGTCATACCGTGGCGGTGCAGGGCGGGGCGCAGCGCGGCCGCGATGCGGTCGTCGTCCTCGACCAGCAGGATGTGCACTCGGACAGCCTCCCCAGCACTGATACCCCGACCCTGCCAGAGGTCTCGCGAGCGTTATCGGAGCGAAACCCTATGGGTTGCTCAAGGTGCTGGACTGGGATGTCCGCACAGCCCTAGCGTCCCGCCATGCCCGGAGGACCCCGATGACCACGACCCCCATGATCCGCATGGCGTCCGTCGACAAGCACTTCGGAGAGCTGCACGTCCTCCGCGACATCAACCTCGAGGTCGAGACCGGCCAGGTGGTCGTGGTGCTCGGCCCGTCGGGGTCGGGCAAGTCGACGCTCTGCCGCACGATCAACCGGCTGGAACCGATCGACAGCGGCACGATCGAGGTGGACGGCGAACGGCTGCCCGAGGAGGGCAAGGCCCTCGCCGCGCTGCGCGCCGATGTCGGCATGGTGTTCCAGAGTTTCAACCTGTTCGCCCACAAGACGATCCTCGAGAACGTCACGCTCGGTCCCGTCAAGGTGCGCCGCACGAACAAGGCCGAGGCGGATAAGAACGGGCTGGCCCTGCTGGAGCGCGTCGGGATCGCCAACCAGAAGGACAAGTACCCCGCACAGCTGTCCGGTGGGCAGCAGCAGCGCGCCGCGATCGCCCGCGCGCTGGCGATGAAGCCCAAGGTGATGCTGTTCGACGAGCCCACCTCCGCCCTGGACCCGGAGATGGTCCAGGAGGTGCTGGACGTGATGACCACGCTCGCGGGCGAGGGCATGACGATGCTCGTCGTCACCCACGAGATGGGTTTCGCGCGACGCGCCGCGAACCGGGTGGTGTTCATGTCGGACGGCGAGATCGTCGAGGATGCGGCGCCGGAGACGTTCTTCTCCAACCCCACCTCGGATCGGGCCAAGGACTTCCTCGGCAAGATCCTCACCCACTGATCCTCCGATCCACCTCATCCCCATCACAGGAGTGGAAATGCGACTTCGACGACTCAGTCTCACCGCCGTGGCTGCCGTGGCAGGCCTCACCCTGGCGGCGTGCGGAGGCGGGGGCTCGGGCGACGCCGCCGCTCCCCCCGTCGCCGAGGACACCACCTTCGAGGCCGGCACGACGATGGCCCGTCTCGCCGAGGCCGGCTCGATCAACATCGGCACCAAGTTCGACCAGCCGCTGTTCGGCCTGCAGGGCCTGTCCGGGGAGCCGGAGGGCTTCGATGTCGAGATTGCCAAGATCATCGCCGGTGGGCTGGGCATCGAGCCCGAGAACATCAACTGGACCGAGACCCCGTCCGCCACCCGGGAGGAGGTCATCCAGCAGGGCCGCGTCGACATGGTGGTGGCGACCTACACCATCAACGACGCCCGCAAGGAGCGGATCAGCTTCGCCGGCCCGTACTACGAGGCCGGTCAGACGCTGATGGTGCGCAGCGACAACACCACGGTCACCGGGCCCGAGTCGCTGCGCGAGAGCGGCGCGCGCGTGTGTTCGGTGAGCGGCTCGACGCCCTCGCAGAACATCCTGGAGTACATCGACCCTGCTCAGCTGACGCTGTTCGACACCTACTCGCTGTGTGCCGACGCGCTGCGCACCAACCAGGTCGACGTCGTCACCACCGACAACGTGATCCTGCTCGGGTTCGTCAACGACAGTGACGGCGCATTCAAGCTGGTGGGTGAGCCCTTCACCGGGGAGCCCTACGGCATCGGCATCACCAAGGGTGACGTCGCCTTCTGCGAGTTCATCAACACCACCCTCCGGGAGGCGGCCGAGAGCGGCGCCTACGCCGAGGCGTGGGAGTCCACCGCCGGTCAGGTCGCCGAGGAGACCCCGAAGCTTCCCGAGCTGGATCCCTGCAGCTGATCTCCCGTGGTCGGGCGGGGCGCCGGGTCCGGCGCCCCGCTCGATCCTGACCTGAAGGGCCGGGCGTGGACCCCGTCTTCGACAACTTGGGCCTGTACGGGCAGGGAGTGCTGACCACCCTGCGGATCTGTCTCTTCGCCGGCGTCGGCGCGCTCGTGCTCGGCACGCTCATGGCGAGTTTCCGGGTCTCCCCGGTGCCGCCGCTGCGCTGGGTCGGAACGTCGTGGGTGACGGTCTTCCGCAACACGCCGCTGACGGTGGTGCTCTTCGCGACGGCGTTCGGGCTCCCCGAGATCGGCATCAACGGCCAGTACTTCTGGTTCGGGGTGACCGGGTTGGCGCTCTACACCTCGGCGTTCGTCTGCGAGGCGGTGCGCAGCGGTATCAACTCGGTGTCCGCGGGTCAGGCGGAGGCGGCCAGGGCGATCGGTCTCACCTTCAGCCAGTCACTCGGGCAGGTGGTGTTGCCGCAGGCGTTCCGCACGGTCGTGCCCCCGCTGGGGAACGTCCTCATCGCCATGATCAAGAACTCGGCGATCGTCGGCGCGTTCGGTGTCGGCGGCGACCTCTTCTCGGTCGGCGTCGCGCTGACCGGCTCTCAGGGGCTTGCCGCGCTGCCGGTGCTCACCGGAGTCGCTCTCGGATACCTGCTCCTGACCATCCCCGCCGGGCTGTTGCTCGGCGTCGTCGAGCGCAAGGTGGCGATCGCCCGATGACCGCGGTTCTCTACGACGTCCCCGGTCCGAGCGCGAAGCGGCGCTACCTGACCGGGAGCATCGTCGCGGGCGTGGTGCTGCTCGCCGTCCTCGCAGTGGTCATCGCCCGGCTGGCCGCGCAGGACCAGTTCACTGCCGAGAAGTGGTCGGCGCTCGTCAATCCCACGGACTCCGACTTCGTCCAGGTGTGGGCGCTGCTCGCGAACGGCCTGCAGAACACGCTGGTGGCCGCGGCGCTGGCGATGGTGCTCTCGCTCGTGATCGGGACCGTGCTGGCGGTCATCCGGCTGACCAGCGCGCCGTGGTACCGCTGGGCCGTGGTCGGGGTCGTCGAGCTGTTCCGCGGGCTCCCGGTCGTCGTCCTGATCTTCTTCGCCTCGCGCGTGCTGCCGGAGATCGGTGTCGACCTGCCGATCATGTGGTTCCTGGTGATCGGGCTCACCGCGTACAACTCGGTGATCATCGCCGAGATCGTGCGCGCGGGGGTGAACTCGCTGCCGGCCGGACAGCGCGAGGCAGCTCTGGCGGTCGGGATGACCCGTGGGCAGACGCTGCGCCTGATCCTGCTTCCTCAGGCGTTCCGGGTGATGCTTCCGACTTTGATCAGCCAGCTCGTCGTGATCCTCAAGGACACCGCCCTCGGCTTCATCATCTCCTATCCGGAGCTGTTGCAGACCGGTCAGATCATCATCCAGAACCTCGACAACCCGATCCCGATGTACTTCACCATCGCGTTGATCTTCATCGCGATCAACTACGCGCTGAGCAAGCTCGCGGAGTACATGGAGCGGCGCTTGTCGCGGGCCCGCCGGACGCCCGCGGGGCCGCCGGGCAAGACGCTGGCCGGGGCGGAGATGACCGGCGACTGACGCCCGGCGAGGCGCTGATGTCACGGGCAACCCGGACAACGACGTCAGCGCCCCGCCAGGCGCGAGTGCCGACCGGGTCAGGACCCGGCGAGATTCTCGATGGCCACCCGCTCGATGCCCTCGCCCGCCGGCAGCTCGAAGCCCAGCACCTGGCCGTAGAAGCTCAGCTCGGCGTCGAGTGCACGCCGGATGTTCTCCGCGCGCCGGAACCCGTGCTGCTCGCCGTCGAACAGCAGGTACGCCACCGGCACCCGGCGGGCGCGGAGCGCCTCGACGATCTGCTCGCTCTGGCTCGGCGGCACGATCGCGTCCTCGGCGCCCTGCAGGACGATCAGCGGGCGGGTGAAGCGGTCGACGTGGTGGATCGGCGACCGGTCGACGTACACGTCGCGCGCCTCGGGGTAGGGCCCGACGAGCCGGTCGAGGTACCGGCTCTCGAACTTGTGGGTGTCGGCGGCGAGCGCCTCCAGGTCGGCCACGCCGAAATGGTCCGCGCCCGCCGCGAACGGGGTGTCGTCGCGGGCGAGCGCGGCCAGGGTGGTGTAGCCGCCCGCCGAGCCGCCGCGGATGCACAGCCGGGCCCCGTCCACCCGGCCCTGCTCGGCCAGCCACGCCGCTGCGGCGAGGCAGTCGGCGACGTCGATCACGCCCCACTGGCCCAGCAGCTGCTCCCGGTAGGCGCGCCCGTAGCCGGTCGACCCGCCGTAGTCGACGTCGACGACGGCGAAGCCGCGGCTCGTCCAGTACTGCACGCTGACGCTGAGCGCGGGCACCGCGGCCGACGTCGGGCCGCCGTGGATCACCACGAGCAGCGGCGGGAGCTCCCCGTCCGGGCCCTCGTGCTCGGCGTTCGTCGGTGGGTAGAACAGCGCGTGTGCCGTGCGCCGCTCCCCGGCGCCGTCGACGGACGGGAACGTGATCGGCTCGGGCACCGACAGCGAAGCCACGTCCACGCCGAGGTCGCGCGGCGGGCGCAGCTTCTCGACCGCGGCCGTGGTGAGGTTCACGCGGTGGACTCCGGGCTCGGCGGTGGGGCTCCCGGCCACCACGGCGACCGCGTCCGGCCCGGCCGCGCGCACCGCGGCGATCGCAGAGAACGGCAGGTCGAGGTCGGTGACCGTGCCGTCGGCGGCGCGGACGGCGAGCCCGTCGAAGCCCGACGCGGTCCGCGCGAACACGACGCGGCCGTCGTCCAGCGTCGCGTACCGGGCCGACCCGAGCGTCCAGGCGGGCGCGCCGATCTCGGCGTCGATGCGGACGGCCGGTTCGATGTCCGAGCCCGGCACCCAGCGGTAGAGGTTCCACCAGTCGGTGCGGTCGCTGATGAACCACAGCGTCCCGTCGGGCTGCCACCGCGGCTCCAGGACCGACTCGTGGGGCCCGCCCGCGACCACCGTCTCCACGCCCGTGCCGAGGTCGCGGACCACCAGCTCGGTGGCGTCCCACGGCATGGCGGGGTGGTTCCACTGCAGCCACGCGAGGGTGTCGCCGTCGGGGCTCAGCCGGGGAGCCGCGACGAAGTCCGGCCCGCTGACGAGCACTTCGGGCTCGCTCGGCGCGTGCGCGGCAAGCCGGACGACCTCGTTGTGCACCTCCGTGGCGGACGACCCGGTGTGCCGCTCGCGGACGCAGACGATCGTCGCCCCGTCCAAGGCCACGTCGCCGTCGGCGTACCGGTCGGCGCGGGGCCGGGCGGGCTCCGGCGTCAGCGCCTCGGGCGCGCCGCCGGGCGCGAGGCGGTACAGCCGCTGGTCGGCCCAGTTCGCGAACCAGACGACCCCGTCACGAACCCACCAGGCGGCGCCGCCGTACTCGTGCACGCCCGTGCGCGCGTCCATCCCCTCCGGCAGGAGGTCCGTGGTGGCCCCGTCCGCGGACCGCCGGACGAGCTGGGTGCGCCCGCCTTCCGCGGGCCGTCCCTCGGTCCAGACGAGGTCCTCACCGTCGGTGCGCAGCTCCGCCAGCCGCACCGCGGCGGCGACGACGAGCTCGGAGGTGATCGGGGTGGGCCAGGATCCGAACGGCGTGATCGTCACGTAGGTGCACGTTAGTCCGCGCAGCCCTCGAGGTGGCCCTCGAGTCGGTCGGCCAGCTCCCGGGGACGCGAGAGCATCGGGTGGTGGCTGCCGTCCATCTCGTCGGGGATGACGCCCAGGCGGTCCCGCACCACCCGGCGCACGAAGTCGGCCGGGAAGAACTTGTCGTCGCGGCACAGCAGGAACGACGTGGGCACATCGGGCCAGGCGTCGAGCGGCCACGGTGCCGACATCGGGGTGCCCGACTGGTCCCGGCCGTGCCGCATCGCCTCGGCGGCGAGGCCGGCGGGCACGTCGTGGAGGAAGAGGTCGACGTCGTCGACGGCGGGGGCCTGCTCGTGCCCCGTGTTCGCCCACCAGTCCCCCGGGGCCTCACCGGGTCGCGGGACCATCGCCGTCACCAGCACGAGCCTGCGCACCGGCCGCCGCGCACAGACGAGTGGGCCGGTGAAGCCGCCGAAGGAGTGGGCGACCACGACGACGTCGGAGCGGTCGCCGATGGCCGCGACGGCGGCGTCGGCGTACTCGGGCAGACCGGCCGCGTCGTCGTCGCACGGCAGGTCGACGGCGACGGTCTCGTGGCCGCGGGCACGCAGTTCGGCCTCGAGGAGGTGCCAGTACCAGCGGTCGGTGGCTGCGCCGGGGATCAGGGCGAAAGTGGTCATGCCGGTGTGACTGCGCGGGGCCGCGGAACTCATCGCCGCGCTCGGAACGCCGTCCACAGCAGCGCCACGGCCTCGGGCAGCCCGCGCAGCCGCACCACGGGCAGCACGCCCAGCGCCCCGGTCAGGCCCGGCCACCAGCGCACGGAGCCGTCGGGGCGCACGGTGCCGAGCGCCGGGGTGGCGCAGGTGCGCACGGCCGGCGGCAGGGTGGGATGCGCGCCGGCGAGCTGCGGGTCGCGGCAGGACCGCACCAGCACGGGCACGCGCACCAGGTCCGGCAGCTCGCGGGCGATGCGCGAGCACGCCGCGCAGGCGACGTCGTAGACGACGACGACCTCGACGGGCTTCACCACGTCGACAGCATGGCAACGACCAGCGCACCGGTCGCCGTCAGGGCGAGCAGGGGCCGCACCACCGGCTCGGCCCGGCCCCAGACCTCCGTCCACGAGCCGTCGGCGCTCCACGCGTTCGACAGCAGCGGCATCGCGAGCCGCCCCGCTGCGAAGCCCGCCGCCACCGCGAACGCCGCCGGGAACGGGACGACGAGCAGCACCGCGACGAGCGCCAGGTGCGGCAGCGCCGACGGCGAGTAGGTGCGCATCCCCGTGCCCATCTCGAAGCCGAACTGCAGCGCGCCCCACTGGCGCAGGTGCTGCACGTCCTGGGGCACGAGCCGGGCGTTCTGCGGCACGGGGAACCGCACGAGGCCGCACTCGCGCAGCAGCACCGGCACCGCGACCAGGCCGAACAGCGACCACCGCACCGGAGCGGGCAGCAGCGCCTGCGGCAGCGCGCCGAGCACCGCGCCCACGAACGCCACCAGGACCGCACCGAGGAGGAGGCCGGCTCCGAAGAACCGGACCACGGGTGTGTCGCGCCAGACCGACGCGCTCAGCAGGAACGCCGAGTTGTGGCTTCAAGTGCTGCCGGAGTTGGCGAACCCCGCCGCGGCGCCGGCCACCGCCACCAGGAGCACCGGAGCGACGGCGGGGGCCGCGGGCGTCCCGAGCGCGGCCAGCGCCGCGAGGACCACCAGCGCGACGGCCGCCGTGGCGGGATGCAGCAGCCAGTGGTACCGCGACCGCGCCGAGGACGTCATCGTCTGCCCCGGGTCAGCGCCGACTGTTCGCTTCGCACGCTCAGCTCAGCGGCCGAGCAGCTCGCCGATCCCGGGCAGGGACCGGATGCCGCTGCCGATCCCGGGCAGCGGCAACGCCGTGGACGGGTCGCGGCGGTCCTCGGTGTCCGCCTCCAGCGTGCAGGCCGCGATCGTCATCCCGCTGTAGGTGGAGCCGTCGGCGAACGTGACGCGCGTGATCGCGTCGGAGCAGCGGTAGCCCTTCCAGCGCCAGGCGTTCTTGCCGTGGCAGTCGGTGGTGAGGCGGGTCGACTCGAACCGGTCGCCGTTCGACTCGTAGCTGCCTTCGCGGTGGTAGCCGTCGGAGCACGGGTAGGAGCCGCGGCGCCAGCCGCCGTAGCAGACCGCCATGCCGTTGGCCGGCCAGTTGTTGGCCTCTTCTTGATAGTTCTCCGGCACGCACGTCGTGTGCTCGGACGTGCTGGAGCCCTCCGAGCGGTCCTGCGCCGCGGCCTCCCGGCGGGTGAGGTACCAGTCCAGCGGCACCAGCGCCGCCGCGGCCGCGCCGACCACCAGCCCGCGCAGGACGGCCCGCCTGCTCGGTCGGATCGACCGGATCCGCGCCACGACCGCGCTCGGCCGGGCCTCCGCGGGTGGCTCGAAGGCGGTGGGGATCTCGTCCAGGCGGGTCATGCCCTGCTCACCTCTTGTCCTCCTGCCAGCTCGACCACGAGGGCGCGCAGGTCAGTGTCGGGGTAGACGAAGCTGCGATGTGTGACGGTGCCCGCCGCGTCCACGGCCAGCAAGGTGGGCGTGTAGCCCTCGAACAGGTCGGCGCGGGCACCGGTGTCGGCCACGAGCGCGGCGCGCCCCGACGGGTCGGGGGTGAAGTCGGCGGGCCGGTCGACGAGTGCGACGAACCGGGTGCCGTCGGCGCATCCGGCGGCCTCCACGAGGACGTCCCACACCGTGTGGCAGGCGGCGCAGTCGGCGTCGAGCACCGCCACGACGCTGACGCGGCCGCCCGGACCGGGCCGCACCACGGCGGGTGCCGCGCGTCCGACGAGCGGGGCGTACCCGGACAGCTCCGCCGCCCGGCCCGCCTCCAACGCCCGCACCCGCGCGTACACCGCGACGAGGGCGACCAGCGCGAACAGGGCGACGAGCAGTGCCAGCAACGCGACGGCGAGGGCGACGGACACGCTCAGGCCGCCCAGCGAGCGGTGAGCGCGGTCAGCGCCTCCACGACCTGCTGCTCGGCCATGTCCGTCCGCGGCAGCCCGGACTCGGGGCCGAGCAGGACGAGGTCCATCGCCGCGGTGTCCCCCGCCAGCAGGTAGCGCCACTGGTGCGGGGTGTCCGCGACGAGGGCGGCCGCCTGCTCGCCGAGCACCCGGCCCGCCCGCCACAGCTCGCCGCCGGGCAGCGCGAACCCCGCCCAGTCCGGGAGCGTGGGCAGCATGTCGACGGAGCGGCGCACGAGCAGCGTCGACCGGTCGCTCTGCCCGATCAGCGCGACGTCGCCCTGCTGCACCAGCAGGTCCGACACCGGCGTGAGCGCGGCGCCCTGCTCCGAGTCGGTGAACCGGAACGTCGACAGCAGTGCGGTCAGCCCGGCGACGTCGGGGGCGGGTCCACCGAACCAGGTGGTGGCCTCGTGGTGCGGGCCGGCGAGCACCAACGCCGAGTCCGACCGGTCGGGCGCCTCGTAGACGATCGCGTCGAACCCGCGCATCGGCTGCCGGTGCTCACGGGCACCGGGAAGCACCTGCGCCGGGATCGCGCGGTGCTCGCCCGCCGGGGCGAGGAAGAACTGCCGGGCCGTGCGCGGGCCCGTGAAGCGCGTGTTGCCGTACCAGCGGTACTCGCCGAAGGCCACCGGGTGCGTCAGGTCGACCGGTGCCCCCGAGGGCGCGATGCGGGTGACACGGGTACTGGCCGCACCGGCCGGTGCCTGCGCAGTGCCTGCCGTCGTGGCGGCAGCGGTCATGCTGGTCCTCCCCGTGCCCGGGCCGGGAACACCGAGCGGTGCCCTCTACGGTCAACGAAAGTACTACGGTGAAATGACGCGACCTTGAGGACCGAATCGGTGACCGTTCGGGTGGTCCTCGAAGGCGTAGCGTGGTCGTCGCACGGCCGTCCGAGTGAAAGGACCTCCGATGCCCGACCCGTCGCCGCCACCCGAGCCCGTCGACGCGGAGATCGTGCCCGACGTGGCCGCCGCGCCCGCACCCGACTACGACGAGCACGGCACCCCGAGCCTCGACTTCGTGCGCGACCGGATCGAGCAGCGCTACGCCACATCGCTCGGCGCCGCGGAACTGGCCGGGGCCACCGCGGCCGGCCGGACCCAGGAGGAGCAGGAGGCCGAGCGCGAACGCGCCGCGGCCGCGAAGCTCGAGGAGATCCGGCGCTCCCTGGGCCGCTGAAGTTGCAGCAAAGCCACTTTCATGCCATGTGGTTGCGCGAAAGTGGCTGTCAGGAGAATCGACCGCAGCCTATGAGGCCTTGGCGAGTGTGACCTCGTATCCGAGGTCTTGGAGTGCCTTGAGGTGGC
>NZ_JAHKRK010000158.1 GCF_019396355.1 Pseudonocardia nigra
CTCCCCCCCCGCCCGGGCGAGGGGGCACCCCCCCCGGGGAGGACGGGCGACTCGGCAGCGCAGAACGGGTGACTCGCGGATGTTCCGCGAGTCGCCCGTTTCCGTCCCGCGAGTCGCCAGTTCTCGACTGGTGAGTCGCCCGGTTCCGACGTGCGAGTCGTCCGGGTCAGGGGCGGATCGTGTCCTTGAGCAGGGTCGGGCGGGCCACCGGCTCGTCCCCGACCACCACACCGTCGGCAAGCGCGGCGCGGGCGCCCGCGACGGCGCCGGGGGTGTCGGTGTGCAGCTCCAGCAGCGGCTGCCCCGCCTCGACGGGCTCGCCGGGTTCCACGAGCAGCCGCACGCCCGCCGCGGCCTGCACGGCGTCCTCCTTGCGCGCCCGGCCCGCCCCGAGCCGCCAGGCCGCCACGCCGACGGCGAGCGCGTCGAGCCGGGTGAGCACGCCGGAGCGGTCGGCCACCACCGGCTCGACGTGCGAGGCCACCGGCAGCGGCGCGGACGGGTCGCCGCCCTGTGCGGCGATCATCCGCTCCCATACGGGGTACGCAGCCCCGGAGGCGAGCACCTCGGCCGGGTCGACGTCCGTGATCCCCGCGAGCGCGAGCATCTCCCGGGCCAGCGCCACCGTCAGCTCGACGACGTCGGCGGGGCCGCCGCCGCGCAGCACCTCGACCGACTCGGCCACCTCCAGGGCGTTGCCGACCGCTCGCCCGAGCGGCACGGACATGTCGGTGAGCAGCGCGGTCGTGGCGAGCCCGTGGGCGGCCCCGATCCGCACCATCGTCTCGGCGAGCTCGCGCGCCCTGTCCTCCGACTTCATGAACGCGCCGGAGCCGACCTTCACGTCGAGCACCAGTCCGCCGGTGCCCTCGGCGATCTTCTTGCTCATGATCGAGCTGGCGATCAGCGGGATGGACTCGACGGTGCCGGTGACGTCGCGCAGCGCGTAGAGCTTGCGGTCGGCGGGCGCGAGCGTCGGGGTGGTGGCGCAGATGACCGCGCCGATGTCGGCGAGCTGCGCGGCGATCTCCTCGGTGGACAGCGACGCCCGCCAGCCCGGGATCGACTCGAGCTTGTCGAGGGTGCCGCCGGTGTGCCCGAGCCCGCGCCCGGACAGCTGGGGCACGGCCGCCCCGCACGCCGCCACCAGCGGCGCGAGCGGAAGCGTGATCTTGTCGCCGACCCCGCCGGTGGAGTGCTTGTCCACCAGTGGCCGCCCCACGTCGGGCAGCGCCAGCACCTCGCCCGAGTCGATCATCGCCTGGGTCCAGCGGGCGATCTCGTCGGGATCCATGCCGTTGAGCAGCACGGCCATCGCGAGCGCGGCCATCTGCTCGTGGGCGACGTCGCCCGCGGTGTAGGCGCCGATCACCCAGTCGATCTGGTCGTCGCTGAGCCTGCCGCCGTCCCGCTTCGTCGTGATCACGTCGACGGCACTGAACGTCATCAGGGCTTCTTCTCCGGCAGGTCGTCGGGCCCGAACGCGTCGGGGAGGACGTCGCGCAGCGGCAGCACGCCGCGCGGGGTGTCGAGCAGGCAGTCGGGGCCGCCGAACTCGTAGAGGATCTGGCGGCACCGCCCGCACGGCATCAGCAGCTCGCCGGTGCCCGACCGGCACGCCACCGCGACGAACCGGCCACCGCCGGTGAGCCGCAGCTGTCCGGCCATCGTGCACTCGGCGCACAGCCCGAGCCCGTACGAGGCGTTCTCCACGTTGCACCCGGTGACGAGGCGGCCGTCGTCGCACACCGCCGCTGCCCCGACGTTCAGACGGGAGTAGGGCGCGTACGCGTTGCCCGCGGCCTCGACGGCGGAAGCGCGCAGCGCGTCCCAGGAAACCTCAGTCACCCTCACCTCTCCGGTACTCCATCCCGATGGCCGCGGGTGGTCGCAGCCGCTGTGACGCCACTGCGAGCACCAACAGCGTGACGAGCTGCGGGGCGTACGCGGCGAACTCGCGCGGGACCGTGTCGACCACGTAGTAGACGAGGTAGACGACCACGCCGACCACCGCCGCGACGATCGCGGGCTTCCACCTGCGGTGCGCCACCCACAGCAGCGCGACGATCGCCGCCAGCAGCGTGGCCGCGTAGAGCAGGGCGTGCACCGCCTCGCCGCCCGCGCGCAGCTGCACGCCGTCGACGAAGCCGAACAGCGCGGAGCCCGCGAGCAGCCCGCTCGGCCGCCAGTTGCCGAAGATCATCGCGGCCAGCCCGATGTAGCCGCGACCGCCGGTCTGCCCTTCCAGGTAGTACCCGACGTTGAGCGTCAGGGCGGCGCCACCGAGGCCGGCGAGGCCACCGGAGACGATCACCGCGATGTACTTGTAGGTGAAGACGTGCACCCCGAGCGACTCGGCGGCCACCGGGTTCTCCCCGCACGAACGCAGCCGCAGTCCCCAACGGGTGTGCCACAGGACGAACCAGCTGATCGGCACCAGGGCGAACCCGAGCACCGCGAGCGCGGTGAGTCCGCTGACCAGGCCGCCGAGCAGGCCGGCTGCGTCGGAGAGCAGCACCCGCTGCTGCTGCTCCAGTACGGCGAGCCCGTCGGCGAGCGGCTGCACCGAGAACGTGTCGAAGCCCTCGATGCGCGGCGACTGCCGCGGGTTGTCCGAGAGCGGCAGGAAGATCAGCGTCGAGAGGTACTGCGTGACCCCCATCCCGAGCAGCGTGATGGCCACTCCGGACACGATGTGGTTGACCCCGAACGTCACCGTGGCGACGGCGTGCACCAGGCCGCCCAGCGCCCCGAACACGATCCCGCCGACGAGCGCGGCCCACGGGCCTCCGTAGATCCCTGCCCACGCCGTGCCCCACGTCCCGAGGATCATCATGCCCTCGAGGCCGATGTTGATCACGCCGGCCCGTTCGGACCACACCCCGCCGAGCCCGGCGAAGAGGATCGGCAGCATCAGCCCGACGGCGGCCTGTATCGTGCCACTCGACGTCAGCTGGATCTGACCGGTGAGCGTGGCGGTGATCGCCAGCACGCCGACGCCGATCGCGACCACGATCACCGGCAGCGCCCAGCGGGGGATCCGGCGCCGCGTGGGCGGCGGCGGAGGTGCCGACACGGAGGCAGTGTCGACCGCGGTCATGACGACACCTCCGAACGGGCCGGGGCACCGGCCTCGCGCAGCTGCGCCGCCACCCGCCGCTGTTCGGCCGCCAGCTCGTAGCGGCGCACGATCTCGTAGGCGACGACCACCGACAGCACCACCGATCCTTGCATGATCAGCACGATCTCGCGGGGCACCCCGACGTTGTCCAGGGCCAGCGCCGACTTGTCCAGGAACGCCCAGAGCAGGGCACCCAGCGCGACCCCGACCGGATGGTTGCGACCCAGCAGTGCCACCGCGAGGCCGGTGAAGCCGTACCCCTGTGGCGAGGTGAGCGTGTACGCGTGGTCCCGACCGAGCAGCTCGGGCAGCCCGATCAGCCCGGCCACCGCCCCGGACAGCACGAGCGCGATGATCACCATCCGGCGGGCGTCCACGCCACCCGCGGTGGCGGCCGTCGGCGACTCCCCCGACGCCCTCAGCTCGAACCCGAAGCGGGTACGGCCGAGCAGGAACCAGTAGCCGACGCCGAGGGCGGCGGCCACGAACACCATCCCGAAGATCGTGCCGGCGCCCCCGAGCGAGATCCCCGGGAACCAGCCGCTCGGCTCGATCGGGTCGGTCGAGATGTTGTTGCCCTGCAGCACGCCGAACGCGTCCGTGCTGATCATGTAGGCGATCAGCCCGGTGGCGATGAAGTTCAGCATGATCGTGGAGATGACCTCGCTGACCCCGCGGTAGGCCTTGAGCAGCGCGGGGATGCCCGCCCACACCGCCCCGACCACCACACCGACCAGAATGATCACCAGCGTGTGCACGACGGGCGGCAGCACGATCGCGCCGCCCACGATGGCCGCCACGGCGGCGGCCAGCCGGAACTGGCCCTCGATGCCGATGTTGAACAGCTTCATCTGGAAGCCGATCGCCGCCGCCAGCCCGGCGATGTAGTAGATCGCGCCGCTGTTGACGATGTCGACGGCCGTGGTGCCCGCACCGACCTGGGTGATCATCACCCGCAGCGCGGTGAGCGGGGAGTCCCCGCTGACCAGCAGCGCCACGGCGCAGAGCAGCGCGGCGAAGACGATCGCCAGCGCGGGCGGCAGCAGCACGGTGCGGACGCGGGTCATGCTGCGCCCTCCCCCGCGTCGGCCCCGGTCATCGCCGCGCCGAGCTCCTCAGGGGTCACGGTCGCCGGGTCGGCGTCGGCGACCAGCCGGCCCCGCAGCATCACCTTGATCGTGTCGGAGAGCCCGATCAGCTCGTCGAGGTCGGCGCTGACCAGCAGCACGGCGAGCCCGTCGGCCCTGGCCCGGCGCAGCTCCTCCCAGATGCCGGCCTGGGCGCCGACGTCCACTCCGCGCGTCGGGTGCGAGGCGATCAGGAGCACGGGGTAGCCGGAGAGCTCGCGACCGACGACGAGCTTCTGCTGGTTGCCGCCGGACAGCGCGGCGGCGTGTACGTCGACGCCGGGGGTCCGTACGTCGAACTCCGCGACGATCCGCTCGGTGTCGCGCCGCGCCGCCGCCCGGTCCAGCAGGCCGAGCAGGCCGCCGCGGGAGACGGGCGGTCGGCTCTGGTGACCGAGCATGCGGTTGGCCCAGAGCGGCTGGCCGCCGAGGAGGCCGTGTCGGGTGCGGTCCTCGGGGACGTAGCCGATCCCGGCCTCGCGGCGCTCCAGGGTGCTCGCGCGGCTGATGTCCTTCTCGCCGAGGACCATGGTGCCGCCGCTCGCCCGGTGCATCCCCATGATCGTCTCGACGAGCTCGGTCTGCCCGTTGCCCTCGACGCCCGCGATACCCAGCACCTCACCCGCGTGCACCACGAGGTCGACCCCGGCCAGGAGGTGCCGCCCGTTCGCGTCGGTCAGCTCGAGACCCTCGACGCGCAGCACCTCCCGGTCGGTGACCGTGTCCTCGCGCTTGCCGGGGCTGGGCAGCTCGCTGCCGACCATCATCTCGGCGAGCTCCCGGCTCGTGACCGACGAGGGGTCCGCGGTGCCAACCGACGTGCCCCGGCGGATCACGGTGATCGTGTCGGCGATGGCGCGCACCTCGTCGAGCTTGTGGGAGATGAACAGGAACGTGAAGCCCTCGGCGCGCATGCCACGGAGGGTCTCGAACAGCTCGTCGACCTCCTGCGGCACCAGCACCGCGGTCGGCTCGTCGAGGATGACGGTGCGGGCGCCGCGGTAGAGGACCTTCACGATCTCCACGCGCTGCCGATCGGCGACGCCGAGCCGCTCGACGAGGACGTCCGGCCGGACCTGCAGCCCCACTGTGCGCGACAGCTCCTCGATCCGCCGCCGCGCCGCCGCGCCGATCCCCAGCTGCCCCTCGGCGCCGAGCAGGATGTTCTCGGCGACCGTGAGGTTGTCGGCCAGCATGAAGTGCTGGTGGACCATCCCGATGCCCGCCCGGATCGCGTCGGCGGGCGAGCGGAACCGCACCGGGGACCCGTCCACCCGGATCGTGCCCTCGTCGGGCTGCTGCATCCCGTAGAGGATCTTCATCAGCGTGGACTTGCCCGCGCCGTTCTCCCCGCAGAGTGCGTGCACCTCACCGCGGCCGACCTTCAGGTGGATGTCGTCGTTCGCGACCACCCCGGGGAAGCGCTTCGTGATCCCGACCAGCTCGACGGCGTACTCGGCGTTCGGCGCGTTGTCGGATTCGGCCATTCCTCCAGCCTTCCGGACGTGGATCAGGGGGCCGGATCACCGTTGACCCGACCCCCTGACGTCTCTTCCTGGCCTCCGCCTACGGCGTGGCCGGGACGGTGATCTCGCCGCTGATGATGGCAGCCTTGTACGCGTCCAGCTCGTCGGTGATGTCGTCGATCATCCCGCCGGAGGTCGAGTAGCCGACCCCGTCGGCGGCGAGGTCGAACCGCTCCGGGAGCACGCCGAGGTCTCCGGCCGCGACAGCATTGATGTAGTTGAACACCGCCACGTCGACCCGCTTGAGCATCGAGGTCATGATCACCTCGTTGATCGGGGGCGCGACCGTCTGGTACTGGTCGGAGTCGACCCCGATCGCGTACTTCGGGTCCTCCGGGGTGGAGGCCGCGTGGACGGCCTCGAACACGCCCTGCCCCGACGCGCCGGAGGCGTGGTAGATGATGTCGGAGCCGGCGTCGAGCTGTCCGTTGGTCACCACTGAAGCCTTGGCGGGGTCGGCGAAGCCGCTGAAGTCGCCGGCCGGCGTGAGGTAGTCGACGTCGATCTCGATGTCGGGAGCCACGGCCTGCGCGCCCGCGACGTAGCCCGCCTCGAACTTCTGGATCAGCGGCGTCTCGACGCCGCCGACGAAGCCGATCTTGCATGCCTGCGTCTTCAGGGCGGCCGCTGCACCGACGAGGAAGGAGCCCTCCTCCTCGGCGAAGACGAGCGGTGTGACGTTCGGCAGGTCGACCGTGTCGTCGTCGATGATCGCGAACCGCACGTTCGGGTTCTCGGCTGCGACGACGCGCAGCGGCTCGGCGTACTTGAAGCCGACCGCGATGATCGGGTCGAAGCCGTCGGCGACGAGCTGCCGCAGGCGCGTGGCCGCGGCGTCGGGGCTCTCGTTCTCGGCCGCGGCGACCTCGCGCGTGTTGCCCTCCACCAGGGAGAGCTCGTCGATCGCCTGCGCGAGCCCGGCGGCGGCCGCGTCGTTGAACGACAGGTCGCCACGACCGCCGATGTCGTAGGCCAGCGCGACCTTGAGTGCGCTCGCGTCGGCGTTCGGGGCGATCGGGGCCGGCGTCGCCGCGGCACCGGTCGCAGCGGGCGGTGCCGAGTTGCGTGCGCACTGGGCACCGGCCTCGCCGCCGCCCGCCGCCGGCGGGGTTGACCCGGTGTCGCGGGCACAGCCCACCACCAGCGCGCTGGTCAGCAGGGCTGCTGCCAGCACGAATCCTCGTCTGATCCGCACTGAGAAAGCCTCCTGTTCGGGCCGGCCGGATCTGGCGACCGGCGACGACGACGGGGACCGTAACCGAGGGACCGCCGCGTTCACACGACGGACTCCCGGGCGTGACCGAATCGTCTGCTCCAGAGAGTGAGATCGGGATGACCGATTGTGCTCGGAGCCGCGATCTGGCATCGGGGCACGCTCGCCGTCGTCGGTGCGACCGTGGTACATCTGCGCTGATCAGCACCGCGGTGCCGAACGGGGGGCGGGGATGGACGAGGTCGACGTGGTGATCGCAGCACCGCCGGAACAGGTGTGGGCGCTCGTCACCGACATCACGCGGATGGGCGAATGGAGCCCGGAGAACCGCGGCGGCCGCTGGACCGCCGGGGCGACCGGGTCGGCCGTGGGCGCCCGGTTCGTCGGCGTCAACGCCCACGGCCCGATCCGCTGGCGCACCCGCTGCCGGGTCGTCGAGTGCGCGCCGCCGTCGCGCTTCGCGTTCACGGTCGCGGAGAGCGGGATGACCTGGGGCTGGCGGCTCGAGCCGGCCGGTACGGGAACGCGGCTCGTCCAGTGGCGGGAGCGGACCGGGCGGTCGACCCTCCTGGCGCGGCTGGTCGTCCGGACCGGCGTGCTGGGCCGGGCCCGGGAGGAGCTCATGGTCGACGGGATGCGGCGCACGCTCGCCGCGGTCAGGGCGACGGCGGAGGCGCGCGCCGCGGCGGGGTGAGTACCCGCGTCCCACCTCGGGGAATCGCCCGTTTCGGGCGACCGGATCGCCCCCGTCGAGCACCGTGGTCGCGGCGTTTCCGCCCGTAGAGTCCGGCGTGTGCGGTGGCTGGGCGTGTTCGTGCTGGTGACGGCCCTCGGTGCGCCCGCCGCGGCCGCCGTGCCGCCGCAGGTCCGTCCGGTTGCCGCCCCGGCGAGCTGCCTGGAGCGGTACCAGGTCCCGCCGCGGCCCGCGGCCGTCGAGGAGCTGGGGGTGCCCGCCCCCGACCCGCTGCCCTGGCCCGCCGAACCCGTCGGGGGGTCCCGCCTGGGCACGTGCGGGGACGTCGGGCCGGCGAGCGCACCGATGGTGGGCGCCGAGTCCTGGGTGATCGCCGACCTCGACACCGGCGAGGTGCTCGCCGGCCGCACCCCGCATGCGCGGCACCGCCCCGCGTCCACGCTCAAGGTGCTCACGGCGCTCCTCGCGCTGCGCGACCTCGACCCAGCCCAACGGGTGGCGGGCACCGCGGCGGACACCGCGATCGACGGCAGCAAGGCCGGCATCGGCCCCGGCGCCTACTACACGGTGCGGCAGTTACTGGCCGGCCTGCTGCTGAGCTCCGGCAACGACACCGCGCAGGCCCTCGCCAGGGCGATGGGCGGCCAGGAGGCCGCCGTCGCGGCGATGACCGAGCTCGCCCACGAGCTGGGGGCGCTCGACACGCGCGCGGCCACGCCGTCCGGCCTCGACGGGCCCGGGATGGCGTCCTCGGCGTACGACCTCGCGCTGCTGTTCCGCGTCGCGATGCGCGAGCCGCTGTTCGCGGAGCTGATCGCCACGCGGTCCGTCCTCTTCCCGGGCTACGGGCCGAACCCGGCCTTCGAGCTGTGGAACAACAACCGCATGCTCACCCGGTACCCCGGCACGCTCGGCGCCAAGGCCGGCTTCACCGACGCGGCGCGGCACACCCTCGTCGCCGCCGCCGAACAGGACGGCCGGCGGCTCGTGGTGGCGCTGATGCGCGGCGAGCAGAGCCCTGTCCCGATGTGGGAGCAGGCGGGCGAGCTGCTGGACTGGGGCTTCTCGCTGCCGGCGAGCACCCGGCCGGTCGGCGTGCTGGTGGACCGGAACCCCTGGGCACCGCCGCCGGCCCCGCCCGTGACCGCCGCGGAGCTCGCCGCGCCGGCGGCCGGTCGGGCACCGCTGGCTGTGATCATGCTCGTCTCAGCGGTGTCGGCCGCGCTGCTCGCGCTGGGCCTGCTGCGGGTCCGCGCCCGCCGCTGAACGGCTCGGCCAGGCGTTTTCCGCCCGCGAGTCGCCCGTTTTCCGCCCGCGAGTTGCCCGTTTTCGCCGCGTGAGTCGCCCCGTCAGGAACGACGGCGGCGGCCCAGGAGAAGCCCGGTGAGGACGCCGGCTCCGAGCAGCCCGGCCGCCGCGCTCCCGGTGGGGCCGGAGCGCACCGTGACCTCGGAGTGGATCACCGCCGGGCCGGGCACCGGGACGGGCTCCTCCTGCTCGTTCTCGTGCGCAGTGGCCGCCCAGGCCGTCACGAACAGCACGAACCGTGAGGTGAAGAAGACGAACACGAGCAGACCGAGGAACGAGCCGAACACCGCCCCACTGGGCGAGGCCGTGACGCTGCTCAGGTAGTAGGTCATGACCTGCTTGAGGATCTCGAACCCGACGGCGCCGAACAGCGCGGCCTTCGCCGCACTGCGCAGCGTGGCGTGCTCCCGGGGCAGGCGCGCGATCACCCACAGGAAGATCAACCAGTTGGCCGTGAGGCCGAGCACGAACCCGAGGACGCCGAGCAGGAACGCAGCCCAGGCCTGGTCGCCGAGGCCCAGCAGGTTCAGCACGCCCTCGGCGAAACCGGACGCGATGCCGGTGATCGCGAACGAGCCGACCAGCGCGAGGCCCAGCCCGGCCAGCGCCAGCAGGTCGAACAGCAGCCGCTTCGGCAACGCCGGAGCGGCGGGCACCTGTGCCCACTGCTCCGACAGCGCCTCCCGCAGGTTGGACATCCACCCGATGCCGGAGTACAGCGCGCCGGCCAGGCCCACCAGCCCGACGGCGCCGCGCTGGTCGATGGCCTCGTCGACCACGCCCCCGATCATCTCGTTGAGCCCGGGCGGGACGTTCTCGGTGATCGCCGCCCGCAGGTCGTCCAGCAGCGCCGGGTTGAAGAACAGCACGTAACCGGCGACCGCGAACGCGATCATGATCAGCGGCACCAGCGACAGGATGCTGAAGAACGTGATCGCGGCGGCGTAGTGGTCGCCGTGCCGCTCGGTGTAGCGCGCGCCGGCCCGCACGAGATGGTCGAGCCACCGGTGGCGGGCTCGCAGCTGCTCGAACTTCGACGGCCCGTCGGCCTTGTTGTTCTTCTCGTCGGCAGCTGCGGCCACGCACGTCACCTCATCCGGTCGGCGGCAGGAAGCCGATCCTCTCGTGGACGGTGGCCAGCGTCCGGCCGGCGACCTCGCGCGCCCGGGTGGCTCCGCGGGCGAGCACCCGGTCGAGTTCGGCCGGGTCGTCCCGGTAGACCCGTACCCGCTCGCGCAGCGGCTCAACGAAGTCGGCGACGACCGCGCCGAGATCCTTCTTCAGGTCGCCGTAGCCCTTGCCGGCGTACTCCGCCTCCAGCTCCGCGATCTTTCGATCGGTCAGCGCCGCGTAGATCGTGAGCAGGTTGGCGATACCGGGCTTGGTCTCCGGGTCGTAGCGGATCTCCCGCTCGGTGTCGGTGACAGCGGAGCGGATCTTCTTGGCGCTGACCTTCGGATCGTCGAGCAACTCCACGATCCCCGACGGGCTGGACGCCGACTTGCTCATCTTCGCCGACGGGTCCTGCAGGTCCTGGATCTTCGCCGAGCCGGACAGGATGTAGGGCTCCGGCACGGTCAGCGCCTTGCCGAATCGGGAGTTGAACCGCTGGGCGAGGTCGCGGGTGAGCTCCAGGTGCTGGCGCTGGTCCTCGCCGACGGGCACGCGGTCGGCCTGGTAGAGCAGAATGTCGGCGGCCTGCAGGATCGGGTAGGTGAACAGCCCGACCGTGGCCCGGTCGGCCCCCTGCTTCGCCGACTTGTCCTTGAACTGGGTCATCCGGCTGGCCTCGCCGAAGCCCGTGAGACAGCCGAGCACCCACTCCAGCTGCGCGTGCTCCGGGACGTGGGACTGCACGAACAGCGTGCACCGCTCCGGGTCGAGCCCGAGGGCGAGCAGCTGCGCCACGGAGTTGCGGGTGCGGGCGGCGAGCGCCTTCGGGTCGTGCTCGACGGTGATCGCGTGCAGGTCGGGGATGAAGTAGAACGCGTCGTGGTCGTCCTGCAACGCCACCCACTGCCGGATCGCGCCGAGGTAGTTGCCCAGGTGGAACGAGTCCGCGGTCGGCTGGATGCCGGACAGCACCCGCGGGCGGCGGTCGGTGGGGGCGGTCATGCTCCCGATTCTCCCAGCCCCGGCGAAGCGGTTTCGACGGGCCGTACGGCCCACGCACCTCTTCTCGGCCCACGCGCCCCGTCGACGGGGAGCGCGGGCCGAAACGGGGTGCGTGAGCCGGGTGTCAGGCGTCCTGGCGCTCCCCGGGCTCCTCGTCGTCGGCCGGCTCGGGGGCGTGCACGTGCACGGTGCGGTTGTCCAGGTCGATCGGGCCCAGCCGCCACTGCTGCCCGCTGCCCTCCTCGCCGGACTCGTCGCGGATCTTCGGCCCGGGGAAGAGCTCACCCAACATGCCCATGGGCCCACGGTACGGCCCCCAGCCGGAACGCCAGCAAGGTGGCAATGCTGCCCCTGGACGGCAGTATGGCCACCTTGCTGGCGCTGGCCGGAGGTAGGGGCGGCGGGGTCAGGCCGGGGTCAGGGGCAGCAGGCGCGGAGCGGGCCGCTGCGCCGGCACCAGGCGGGCCACCCGCTCGCGGTAGGTCGTGCTGCGCTGACGCACCGGGCGGCCCGCGGCCGTCGCGATCGCCGTCAGCTCCGTGACCGTGCGGGCCGAACCGTTCTCCGATCCCGCCATCCGGCTGATCGTCTCCTCCATCAGGGTGCCACCCATGTCGTCGGCGCCGCCGCGGAGGATGTCGGCGGCGAGATCGTCGCCGAGCTTCACCCAGGAGCACTGGATGTGGTCGATCCGCCCGTGCAGGGCGAGCCGGGCGAACGCGTGCACGGCCCGGTTGTCGCGCACCGTGGGGCCGGGCCGGGCGATCCCGGCGAGGTAGATCGGCGCGTTGTGGTGCACGAACGGCAGCGGGACGAACTCGGTGAAGCCGCCCGTCTCGTCCTGGACGGCGGCGAGCGTGCGCAGGTGCCCCAGCCAGTGCCGCGGCTCGTCGACGTGCCCGTACATCATCGTCGACGACGACGGGATGCCGAGCCGGTGCGCGGTCGACACCACCTCGATCCACTGGGCGGCCGGGAGCTTGCCCTTGGTGAGCACCCAGCGCACCTCGTCGTCGAGGATCTCCGCCGCGGTACCGGGGATCGAGCCGAGCCCGGCGTCGCGCAGCTCGGTCAGCCACTCCTCGATGGACACGCCCGCCTTCGCCGCTGCGGAGACGATCTCCATCGGGCTGAACGCGTGCACGTGCATACCGGGCACGGCGGCCTGCACCGCGCGCACCAGGTCGGCGTAGAACGTGACCGGCAGCTGCGGGTCGATGCCGCCCTGAACACACACCTCGGTGGCGCCGTCCTCCGCGGCCTCGACGGCCCGCGCCGCGATCTCGTCCAGCGACAGCCGGAACGCGTCGGCGTCGCGCTCCCGCTGGGCGAACGCGCAGAAGCGGCATCCGACGTAGCACACGTTCGAAAAGTTTATGTTGCGGTTGACGACGTAGGTGACCTCGTCGCCGACGACGTCGGCCCGCACCGCGTCGGCGAGCCCCGCGAGCTCCTCCAGCGCCGGGCCGTCGGCGAGGATCAGCGCCATCGCGGCGTCGTGGTGCGCCGGATCCAGCAGTGCCGCCGGGTCGGACGCGGCGAGGTCGAGCCCGGCCCGGACGTCGGAGTCCAGCCGTTCCGGAGCGGAGCGCCGCGATGCGGCCAGTTCGTCCCGGAGCGACTCCCAGTCGCCGTAGACGGAGTCGAAGTCGCCGCGCCGGTCCTCGGTGCGCCCCGCCGCGTCGATCGCGGCGTGCAGGTCGACCCGGCCGGTGGAGGCGTACCCGCCGTCCGGCTCCTGCCACGGCCTGCCCACGACGTCGGCGCTCTCGTTCGCCAGCCCCGTGGCCGGGTCGGCGAGCGCGGCGACGTGCGCGTGCAGCCGGGTGTCGATCCACGGCGACCCGGCGAGCACGTACTTCGGGTACGCCGTCAGCCGCTCCCGCAGGACGAAGCCGGCCGCGGCGGAGCGGGTGGCGAGCTCGTCGACCGCGGGCCACGGCATCTCCGGGCTCACGTGGTCGGCGGTGACCGGCGAGACGCCGCCCCAGTCGTCGATCCCGGCGCGCAGCATCAGCTCGAACTCCTGGCCCACGAGGTTCGGCGGCGCCTGCAGCCGGACCTTGGGGCCGAGCACGATCCGGGCGACCGCGATGGTGGCGGCGAGGTCGTGCAGGTCGGCGTCGGGGTCGTTCGCCATCGCCGTATCCGGCTTTGCCCGGAAGTTCTGAATGATCACTTCCTGGATGTGCCCGTGCGCCCGCGCCGCGGCCCGGATCGCGAAGATCGACTCGGCGCGCTCGGTGCGGTTCTCGCCGATCCCGATCAGGATTCCGGTGGTGTACGGGACGCCGACGCGGCCGGCGTCGGTGATCGCCCGCAGCCGGACGGCCGGCTCCTTGTCCGGGCTGCCGTAGTGCGGCCCGCCGGGCTCGCTCCACAGCCGGGTGGCCGTGGTCTCCAGCATCATCCCCATGCTGGCGGCCACCGGCTTGAGCCGCGTCAGCTCCTCCCACGACAGCACGCCGGGGTTGAGGTGCGGGAGCAGGCCCGTCTCCTCGAGCACCGCGATCGCCGACGCCCGCACGTAGTCCAGCGTGGAGGCGTATCCGCGCTCCTCCAGCCACTCGCGCGCGGCGGGCCACCGCTCCTCGGGCCGGTCCCCGAGCGTGAACAGCGCCTCCTTGCAGCCCACCGCAGCACCGGCACGGGCGATCTCCAGCACCTCGTCACGCTCCAGGAACGCCGCGGGCAGCCGGTGGGGGACGGTCGCGAAGGTGCAGTAGTGGCAGCGGTCGCGGCACAGGCGGGTGAGCGGGATGAACACATTGCGGGAGTAGGTGACCACGCCGGGACGGCCCTCGGCCGCCAGCCCCGCGTCCCGCACGCGGGACGCCGCGGTCAGCAGCTCGTCCAGCTCGGCAGCGCGCGCCGCGAGCAGCACCGCGGCCTCGGTGACGTCGAGCACTGCCCCGTCCCGCACCCGGCGCAGCGCCCTGCGGAGCGCGGAGGACGACGGCGGCACCTCGGGAAGTTCGGCCATGCCGAAGACCCTACGTACCGGTGCTTGCTCGGGAGACCACCGCGGCCAGCTGCGTCACGAGGGCGTCGATCACGCTCGGGAGGCTCAGCACGGTGCCCCAGGTCCACGCCGCCGACACCATGGGGTCCTCGACGAACACCGACCGGCCCGCCCGCACGACCTCGAGCTGCGCGTACAGCGGGGCGGCCTCGATCTCCGGCCGTACCTCGGGGTTGAACCCGGTGTTCCACAGCAGCACGTCGCGGTCGAGCAGCCCCATCTGCTCGTCGCTGATCGACGCGCCGTCCTGGTCGCCCGCGAGCTGCCCGATCTCCTCCGGGATCACGAAGCCCAGCGCGGCGAGCAGTTGCGAGCGCTGGTCGTTGGGTGAGCGCACGAAGGTCAGGCCCGGCTCCAACCGCTCGGCCACGACCGCGCTGCGGCCCTCGAACTGCGGGTGCGCGGCACGGGCGGCGGCCAGCCGGTCGTCGATGCCTGCGATCAGCTGTTCCGCGCGGTCCTCCCGGCCCAACGCGCGCCCGGCCAGGAGGGTGTACTCCTGCCACGGCGCCCCGAACTCCGGGAACCCCGCGGGCGGCCCGACGGTCGGCGCGATCCGCGAGAGCGTCTCATACTGGGTCGGGTCCATGCCCGTGTAGAGCCCGATGATCAGGTCCGGCGTGAGCGCGGCGATCTCCTCGTACCGGTAGTCGGGCGTGCCGGTGAACGCCCCGCGGTTCAGCACCACGGGCTGGGCGTCGCCCAGCTCGTCCTGGGCCCACGGCCAGGTCGCGTGGGGGTGATCGCCGTACCAGTCGGTGACCGCAACCGGGCGGACACCGAGCGCGAGCAGGGGGTCCTGGTCGCTGAAGCCCACGGTGACCACGCGCTGCGGCTCCCGCGGGATCTCGGTGACGCCCGCCCGGTGTTCCACGCGGAGCGGGAACCCGGGGGCCGCCGCCGGCGCGGCGGCAGGCGCGGGGTCGGTCCCGCACGCCGACAGCAGGCCGAGCGCACCCATCGCACCCGCCCCGGTCAGCAGCCTGCGGCGGGTGAGACGACCGACGGCGGGGTCGGGGACTGCGAGGGGCACTGTGCCTCCAGATGATCAGCGCTCGGCGCGATGAGGATAGCCTCACCTATCCGAACCTGTCACCGGTCGCACCGGGTCACGCCACCTCGGCCGGCTCCCCGTCCGTGACCGCGACCAGCTCGTCGAACGTCGTGGGGAACACCGCGTGCGGGATGCCCCCGGCCGCCCACACCTCGTCGAACCCGGCGAGTGCCCGGTCGACGAGCGTCCGCAGCGGGGCCGGGTGCCCGACGGGGGCCACCCCGCCGATGGGCTGCCCGGTGGCGGCCCGCACGAAGTCCGGCGACGCCCGGCGCACCCGGCGCGCGCCGAGCAGGTCCGCCACCTTCGCGGTGTCCACCCGGTGCGCGCCCGAGGTCAGCACGAGCAGCGGCGCGGGCTCGGCGCCGTCGATCGCCATCTCGAAGACCAGCGAGTTGGCGATCTGCCCGGCCTCGACGCCCAACGCGGCCGCTGCCGCCGCCGCGGTGGTGACGGCGTCGGGGAGCACCCGCATCCGGGCGATCCGGGAGGGGTCGGCGCCGCCCGCGGTGAGGGCGGACACCACGAGTTCGATGTTGCGGTGGGTCGCAGTGCTCACGGCGCCCATGACATCACGGCCGCTCGGCGATCCGGCTACCCGTCATCTGCCGGCCGTCCGCGGCGCGGAGCAGGCAGATCACGCTGCGCCCCGAGAAACTCGCCGACGTCTCGCCGCGCGTCTCGAACGACGCCTGCGACGGCACGAGCGCCGTCACCTCGAGCCGCTCCTTGTCCGGGCCGGCGATCCGCGCGGAGTCGAACACCAGCATGCACGCAGCAGCGGCGTACTCGGCGAGCGGTTCCCGGCCGGGGTAGGGCAGCTCGTCCTGCGTGCCGAACGGGTCGAACGTCGCGAAGACCTCCAGGTCGTGCGGGTTGTCGCAGTTCACGCGGGAGCCTGAGGGGAACGACCGGCCCGCGGCTAGCGCCCCCGGCAGGCAGGCCTCCCCGGTGACGTCGAAGACCGGCACGTCGCCGCCGTCGCCGTACGTCAGCGTGCTGATCTCCGGCCCGCGAGGCCGGGCCAGCAACAGGCCACCCGCCAGCCCGACCGCGAGCCCCAGCACCAGCGCCAGCGCGGGCCATGCCCACCGCCGCCGGGGTGTTGCGGCGGCGGGCGCGACGCGCGTGGTCGCCGCCTCCCCGGCGGGCCCGGTCGGCGGCGCGCCCACGGACGCGAGCAGCGCGGCGGCCTGCATCCCGTTCAACCGGGCCTGCGGGGCGCGCTGCAGCAGCCCGGCGATCACCGCGCCGAGCGGCCCTCTGGTGCGGATCGGGGGCACCTCGGCGTGCAGGACGGCCGAGATCGTCGCGGCGGTCGTGTCGCCGGTGAACGGGGCACGCCCGTGCACGGCGAAGAACAGCGTGGCGCCGAGCGCCCACAGATCCGACGCCGGCTTCGCCGGGCTCCCCTCGAGGCGTTCCGGGGACAGGTAGGCGGGCGAGCCGACGAGCGATCCGGTAGTGGTCAGCCGCGGGTCGTCAGCGGCCTGGGCGATGCCGAAGTCGGTGAGCCGGACCCGTCCGCCCGGCCCGAGCATCACGTTGCTCGGCTTGACGTCGCGGTGCACCACGCCGCTGTCGTGCGCGGTCCGCAGCGCACCGAGCAGCTGCTGGGCGAGCGCCGTTGCGGCCCGCTCGTCGAGAGGCCCGCCGCGCGCGACGGCCTCGGCCAGCGTGGGCGCCTCGATCAGCTCCATGACGATGTGGTCGACGCCCTCGTCGGTGACCACGTCGTACACCGTGACGATCCCGGGGTCGGCAAGCCTGCCCGCGGTACGCGCCTCACGGAGCAGGCGCTCCCGGAACAGCCAGCGCTCGTCGGCGCCGATGCCGCCGGGCAGGTGCAGCTCCTTGACGGCCACATGGCGGCCCATCACGCGGTCCTCGGCGCGCCACACCACTCCCATACCGCCGCGGCCGAGCTCGCCCAGCACGACGTAGCGGCCACCGATCATCCTGGTCGGGCTCACGGGGGTCATGCGGCGAAACCGACCGTGACGGGCGCGTGGTCCGACCAGCGCTCGGGGTGGCTCGGGGCGCGCTCCACCGCCGCGGACGTGGCGCGGGCGGCCACGCCGGGCGTGGCGAGGACGTGGTCGATCCGCCACCCCGCGTCGTTGTCGAACGCCCGACCGCGGTAGCTCCACCACGTGTAGGGCCCGTCCACGCCGGGGTGCAGCGCGCGCACCACGTCCACCCAGCCGTCGGCGCACAGCGCCGCCAGCCAGGCCCGCTCGTGCGGCAGGAACCCGGAGTTGCCGACGTTGCCCCGCCAGTTGCGGATGTCGGCCTCGGCCGGGGCGATGTTCCAGTCGCCGCAGACGACCATCTCGCGGTCCTCGGCGGCCGCCTTCTCACGGCGCTCGGCGAGGTGCGCGGCGAACAGCGCGAGGAACCGGTCCTTCTCGTCCTGCTTCGGGGTGCCCGCCGCGCCCTTCGGCAGGTACAGCGACGCGACGGTGAGGCCGGGCAGGTCGACCTCGAGGTAGCGGCCTGCCTCGTCGAACTCCGCCGCGCCGAGACCGACCCGGACGGCCTCGGGGGCCTCCCTGGTCAGCACCGCCACGCCGTTGCGGCCGCGGGCGCTCTCGCAGGGCGCGAAGCTCAGGTGCCAGCCGTCGAGCAGCCCGGCCGGGATCTCCTCCACCCGCGCGCGGGTCTCCTGCAGGCAGACGACGTCGGAGGGGGTGCCGGAGAGCCAGCGCGCGAAGCCCTTGGGCGCTGCCGCCCGGATCCCGTTGACGTTGACCGAGCTGACCGTGCGCACGCCTGGCAGTGTGCTCAACCGCAGTTGCTGCCCGGCACCGGGGTCAGGAACTGGTCGGCGGCCCACTGGCCGTCCTCCAGCTCCCGGAATCCGTCGGTGACGGTGGGGGTGCCGTCCACCCGCTCGCCGCGGGTGAGCGTCTGTACGAGCGGGGAGTCCGGCCCCGGACCGGACCGGATGTTGAGCTGTTCCGCGGTGACCTCGAGCTGGCAGCCGGTGGACCCGTCGGCGTTCACGGCGTCGAGACCGCCCCGGTCGATGAGGGCGACGAGGGCGAGCGCGGTACCCGCGACGAACACGAACGCCCAGCCCTTGAAGGTGGACGATTCCAGGCGGAGGGAACCAAAGCTCGGTCTGCCACTGGCCACGGTCGCTCTCCCTGCGGACGGGGTTGACCCACGGTAGCGGACCGGACACGCCCGTCGCACCGGCACAGCTCGTACGGGCCTGTTGCAGCAAAGCCACTTTCCTGCGACGTGGTTGCGGGAAGGTGGCTGATACGTGAATCGAGGTGACCCGGGCGCGTGAAGGTACCCGGCACGCAGCGGTGCCGGGTTCTTTTCGGTGTTGGGTTAGGCCGCGGGGTCGAGAGTGACGGTGT
>NZ_JAHKRK010000159.1 GCF_019396355.1 Pseudonocardia nigra
TCGCGCTCGGGGAGGCACTGATGGGCGGGCAGATGCTGACGATGATGACGCTCGGGGTCGCGCTGTTCGCCACGATCGTGGCCACGGTGGTGCTGGCGACGAACCGGGGCCGCTACGACCGCTTCGGTGGCGACCTGGGCACCGCCCGCCCGGCCGATCCCGACCGCGGGGGCGCTCGATGACCCTGGAACTGTTCCTGCTGCTGGCGGCCGGGCTGTTCGCGATCGGGCTCTACGGGGCGCTCTCGCAGCAGTCGATCGTGATGCTGATGATGGGCCTGGAGCTGATGCTCAACGGGGTCATCGTCGCGACCGCCGCGTTCTGGTATTTCGTCGCACCCGGCGGTACCGACGGGCAGGTGCTCGTCGTCGTGATCATCACGGCGATGGCGATCGAGATGGCCGTCGGGTTCGCCGTGGTCACCGCGATCTACCGGGCCCGGCAGGTGGACATGACCGACGACGCCGCCGACCTGAAGGGCTGATCGATGCTGCTGTGGTCGTTGATCGTGGTCCCGCTGGTCGCCGGTGGGTTGCTCGCCGTGGCCGGGTGCCGCGTCGACCGTGCGGCCCCGGCTGTGGGCGGCCTCGTCGCGGCGCTGGTGCTGGGGCTCGCGGGCGCCGCGGCGCTCACCCGCCCGGTCGTCGACGCGCCGCTGTTCGCCGGCATCCGAGCCGGGCTCGGCGTCGACGGGTTGTCCGCGCTGATGGTCCTCACCGTCGCGGGCGTGACGCTCGCCGTGGTGGTGTTCGCCGCCGGCGAGGCCGAGCTGCGGACCGGCCGCTTCATAGGGCTCGTGCTGATCTTCGCCGCCGCGATGCTCGTCACCGTCACCGCGACGACGCTCGCCGTGCTGCTGATGGCCTGGGAGGTCATGGGCGCGATGAGCTGGGCGCTCATCGGCTACCACTGGAAGACGCCGCGCGTCGTCGAAGCGGCGCACGCGGCGTTCCTCACCACCCGGCTCGCCGACGTCGGACTGTACATCGCCGCCGGCGCGGCGCTCGCCGGCGGCGTCGGGTCCCTCGGACTGGACGGCCTGGCGGCCACAGCGGAGCCGTGGCTGCACGTCGTCGCCGCCGGACTCGTCATCGCCGCTCTGGGGAAGTCGGCGCAACTGCCATTCAGCTTCTGGTTGTCGCGCGCCATGGAGGGCCCGGGCCCGGTCTCGGCGCTGCTGCACTCGGCGACGATGGTCGCGGCCGGGGCGTACCTGTTGCTGCGGCTGGCGCCCGTGCTCGACGAGACGGGCTGGGCCGAGTCCGCGGTGGCGTGGATCGGCGCGGCGACGGCCGTGCTGCTCGGGCTGGTCGCGGTGGCGCAGACCGACCTCAAACAGCTGCTCGCCGCCTCGACCTGCGCACAGATCGGGTTCATGGTGCTCGCCGCCGGTGTGGGCGGTGTGTTCGCCGGGTCGCTGCAGCTCGTCGCGCATGCGGCGACGAAGAGCCTGCTGTTCCTCGGCGCGGGCGCCTGGCTCGTCGCGCTGGGCACGAAGCGGCTCGGCGAGCTGCGCGGAGCCGCGCGGACGTACCCGCTCGTCGGCGTGACGTTCACGGTCGGCGCCGCAACGCTGGCAGGGCTGCCGCCGCTGTCGCTGTGGGTGACGAAGGACGCCGTGCTCGCCGCCGCACTCGAGCGCAGTCCGGCCCTCTACGCCGCCGGTCTCACCGCCGCCGTCGTATCCGCCGTCTACGCCACCACAGCGGTCTGGTTCGTGTGGCAGCCGGCAGCAGGCGAGTTGGCCGGCGGGACCGGACGCGTGAGCGCGCTGATGCGGCCGCCGCTGGTCGGCCTGGCCGGGGCGGCGGCCGTCCTCGGGCTGCTCGCCGTCCCGCTCGCCCTGGAGCCGGGGCCGAAATGGTGGGAGCTTGCCCTCTCGGCTGTGCTCGCGGCCGGGACCGTCGCGGTGACGTGGTGGCTCGGAGACCGCGTTCCGGCGCCGCGCGCGTTGGCGGACTGGCTCGGACTCGAGCGGATCGCACACACGATTGTGGTCCGGCCGACGCTCGCGCTCGCCCGGGCACTGGCCCGCGTCGACGATGCCGTGATCGACGGCGGCGTAACGGCCGTCGCCCGGGCCACCCGGGGTGCCGCGGCGGGGCTCGATCGGTGGGGTGAGCTGTCGGTCGACGGCATGGTCCGCGGGATCGCCACCGGGGCGCGGGCGCTCGGCCGGGTGGCCCGTCGTCCGCAGACCGGCCAGCTGCACCAGTACTACGCCCAGACCGCCGCAGTGTTGGCCGTCCTGGCCCTGTTCGTGATCGTGCTGAGGTGACCGACGTGCTCTCGCTGATCGTGTTCCTGCCCGCCGCGGTCGCCGCCGCACTGCTGCTGGTGCCCGCCACCGCGCCGAGGCCGCTGTTCACCGGCGCGTGGATCGCCGTCAGCGTGGTCGACCTGGCGCTCGTCGTCGCCGTGTGGCTCGGGCTCGAGCCCGGCGCCGGATTCCAGTACGAGCAGCAGGCGCCGTAGATCCCCACCGCCGGGATCTCCTACCACGTCGGCGTGGACGGGTTGTCCCTCCCATTGATCGCGCTCAGCGCAGTGCTGTTCTTGGCGTGCGCAGTGTTCTCGCTGCGCGAGCCCCGCCGCGTCAAGGCCTACGTGACGATCTTCCTCGGGCTGCAGACCGTGAGCCTCGGGCTCTTCACCGCGCTCGACCTGATCCTGTTCTTCCTGTTCTTCGACCTGTCGATCGTGCTCATGTACTTCCTCATCGCCGGGTGGGGCCACGGGGAGCGGGCACGAGCATCGGCGCTGAAGTTCTTCCTCTACACCTTCCTCGGCTCTCTGGCACTGCTGCTCGGTTTCATCGGGCTCTACCTGGCGGCGGAGCCGAACACCTTCGACATCGTCACCCTGATCCAGACCAACCCCCTGGCCGGCGGCGGCGTGTACGCGGCGCTGGTTCTGCTCGCCGTCGGCGTCGGGCTCGCGGTCAAGACCCCGACGGTGCCGTTCCACACCTGGCTGCCGCCGGCACACACCGACGCCCCGGCCCCGGGGTCGGCGATCCTGGCCGGGGTGCTGCTGAAGATGGGGACCTACGGGTTCGTCCGGATCGCGATGCCGATGCTGCCGACGACCTGGCGGCAGTACGCCGCTGTGATCGTCGTCGTCGGCGTGGTGTCCGTGGTGTACGGGGCGCTGGTCGCGCTCGCGCAGACCGACGTCAAGCGGATGATCGCCTACACCTCGGTGAATCACATGGGCTACGTCGTGCTCGGTGTCGGTGCCGCCGGGTTCCTCGCCGGCACCGACGACCAGGCCCGCCAGCTCGCCACGACCGGTGCAGTGACCCAGATGGTCAGCCATGGGCTCATCACCGGCGCGCTGTTCCTGCTCGCCGGGGTGCTCTACGACCGCGGCCGCACCTATGACATGCGCGCCTACTCCGGACTCGCGGCCAGGACTCCCGTGTTCGCCGGGGTGTTCGCCGTCGCCGCGTTCGCCTCGCTCGGGCTGCCGGGGTTCTCCGGGTTCATCGCCGAGTTCCAGATCTTCACCGGCGCCCTTGACGCGACGCCGGTGGCCGCCGCGATCGCGGTCACCGGGATCGTCGTCACCGCGGCGCTGTTCCTGGTGGCGCTGCAGCGGGTGTTCCTCGGTGAGCTGCGGGTCCCGGACGCCCCGGGGACCCCACGTCCGTTCGCCGACCTTCGGCCGAGCGAGACCGTCGCTGTCGTCCCCCTTCTGGTACTGGCGACGATCATCGGGCTCCTTCCGAGGTTCCTGCTCGATGTCATCGAGCCGGCCTCCCGAACGCTGCTGGAGCTGGTGGCCAGATGACGGGCATGAACGAGAACGTCGCCGCCCTGCTTCCCGAGCTGCTGCTGCTGGCCGGTGCCGTGCTCGGCGTGCTGCTCGGCGGCTGGTTGCCACGCCACCGGCAGTGGGTGGTCCGGTCGCTCGCCGCCGGAGCGACCGTCGCCGGGCTCCTCGCCACCGCTGTCACCATGACCCGCCCCGCGGAACTCGTCTTCGGCGGCAGCTACGCGGTGGACACCGCGACCCACGTCGCCCGGCTGGTCGTGCTCGCCGCGACGCTGCTCGTCCTCGGGCTGTCCGTCGACACCGTCGTCGGGCACCGCCGCGAGACCGAGTACTACGTGCTGCTCCAGCTCGGGGCACTGGGCACGATCGTTCTCGCCGGCGCGAACGATCTGCTGTTGCTCTTCGCCGCGTTCCTGCTGGCCAGCGTGCCGCTTTATGCCCTGGTCGGGTGGGCCAAGGACGCGCGGGCGGTCGAGGCGGCGATGAAGTACTACCTGACCGGCGCGTTCCTCGGGGTCACGACACTCGTCGGCATTGCGGTCCTCTACGGCGCGGGCGGCTCGACGGCCTACCCCCAGTTGCGCGACGCCCTGGCGAGTGCGCCAGCGGCGGCCGCCGCGGTCGGGCTGGTCGCCGTTCTCGCGGGACTGCTGTTCAAGGTCGGCGCCGTGCCGGCGCACTTCTGGGTCCCCGACGTCACCGACGGCACCCCGCCGCCGGCCGCCGCGATCGTCACCACGATCCCGAAGATCGGCGGGCTGATCGCCGCGTACCGGCTGCTGCTCGTGGCGGTTCCACCCGACATCGTGGACTGGCCGCTGCTCATCGCAGTCCTCGCCGCGGCGTCGATGACACTGGGCAACCTCGCCGCGTTCTTCCAGACCTCGGTACAGCGGTTGCTCGCCTACTCCACGATCAGCCAGGTCGGCTACGCGCTCATGGCGGTTGCCGTCGCGGGCCGGGCGGAGCTCGCGCTGCCGGCCCTGTTGTTCTATGTCGCCGCGTACGCCGTGACCAATCTCGGCGCGTTCGCCGTCGTTGCCGAGCTGCCACGGGCCCGCGCCCTCGGCGACTACCGCGGGCTGGCCCGCCGCCACCCCGGCGTCGCCGCCGTGCTCGTCGTCTGCCTGCTCGGTCTCATTGGCACCCCACCCACGGGTGTGTTCGTCGGCAAGCTCACCGTCTTCACGGCCGCCATCGACGGTGGCTTCGCCTGGCTTGCCGTGCTCGCCGTCGTCAACACGATCGCGAGCGTCTTCTACTACCTGCGCTGGATCGCCCCCGCCTTCCTCGGTCCCGTGCCCGCTCCCGGTTCGCCGGCCCTCGTCCCGGCCGGGATCTGGTCACGGGTCGGCGCCTATTCCGCCGCCACGGCCTCGCTGGTGCTCGGCGTCGTCAGCGGCCTCGTGCTGCCGCTGGGAACCGGGAGCCTCGGTGGCTCGTAGACAGCAGCGCCTCGACCCGGGGCAAGGGAAAGGACGACGGCATGCTCAGTGCTGACCAGCGGCGGCGGTGGCGGCGGTACTGGGACCGGCAGTCCCGCGGCTACGACCGGCAGATGGGCTTCTTCGACCGGGTGCTGTTCGCGGACACCCGCCAGTGGGTGTGCGCCCAGGCGAGAGGCCAGGTATTGGAGGTGGGCATCGGCACCGGGCTCAACCTCGAGCACTACCGGGACGATGTTGCCCTGATCGGCATCGATCTCAGCCCGGCGATGCTCACGATTGCGCGGCAGCGGGCCGAGGAGCTGAACACGGCCGTCGAGCTGCGGGTCGGAGACGCCGAGGCGCTGGAGTTCGCGGACGCGTCCTTCGACACCGTCGTGTGCACCTTCTCGCTGTGCGCGATCCCCGACGATCGGCGGGCCGTGGCGGAAATGGTGCGCATTCTGCGCCCGGGCGGTGCGCTGCTGCTGGCCGACCACGTCGCCGCCGCACACCCGCTGGTGCGCGCCGGGCAATGGATCGCGGAGCTGGTCAGCGTGCCGCTGGGCGGAGAGCATTTCCGGCGACGGCCGATCGAACTCGTCCGCGCGGCCGGGCTGCGGATCGAAGGCCACGACCGGTTCGCTGCCGGCATCGTGGAGCGCATCAGTGCGCGTGTCCCGGCGGCTCAGCCTCGTGACCGGGTCCGCGCCGGTACCGCCCCGCCGGGGTCTGCTGGCGGTGTGGCTGGTCGCGGCGGCGATGTCCGTCGTGCTGCTGGCCGTGATCCAGGCCTTCCGCGGTCCGGCCGATGACCCTGATCCGGCCTACCAGCGCCCGGGCATCCTCGACCTCGCCGGGCTGCCGGAGCCAGCGTCCCCGGTCACGCCGCAGGTACCCCAGCGTGGGCGCCCTGCGGTCGTGTTCTTCGAACGGCCGGGCAGGCTGCCCGCGCTCTGCGGGGCGCTGCCCGAGGCCGAGCTGGCGGGACTCGCCGATCTCGTGGTCGTCACGTCCGGAACAGGCGGCTGCGGTGAGGTTCCGGTGGTCTCCGATCCGGCGGGACGCCTCGCCGACGCGTACGGGATGTCGGTGCCCGTCGACGGCGGCCCGCCGATCGGCTATGCGGTCATCGACGCGAACGGCTCGATCCGCTACCGCACACTGGCGCCCGAAGTATCGGAACTGTACGAGGTGGCCGTCATGGTGGGAGCGCTGTGAGTGCCGCCCGGGGACCGCTGAGCGCGATCCTGCGCATCTGCGCGTGGTGCCTGCTCGCGGTACTGGTCGAGATCGCGCTCTATCTGTCCTACCGCGGCCACGACGCCCGTTTCCACTACGCGACACATCTGTTCGTCGGGGCGTCGACCGCGCTGGTGATCATGTCGGTGGTTGCGTGGCGGCGTGGCCGCGCGGTGCCGTATCCGCTGGTGTGGCCGGTCCTGGGGCACCTGTTCGCGATGTTCCCGGACGTCCTGTTCTCCGCCGGGATCGCGCACTACCGGTGGATGGACGTCTTCCTCGGCCACATCAGCACCCACTTCGTGCCCGGCCGCAACCTCACCTGGGCACTCGTGTTCCTCGGCACGCTGGGTGCGTACCTGGTCGTCATCGCCCGGTTGCCCAGCCCGCGGACGGCGGCGAGGCGTCAGTGAGCACTGGCATGTGCGCGGGTCAGCGCCGGTTGAGCGCGGCCAACCGATGCTCGTACTCGTCGTCGTCGATCTCACCGGCGGCATAGCGGCGCCGCAGTGCCTCGTGAGCGCTCTCGGCGCCGACGGTTGTGGTGGGGGTGCGACCGTCCTCGCGCAGCTTCCGGACGAGCCAGATGCTGGCCAGAACGGCGACCACCAGGACGGCCAGCAGGGTGAGGATCGCGAGGATCCCCCAGATCCCCATGGCGCCCATCATCCCGTCGCCCATCATCCCGTCGCCCATCATCCCGCCGTCCATCATCCCGCCGTCCATCATCCCGCCGTCCATCATCGCGGAGGCCCTCCTCGCGGTCTACGGACTACGTACGGAGGTACCCGCATGGCGTGCACGGAAACGCCTCCAGCTCGATCCCACCCCACCCGGGGTGGGGTACCATGGGCATGTGGACAGCAATCAGCGCGCTGTGGTCAACCGGCTGAAGACGGCTCGCGGTCACATCGACGGGATCGTGTCGATCGTCGAGAAGGACGCGTACTGCCCGGATGTGATGAAGCAGCTTTCGGCGGTGCAGGGGCTCCTGGAGGGGGCGAGCCGGATCATGCTCCGGCGGCACCTGGAGACCTGTGTGGCGAAGGCGATGCAGGAAGGCCGGACGGCGGAGATCGTCGACGAGCTGATGGAGACGCTGAAGTTCGACAAGCGCGTGTTTCGGACCCCGCTGGTCGCCGATGCGGCCGGCGTGGGTCCGGAGGGGAGTGACGATGGCTGAGACGGCAACGGCCCGTCGCAGTGCGACGCCTGGGACCGTCGAGTTCGCAGTACGAGGCATGACCTGCGGGTCGTGCGCGAACCGGGTGCAGCGGACGTTGACCAAGCAGCCAGGGGTAGAGCGTGCGGAGGTCAACTTCGCCACCGAGACCGCCCGCGTGGTGCTGACTGGTGAGGTCGCCGACTCTGCTGCCGACTTCGAGGCGTTCCGCGCGGCGGTCGCGAAGGCGGGCTACGAGCTGCAGACTGTCGAGGTTGGCGAGGCCGGCGAGGCCGCAGCGTCGGACGACGAGGCCCTCGTGGAGCGGTCCTGGTGGCGGCGGGTGCTCGCCGGGTGGCCGCTGGCGCTGGCGGTCGGCGTGCTGGCGATGGTTCCGGGTCCGTGGACGGACCAGCCGTGGCGCACTGGGCGGAGTTCCTGCTGGCCACGCCGGTGCAGTTCGTCGTGGGCTGGCCCTTCCTGCGGGAGGCCGCTCGGCGGGCGCGGCGGTTCACCGCGAACATGGACACGTTGATCGCGGTCGGCACGCTCACCGCGTACGTCTACTCCACGGTGCAGCTGTTCCTCGGTGATGAGCTGTACTTCGAGACCGCTGCACTGATCATCGCCTTCCTCGTGCTGGGCCGGTACTTCGAGGCCCGCGCCAAGCGCCGCGCCGGGCACGCGCTGCGCGCGTTGCTCGAGCTGGGCGCGAAGCAGGCGCGCGTGTTGCGCGACGGGGTCGAGGTGATGATCCCGGTCGCGGAGGTGGCCGTCGGCGACCTGATGCGAATCCGGCCCGGGGAGAAGGTCCCGACCGACGGCGAGGTCGTCGACGGTGCCAGCGCCGTGGACGAGTCGATGCTGACCGGCGAATCGGTGCCGGTGGAGAAGGCCGTCGGCGCGAGCGTGGTCGGAGCGACGGTGAACACCAGCGGCGTGCTCACCGTGCGGGCCACCGCTGTCGGCAGCCAGACCGCGCTGGCCCAGATCGTGTCGTTGGTGTCGGCCGCGCAGGCCGGCAAGGGGCACGCGCAGCGGTTGGCCGACCGGATCTCGGCGGTGTTCGTACCGACCGTGATCGGGCTGGCGCTGGCCACGTTCGCGGCCTGGTGGCTGCTGGCGGGCGACCCGGTCGGTGGCCTGGTCGCAGCCGTCGCGGTGCTCATCGTCGCCTGCCCATGCGCGCTCGGCCTGGCAACCCCCGTTGCGATCATGGTCGGCACCGGGCGGGGCGCCCGCCTCGGGATTCTGATCAAGGGTGTGGAGGTCCTGGAACGCACCAGGAAGATCACCACGGTGGTGTTCGACAAGACCGGCACGCTGACCCGCGGCGAGATGTCGCTCACCGACGTCGTTCCGGGCGCCGCCGGTGCAATGGAGCTGCTGCGCCGGGCCGGCGCGGTGGAGGCCGACAGCGAGCACCCCATCGGCGCGGCGATCGCTGCCGGGGCGCGCGAGCGCGGCGGCGAGCTGCCGGCGGTGACCGGCTTCGCGGCCCAGGCGGGGTACGGGGTGCGGGCCGACGTCGACGGCGAGACGGTGTGGGTCGGTCGGCGCAAGCTGGCAGACGAGGCCGGGCTCGCCGTCCCCACCGAGTTGGCCGAGGTGGCCGAACGGCTGGAGTCGGAGGGAAAGACCGCCGTGTACGCCGGCTGGGCCGGTCAGGTCCGTGGCGTCCTCGCGGTCGCCGACACGCTCAAAGACGGTGCCGCGGAGACCGTCGCCCAGCTGCACAGGATGGGCCTCCAGGTCGCGATGATCACCGGCGACAACAGGCGCACCGCACAGGCGATCGCCGACCGGGTGGGCATCGACACGGGGGGTGGGCCCGAAGGGCAGGGGGGCGGGAAGGACACCGTCTTGGCCGAGGTGTTGCCGGCGGACAAGCAATCCGAGGTCGCCCGCCTGCAGGCGGCCGGCGAGGTCGTGGCGATGGTCGGCGACGGCGTCAACGACGCTCCGGCGCTGGTGGCCGCCGACCTGGGCATCGCCATCGGAACCGGCACCGACGTCGCGATCGAGTCCTCGGACCTGACCCTGATGCGCGGCGAGCTGTCCGGGGTACCCACCGCGATCCGGCTGTCGCGACGTACCTACCGCACGATCCTGCAGAACCTGGGGTGGGCGTTCGTCTACAACGTCGCGCTGATCCCGCTGGCCGCGATCGGTCTGCTCAACCCGATCCTCGCCGGCGCCGCCATGGGCTTCTCCTCGGTGAGCGTCGTCGCCAACTCCCTGCGGCTGCTGCGCTTCCGCGGGCAGGGCCACCGGCGGGCGTAGTTACCGGGTGGAGTGGAGGTGTTCGGCGATGAGGCGGGCGCACCACTCGCCCTCGCTGAGCGGCATCACGTGCGCAGCCCGCGGCTGCGCCAGGTAGCGCACGCTCGGGCGGGCATCCGCGAGCGCGGCGGCCCGACCCGACACCGGCACGGCGTCCCTGGCGCCCTCAGCGAGGGTGATCGGCACCGCCGCCCTGCCGAGCGCATCCAGGGCGGGCTGCCACTCGGGGCTGCGCACCAGATCGTTGAGCGCAGCGCGGTAGCTGCCCCACGTGTGCTGGACGGCAGCGCGGGCGACCGGGATCGGAAGGTCCGGCCGGGCGGCCACCGCCATCCAACCGGCGGCCGTCCGATGCCGGCACATCCAGGCGCACAGCTTTGCCTGGACCGGCCCGTCCCCGCCGAGCAGTGCCTCCGCCGGGCCCATCAACGTGACCCGCGCGTCGGCCTCCGCGGGGTTGCGGTACAGCGCGCCGCAGAGCGTGACAACCCCGCGCACCCGGTCGGCGTGCCGCGCGGCGAAGCGCAGCGCGACCGCGCCACCCATCGAGTGCCCGGCCACGACCAGTGGCCGGTCCGCCAGGCCGAGGGCGGCGAGCATGTCGTCCAGCGCCGCCAGGTGATCATCTCCGCTCATCGTGCCGGTCGGGACCATCGACCCGCCGAAGCCCAGCAGGTCCGGTATCACGACGCGGGCCGTCCCGCCGAGGCGGTCGAACGCGGCTCCGTAGCAGTTCCCCGCAGCCACCATGCCGTGCAGCAGCAGCACGACCGGTGGGCCCGAGCCGAACGTGCGCACCTGCAGGCGTGCCGCACGGATCGACCGGCCGGCACCAGGTCGCCAGCGGCGGACGGACGGCGAGGCCGCGTGCCAGAGGCCCCATGCAGCGGCGCCGACGGCGGCCGTGGCGGGGAAGCGCCACCCCGGACGGGCCGCCTGCGACGAGTGCATGTGCGGGCCGACGTTGCGCGTGCAACTCGTCGGCCGCCCTGACCTCGTGCTCACGGATCGGCGAGGTAGGACAGGACGGCCGCCATCCCCGTGGCCATGTGGTAGGCGTTGTGGCAGTGGACGAGCCATTGACCAGGGTTGTCGGCGGCGAAGCTCACGGTGAGGCGTTCGCCGGGCGCGACCATCACAGTGTCCTTGCGGGTGCCCTCCGGCAGCACCGTGTTCCCGGTCCGTTCGACGTCGCGGTAGTCCCCGATGCCGTGGACGGCGAAGGTGTGCCCGTGCAGGTGCATCGGGTGGTACATCGGGGTCTGGTTGACCAGTTCCAGCTGTACGTGCTGCCCCGCGTGGAGAGGGAGTGGGGTGATTCCGTCGAAGGGCCGGTCGTGGTGGTAGGTCTCCGCGTTGATGCGCCACGCGAAGGCGTTCATGTCGCCGGTGAGGTAGGCGGTGTGGCTTGCATCGGGTGCCTGACGAGGGATGCGGACCCCGGCGGTGGCGCGCAGGTCGGAGAGGGCGAGCAGCCGGCCCGACAGCGCGGCGGGGGCCGCGTCGGCCGGCGGCGCCGACCCGCTGCCCGTGCGGACGATCCCGAAGGCCTGGGCGCCCTTGCCCTCGGCGACGCCGACGAGCGGGAACGCGCCGTCGTCGAGGGTGACCAGCAGGTCGTAGCGCTCGCCGGAGGCGATCTGCAGGGTGTCCACGGTGACCGGCTCGACGGGGAAGCCGTCGGTGTGGGTCACGGTCAGCCGGTGGCCGCCGAGGGCCACGCGGAACACCGTCGCGCCGGCAGCGTTGATCAGCCGGATGCGGGCCCGCTGGCCGGGTTCGGCCCGGAACGTCGGCGGTGCCGTGGGTAGGCGGCCGTTGAGCAGATAGAACGGGAAGTCGATGCTGCTGGCCAGCCGCGTGACCGCGGAGGGGGTCCCCGGTGGCGCGTCGGCCAGCGCCGGGGGCACGTGGTAGGTCCATGACGCCGACTCGTCCGCGATCTTCCCCGCCAGGACGGGGGACCGGTACCGCGCTCCGGCGCCTCCGGTGCGCAAGGCGGCGAGGACGTCGTCGGGGGTGGCGTCGACCCCGTCGATCCAGTCGTCGAGCACCACGACGAACTCCACGTCGTAGTCACCGGGATCGGCGGGGTCGTCGATGATCAGCGGGGCGAACAGGCCGCGTTCGCGCTGCAGCCCCATGTGGGGGTGGAACCAGTAGGTGCCGGGATCGGGTGCGGTGAAGGAGTACCGCATGTCCTCGCCGGGCGCGATCGGCCGCTGGGTGAGGTTCGGCACGCCGTCCATGTCGTTGCGCAGCCGTAGTCCGTGCCAGTGCACGGTGGTCGGCTCGGGGAGCCGGTTTCGGACGTCGATCTCGAGTTGGTCGCCCGCTCGGCAACGCAGGACGGAGCCGGGAATTCGCCCGTCGTAGGACCAGGTGCGCACCACGCGCCCGCCGAGATCGACCTCGGCCTCCTCCGCGACCAGTGCGGCGCGAACCGTGCGGCCGGAGCCCGCGCTGCGGCGGAAGTCCTCGGCTCGCTGCACGGCGTCGGAGCCGGCCAGAAGACGTCCGGCCCCTGGGTCCTCCGGGCGCAGCGCGAGCCACGCGCCACCAGTCGACGCCAGCCCTGCCGCACCAGCTGCTCCGAGCAGCAGGCTGCGGCGGGACACCAGATGACGTTGAGGCATTCTCCTCCGTCTGTTGCCCGGGAGCGACGGGTCACGCGCCCGAGCCGTCGTGGAAAGCTCGTTCAGTGGCAGGAGAACGCGACCGGGTTGATCAGGTCGCCGACGCCCGACGTCGCGAGGCCGGCGAGCGCAAGGACCGCCAGGAGCGCGAGTGTCGACAGTATCGGCACGCCGACGCGTCGGGTATGGACCTGTCCGCCGCGGATGGGGCGGGGGAGATCGCGGGTCAGAGCGGCGAGCTCGCCGAGCGTGCGCGCATGGTAGGCGATGGCGCTGCGCTCGGAGAACTCGTCGAGCGTCAACCGGCCGGTGCCGACCTCTCGCTGCAGGATGGCGACGGTGCGCTCGCGGTCCGCGTCCGAGGCTCGCATGCCCGGACCGTTCATCTCGCTTCCTCTTCCGACGAAAGGCGGATCAGACGTCCTTGCCGGGTCCGGGCCGGTCCGTGCGCACCTGTCCGGACTCGAGAGCGTCCTCCGCGCGCAGCACCCGTAGCTCCTCCCGCAGGTCGGCGATCTGCCGCGCGAGCTCTGGGTCCTGCCGCGAGCCACCCGTCATCGCGCAGTTGCCCCGGCGCATGGGCCGCATGCAGAAGAGGTAGACCGCGGTGATCGCCGCGCCCGCGACGACCGCGGCGAGCCAGGTCGGCATCAGAACTTCCCTTCCCTGCGCTGCCCGGCGCGCTCGGCCTTGAGCTGGTCGATCTCCTTGCGCAGCCGTTCGACCTCCTGCTTCCCCTGGCCGTCCTGACCGGTCGTCTTGCCCTGGCCGCGCATCATCATCCACATCATCGCGCCCATCCCGACCGGGCAGGCGAGGAGCGCGATGGACAAGAGAAGGGACTCCATGATCTTCCACTCCTTCTGCTAGTACACGACTGACTCTACTACGATCTACGTACAGAGATAGTAGGTCGCCTCGGCGTCGGCTGCGACCGGCCGTCGGCCCTCCCTCCCTGCCCATAGGCCGGTCGCCAGACAGGAAGCGCGAGCAGGACGGCGCCTGCGAGCACCAGGACGAGCGACCACAGCTGGGGCTGGGTCAGCCCGAGAACGGCCTCGTCGTTGACCCGGACGAATTCGATCAGGAACCGTGCGCCGCCGGTCAGGAGCGCGTACGTGCCGATCACCGCCGAGGGACGCCACCGCCGCCGAACGGTCCACAACAGGCCGGCGACGGCGAACGCGGCGACCGCCTCGTATAGCGGGGTGGGGTGCACCGGCACCGTGGTCGGCATCGTGCCGTTCGGGAACGCCATCGCCCACGGCAGATCGCTGGGCGGGCCGTAGGTGCCGTCGCCCGCAAGCAGACAACCCAGCCGGCCGATGCCGTAGGCGACCGAGAGCGGAGCCACGGACACGGCGGCGAGTTCGGGCAGCGGCAGGCGATGACGGCGGGCGACCACCACGAACGTCACCAGCCCGGCGAGGAAACCGCCGTACCAGGTGAACCCGGAGGTGCCGAAGTCGTGGATGGTGAGGCTGCCGAGGTGCTCGGCGAGGTAGTAGAGCTTTCCACCGAGGAACCCCACGATCGTCGTCGCCATGACCAGAGTGCCCGCCACGTCGGGGTCCCAGCGCAGTCGGCGGAACTCCCGGGCGAGCAGGACGAACGCGGCGAGTGCGGCCAGCGCCTTGCTCACGCCGTAACTGCTGATCGGTATGCCGAAGATCTCGAACAGGATCGGGTACACGGGTTCACCCCTGAGTGGTGGAGCCGCCGGGCGCAGCCAGGGCCGGGATGGCCGGCCCGACCGGGACGAGCCGGGACGCGCGCTCCCACGGCGGAGCCGATGGGCCGCCGGTGGGTGCGCGCAACGTCGAGGTCAGCGCGGCTCAGCCGTTCGAGTTCCCGGAGTCGTCGCTGCCGGAGTCCTCGTCGTCGCCGGAGTCCTCGTCGCCGGGGCCGCCCATCATGCCGCCCATGCCCGAGCCGCCCATCGGACCCATGCCGTCCATGCCGTCCATGCCGTCCATACCGCCGCTCATCATCATCTGCATCATCGGGCGCATCTGCTCGTGCATCTGCCGGGCCTCGTCGCGCATCTCGGCCGGCATCGCCTCGACGCACTGTTCCATCGCCTCGTCCATTTGCTGCGTCCGATCCTCGGCGCGGCTGTCCTGCTCCTGCGCCTGCGGGGCCGCGGGATCGGCGGCGGCGACACCGGCGGTGGCGGTCAGGCCGGCGCCGAGTGCCACCGCGACGGCGGCGGCCAGGCCCAGGCGGCGCGTCCGGTACTGCATGATGTGCAACTCCTCAACTCGTGTGCGTTCGGACGCCGTCGACGCTAGGTGGCTCCTGTGAAGAGCCGATGAACGTCGCCGCGGGCGCCGCGCCGCTCGTCGGGAGGCGCAAGAGGAACGTGCTGCCGTGCCCGGGCTCGCTGTGCACGCTGATGTCGCCACCGTGCGCGGCGACGAGCTCGGCGGCCACCGCGAGGCCGATGCCCGACCCCGCGGCCCGCGACCCGGCGCCCCGGTAGAAGCGGTCGAACACCCGCGGCTGTTCGTCGGCGGGGATGCCCACCCCGGTGTCGGTCACGGCCAACTCCACCTCGCCGTCGCGGTGCCCGAGGGTGACGCTCACGCGGCCACCTGCGGGCGTGAACTTGGCCGCGTTGCTGAGCAGGTTGGTGAGCACCTGACGCATCCGGGCGGGGTCCACGTGGGCGGTCACCTCGGCGAGGTCGGTGCTGAGGGTCAGGTCGCGCTCGGCGAGGTGCGCGGCGAACCCGTCCAGGACCTCGCACACCAGGGGGCGCAGGGCCAGGCTCCTGCGGTGGAGTGTGAAGGCGGCGGCGTCGGCGGCGGCCATCATCTCCAGATCGGCGACCAGCCGGCCCAGCCGCAGCGACTCCTCGTGCAGCGAGTCGACGACGGTGGGGGTGGGGGCGGTGATCCCGTCCTGCACGGCTTCGAGTTGGCTGCGCAGGATCGTCAGCGGCGTCCGCAGCTCGTGGGCGACGTCGGCGGCGAAGAGGCGGCGCAGCTCGTCCTCGCGGACCACGGCATCGGCCATCGTGTTGAACGCGGCCGCGAGGTCACCGATCTCGTCGGGAGAGGACACGGCGGCCCGCCGGTCCCGTCGACCCGCGGCGAGCGCATTCGCCGCCGCCGTCAGCTCAGTCACCCCGATGGTCGTACGCCGGGCGAGCGCGAGCCCGACCAGCAGCGCGAGCAGCCCCGCGAGAAGCGCGCCGCCGAGCAGGAGCTGGTTGACCGAGGTGCGGAACTGCTCGTCGGCAGCGGGGAGAGCGGCCTGCGGGACCCGCAGCAGCGCCGTGCCGACCTGTTGCCCGTCCACGAGCACCGGCCACCGGCCGGCAGCCGAGAGCTCCGGGGTTCCCATCATCTCGCGGTGCATCTCGGCCATCCCCGGGCTCATGCCGAGCCCGGCCGTCGACCACACCAGGCGGCCGTCGGCGCCGAGCAGGTCGACCTCGGCGCCGGACATCACGAACGCCGGCGCGAGCCGGTTCAGCGAGTCGGGCCGCCAACCACCGGCTTGCCGGTAGTCGGCGGCGAGCACCTCGACGATCTGCTGCTCGCGAGCCTGACGCTGCGACTCGAGATAGGCGTCGAACCGGGCGCCGATGGCGAGATTGACGAGTACCGCCGTGAGCGCGGCGGCCGCGACCGCGGTTGCCACGAAAGCCACCGTCAGTCGGCGGGCGAACCGACTGCTCCACAGGTCCTGCAGCCATCTAGGCATCGCGATCCACCCCCAGCTTGTAGCCGACGCCGGGCACGGTGATCACCAGGCGGGGCGGCCGGTCGGCGAGCTTGCGCCGCAGGTTCTTGACGTGCACGTCGATCGTGCGTTCGTAGGCTTCCTGCTCCTCGCGCTGCACCCGCCTCACCAGCTCCAGGCGCGACCACACCCGCCCTGGGCGCGCGGCCAGGGTGTTCAGCAGGTCGAACTCGGTGCGGGTGAGGGAGACCGGGTGCTCGTCCACCGACACCTCGCGACGTTCTGCGTCGATGCACAGAGCTCCGCCGCCGAACGACACCGGTGTCGCGTCAACGGAGGTACCTGCGGCACGGCGTAGCACGGCGTCCACGCGGGCGACGAGCTCGCGAGGGCTGAAGGGTTTGGTGACGTAGTCGTCGGCGCCCAGCCGCAGGCCGGCGATGCGTTGGGCCTCGTCGGCCTTGGCCGTCACCATGATGATCGGCATGTCGCCGGCGGCTCGGACCTGGCGGGCGACCTCCTCCCCCGCCCGGTCGGGCAGCCGGAGGTCGAGGATCATCAGGTCCGCGCCGGGCACGAGCTCCAGCGCCCGGGCCGCGGTGCCGGCCTCGAGCACGCTGTGTCCGTCTCGTTCGAGGTAGCCGCGAACGAGGGCCCGGATCTTCGGCTCGTCGTCGACGACCAGGACCGTTCGCTGCACGTCTCACTCCACTCGCGTCTGATCAACTCGGGGCGGGAAGGTATTCCGCCACGGACTGCCGGATCTGCTCGACGGAGCGGAATACCCGGGGCGGGATGAGCTGAACGGAGCCGTCGGGGCGCACGACGAAGCTGAGGGGAACCGCCCGGGGTGCGTTCAGCGCGCGCTGCAGCGCCCCGTCGGGATCCGTGACCGACGGGAAGTGGACGTCGAGATCGGCCAGCAGGCTCAGCGCAGCGTCCGGCCGGTCCTGGACGTTGATCCCGACCACCGGTATCGCATCCGGTTCGGCCGCGTAGGCGGCCAGCACTGGCATCTCCTCGCGGCAGACGCCGCACCAGGATGCCCACAGGGTGAGCAGCGCCGAGCGCCCGGCCAGCGCGGCGCCCAGGTCGACCCGGCCCGGCTCGCCCAGGCACGGTACGACGACGCCGGCGAGAGGGCCCGCCGCCGGCGGCGCGTCCGGCTGTGGCGACGGGCAGGGTTCCAGCGCCGCCTGGCGGCGCAATGGCGCGAGTGCGGCGTCGTCCGGCACGGATGCGGTGATCTGCGCCGACTCGGAGGGCTCCTGCGGGCCGGGGCCACCGGCGGCCGCCCCCTGGGGTGCCGGGTCCCGCGGCCAGAGCGCGACCACGCCGGCAAGGGCGAGCACGACCACCGCGATCGTCGCGCGCACCTCGGATCGCGACAACACACTCCCACGGCGCGCTGCCCCGGGGGAGGAAGGGTTTGCTGAGCACTCTTCGTGGTCGGCCCCGGAAGCGCCGGTACCGGCCGGGACGAGAGCGTGTCCCGCCTGCGGCCGGAGGGCCTCGCGCCTGGCTGCCTCGTGTGCCATCTGATTCCTCGGGCCTCGACTGAACCTACGTACCAGGCCCGTAGGATAGGCCGGTGATGGAAGCAGGCTGCGACCGGCGGGACGAGTGCGCGTAGATGACCAGTGTGGGGTCGCGTCCGGTACTCGGTCCGGCGAGCGTGCCCGCGGCGGTGGTCAGGGCATTCGCCTCGCTGCTCGTGGTGGGTTCGGTCGTCGTCGGCGGCCTGCTGGGCACGGCGGGTACGGCCGCCGCGCACCCGACCCTGTTGTTCACCGACCCGGCTGCCGACACGGCGGTGGCCGAGGCGCCGACGTTGGTGACGTTGGTGTTCAACGAGCCCGTGTCGATCGGCCCCGACGCGATCACCGTGCTGGACTCTGACGGGCGGGTCGTCCCCACCGATGCGCCCGGCAGCGGCCGGGACGGCCGGGCGGTGCTCGCTCGGTTCGCCGATCCCGTAGGGGTGGGGGAGTACCGGGTGCGGTGGCGAGTGACCGGCGCCGACGGTGATCTGGTGGAGGGCGAGTTCGGCTTCGTCGTCGGCTCCGCCCCGGCCGCCACGTCCGCCGGCCCGTCCGGAACGGGCATCAGCTGGCCGACCGCGGCGCTGCGGTGGTTGCTGTTCGCCGGGCTGGCCATCGGCCTGGGCGGGGCGGTCGCCGATCGGTTCACCACGTCGGCCCGCGCGGAGAACCCGGCGCTGCCGCCGGTACGGCCGTGGGTCGCCGCCGGTGCCGGCGTGGCGGCGGCCGGCGCTGCCGGGCTGGCCGCC
>NZ_JAHKRK010000016.1 GCF_019396355.1 Pseudonocardia nigra
ACGCGCTCGACGCCGCCGGCCTGCCGTACGCGATCGGCGAGCTGACCCTCGCGGACCTGGCGGCCGCCGACGGCGTGTTCCTCACCAACGCGATCCGCGGCGTGCAGTGGGTGCGCGAGGTGGCCGGCGTCGCGCGCTGGGACGCGCCCCACCCGCTGGCGGTGGCACTGGCGCGGCAGCTGCGCGCGGTCGCGGCCCCGGGCGTGGAGCGTCAGCGCGCCGACGGCGTCAGGGGATAGGTGTTGTCCGGGTCGCCGTCGCCGCGGCCGGACGGGAGCAGGTCGAACACGTTCCACACCGGGCTCATCAGGTCCATCCCGCGCATGCTCCCGTCGGGGAAGTCGGCGGGGGCCGTGGTGACGTGCCGCACCCCGTCGCCGTGGCGGGTGTGGACGCTGAACGCCGGGAACAGCGCGCCCCGGGACCCGGCCACGCCGAGGTCGTCGAGGAACGTGGTGCCTGCGGCGGACACCAGCCGCACCCGGGACCAGCCGCGGGTGCGGGCCCACGCCCGGACGGCCGGGAGCGGGGCGGGCGCCATGACGGCGAACCCGGTGCGCCGGGCGAGGTGGCGTTCCACCCCGTTCAGGCCGTCGACGAACATCGAGCACGCCGCGCAGGCCGCGGTGTCCTCCGGGTGCAGCATCAGGTGGTAGAGCACCAGGTGGTCGTGGCCGGCGAACAGCTCCTCGAGCGTGACGGGCCGCTGCGGGCCGTCGGCGGCGAGGTCGACGGGGCCCTCGGTGAACGTGTACTCCCCGAGCGGGGCGCCGGGCGGGAGCGCGCGGCGGAGCGCCGCGACGGCCTCGATCCGGTCCCGCAGCTCGGCCTCGGCCGCCACGAGCTCCGTCCGCGCGCGGACGTACTCCGCGCTCGCCCCGTGCGGCCACAGCCGCGGTCGCTCCCCCTCGACGTGCAGCGTGATGCTCTTCAGCTCGGTCCACCACTGCGTGGTGCTCACGGCTCCTCCTCGGCGATCGCCTTGATCATGGCCAGCCGGGCGTCCCAGAAGTCCTCGACGAACGCGCGCAGCTCGCCCAGCGCGTCCGGCTGGGCGCGGTAGAGCCGCCGCGTGCCGTCGCGCCGCTCGGTGACGAGCCCGGCGCCGCGCAGCACCCGCAGGTGCTGCGACACGGTCGGGCGGGCGACGTCGGGGAACCGGGCGGCGATGGCTCCCGCCGGCAGCTCCGCATCGCGGACCAGCCGGAGGATGTCGCGCCGGCGGGGCTCGACGAGCGCTTCGAGGACGGCCTGCACGGCTAAAGCGTAAGCCAAAACCTACGTAGGTGTCTACCTACACTTGCGCCGTGCAGGTGGGGACCCGGCGCGAGGTGGGGTTCGACACCCGGTAGAAGCAGTGCTCCCGGCGTGCGGCACAGTGGAGGGCGTGCTGGCCCTCTTCTCCCCGCCCACGGGTGCCCGCGTCTTCCGCGCGATCGCGATCGCCGAGGCCTGCTCGTGGGTCGGGCTGCTCATCGGGATGTTCTTCAAGTACGTCGTCGTGCTCGACGACATCGGCGTGAACGTGTTCGGGCCGACCCACGGCGCGCTGTTCGTCGCCTATGTCGTGATCACGCTGCTGGTCGCGCGCCAGTACCGATGGAGTGTCAGCGCGACGGTGCTGGCGCTGGTCGCGAGCATCCCGCCGCTCGCCACGCTGTGGTTCGAGCGCCGCGCGCGGCGCAGCGGGCTGCTCGCGGAGCCGGCCACCGCGTGACGCGTCGCCCGGCCCGCCCCACGGTCACGCGGGGGCGACCGCCGCCGTCAGGGCCTGGTCGAGGTCGGCCACCAGGTCGCGCGGATCCTCCAGGCCCACCGAGAAGCGCAGGTGGCCGTAGCGGCGGAACTCCTCCGGGTAGAACCGGGCGCGCTCGTCGTCGCCCGCGACGTGCACGATCAGCGACTCGTCGTGCCCGAGCGACACCGCCGAGGTGATCACCTGCAGCGCCGCCACGAACCGGTTCTGCGTGGCGGGGTCGCCGTGCACCGCGAACGCGAGCATGCCGCCGAACCCGCCGTCGAGCGTGCGCGCGGCCAGGGCGTGCTGCGGATGCGACGCGAGCCCGGGGTAGGCGACGTAGGCCACGCGCGGGTCGTTCTCCAGGAACTCCGCGACGGCCAGCGCGTTCGCGCAGTGCGCCCGCATCCGCATCGGCAGCGTCACCGACCCGCGCATGATCAGCCAGGCGTTGAACGGGCTGATCGCGCCACCGACGTTCACCATCGCCTCGCTCCGGATCCGCCCGACGAGGTCGGTGCCCGCCGCGCCGCCGCCGATCACGGCGCCGCCCATCGCGTCGCCGTGCCCATTGACGTACTTGGTGAGCGAGTGCACGACGACGTCGGCGCCGAGGGCCAGCGGACGCTGCAGCACGGGCGTGGCGAACGTGGCGTCCACCGACAGCAGGGCGCCCGCGGCGTGGGCGAGCTCGGCGGCCGCGGCGACGTCGGTGATCCGGGTGGTCGGGTTCGCGGGTGTCTCGACGTGGACCACGCGGGTCTCCGGGCGGATCGCGGCGGCGACCGCGGCGAGGTCGGAGGAGTCCACGAGCGTTGCCGTGATCCCGTACTTCTGCGGGAGCAGCTCGGTGAGCAGCCGGTAGGTGCCGACATAGGTGTTGTCGGAGCAGACGACGTGGTCACCCGACCGCAGCGCGGCGAAGAACACCGCGTGCTGGGCCGCCATCCCGCTGGCCAGCGCCACCGCCGCCGCGCCGCCCTCGAGCGCGGCGAGCTTCTCCTCCAGCCAGCCCTGGTTCGCGCCGCCGTTGCGGGTGTAGAGCGGGGTGCCGGTGCCCGACCAGGACAGCTCGGAGGGGTCGTCGGGCAACGCGTAGGAGTTGGCCATCACGAGCGGGCGGCGGATCGCCCCGCTCCCGGCGTCGACGGCGTTGCCGGCGTGGACGGCGAGCGTGGCCAGGCGCGGGGTGTCGGGGTGCGGGGTGTCTGATTCGGGCACCCCGCATTCGTACCCGCTACTCCTGCGCCGCCAGCGCGCGGTAGGCGGGACGCAGCAGCTCGGTGACGGGCTCGCCGCGCACCGCGATGGGGAACGCCGGCACCTGGTCGAGCAGGGCGTCCGGCGGTGTGCTCGGGCCGGCCAGCCGCTCGGCGGGCTCGGCGCCCGGCGCCCAGTAGGCGTGCATGACCTCGGCCAGTGCCGGCACGCCCTCGGCGGGGCCCGCCGGGGTGGCGGCGGCGCGGCGGGCCCGCAGGTCCTCCAGCAGCGTCTCGCGGTCGCGGCCGCGCAGCGCGAGGATCTCGAACGGGTCGGCGTCGAAGCGCTCGGCCAGCACGTAGAACACCGCGGCCAGGTGCTTGCACGGGACGGCGTGGTCGGGGCAGCTGCAGTCCATCGCGAGGTCGCGGGTGGTCGCCGGGAACAGGCTCAGCCCGACGCCGAGAACACCTCCTCGATGTCGCGGGGCATCTCGCCGCCCAGCAGCGCGGCCGCGTAGGAGGCGTCGTCGGCCAGCGCCTGCGCGACCGCGCCCCATTCGAGCTTGCCGAACGCCGGGATGCCGATCCGCACCTTGTACGGCCGCGGCCTGCTGCCCTGCACCTGGGCCACGGCGCCGCCCGCGTCGACGTCGAGGGAGATGATCTGCCCCGCCCGGGCGTAGGTGCGCCCCCGTGACAGCCGCCCGCCCAGGCCCATCGACTCGAGCACGGTGAGGAACCGCTGCGACCACCAGGTGCGGGCGATCGGCCCGCGGGTGCTGCTGATCTGGATGCCGCCCTCGACCCGGCGGGGCCGGGTGGGCTCGGCGTCGCGCCACCAGAAGGGGTCGGGCTCAGATGTCCTCGACGGCATCGTCGGCCTCCTCCTGCAGCGCCTCGGAGCCGAGGGTGAACAGCTCCCGGAGGGTGTCGGTGGACAGCTCGGTGAGCCAGCTCTCGCCGTCGCCCACCACCATCGACGACAGCGCCTTCTTCTTGGTGATCATGTCGTCGATGCGCTCCTCCACCGTGCCCGGGCAGACGAACTTGCGCACCTGCACGTTGCGGCGCTGCCCGATGCGGAACGCGCGGTCGGTGGCCTGGTTCTCGACCGCGGGGTTCCACCAGCGGTCGACGTGCATCACGTGGTTGGCCGCGGTCAGCGTGAGGCCGGTGCCGCCCGCCTTGAGCGAGAGCAGCATGATCGGTGGGCCGTCGCCGGACTGGAAGCGGGTGACCATCTCGTCGCGGCGCTTCTTCGGGGTGCCGCCGTGCAGGAACGCGACGTCGGTGTCGAACCGGGCCGACAGGTGCGGCACGAGCAGGTGCCCGAACTCGGTGAACTGGGTGAAGCAGAGCACGCGGTCGCCCTCGTCGAGGATCTCGGCGAGCAGCTCCTCCATCCGGAGGATCTTCCCCGAGCGGCGGCCGATCACCGAGCCGTCGTGCAGCAGGTGCGCGGGGTGGTTGCAGACCTGCTTGAGCTTGGCCATCGCGGCGAGGACGTTGCCGCGCCGCTCGATCCCGTCGGAGTCCTCGATCTTCTCCATCATGTCGTCGACGACCGTGCGGTAGAGCGACGCCTGCTCGCGGGTGAGCCGGTAGTGCTGGGTGATCTCGATCTTCTCGGGCAGGTCGTCGATGATCGACGGGTCGGTCTTGACCCGGCGCAGCAGGTACGGGCGGGTGACGCGGCGCAGCAGCGCGGCGGCCTCGGTGTTGCCGTGGCGTTCGACGGGGATCGCGTAGCGGGCGCGGAAGCGGTCGGCCGAACCGAGCAGCCCGGGGTTGAGCACGTCCATGATCGACCACAGCTCCGAGAGCCGGTTCTCCACCGGCGTGCCGGTGAGGGCCACCCGGTGCCCGGCGTCGAACCGGCGGACGGCGCGCGCGTGTGAGGCGCGGCTGTTCTTCACCGCCTGCGCCTCGTCGAGCACCAGACGGTGCCAGGCGACGCCGGCGAGCTCGTCGGCGTCGCGGGTGGCCGTGGCGTAGGTGGTGACGACGAGGTCGGACGCCGCGACCGCCTCGGCGAGTGCCGGGCCGTGCAGCCGCGCGGAGCCGTGGTGGGCGTGCACCCGCAGATCCGGTGCGAACCGGGCGGCCTCTCGCTGCCAGGTGCCGACCAGCGACATCGGGCAGATCAGCAGCGTGGGCCCGACCTCCCCGGCGCCGTGGCCGCCCGGTGAGCGCTCGTGGGCCTCCAGCGCGAGCAGCTGCACGGTCTTGCCCAGGCCCATGTCGTCGGCGAGGCACGCGCCCAGCCCGAGGCGGGCGAGGAACGCCAGCCACGCCACCCCGCGCTGCTGGTAGGGCCGCAGCTGTGCGCGGAAGCCCAGCGGGGGCTCGACCGGGGCGATCGCCCCCTCTGCGGTGCCGGCGAGGAGGTCGCCGATCCAGCCGTCGGCGCGGATGTCGGTGACCGGCAGCGGGAGCTCCTCGCCGTCGACCGGGTCGTCGGGGTGGCGCTGGGCGAGGGCGAGGACCTCGGCGACGGTGGGGGCGGCGCCGACACGGCGCGTGCGGGACCGCCGCAGGAACGCGAGCCCGGCGCGCAGCCGCTCGGCGTCGACGGTGACCCACTTGCCGCGCAGCCGCACGAGCGGCGCCTTGGCCGCCACCAGCTCGGCGAGCTCCTCCTCCGACAACTCGTCGTCGCCGACGGCGACCGACCAGTGGAAGTCGGCGAGCTGCTCGCGCCCCAGGCCGCCGCGGGTGACGACCCGGTCGGCGGGCGTGCTGCGGGCGCTCAGGGTGAGCCCGACGCGGCGGGCGCCGTCCCACCCCGCGGGCAGCTGCACCCCGAACCCGGCCTCGACGAGCAGCGCCGCGCCGGCGGTGAGGAAGTGGTGGGCGCCCTCGAGGTCGAGGTCGAGCACGCTCGGCGTGGCGGCGCGCAGCGCGCCGGCCAGCTCCGGTAGCACGTGTGCGGCTCGGCCGAGCTCGGCGAGCAGCAGCTCCTGCGGTTCGGCGATCAGCCGGTCGGCACCGCCCGCCCACACCTGCTCGGCCGGCACCAGGAGGCTCGGGTCGGCCGTGGACTGCAGCAGGAACTCCAGCACCCAGCGGGTGCCCTCGCCGGTCTGGTCGAGCGGGTCGGGACCGGGGTCGTCGGGGTCGTGCAGGGTGCTGACCTCGGTGAGCCGGAAGCAGGCCCGGCCCTCCCCGGTGACGGTGGTGCCGAACGCATCCCACTCGCCGACGGCGTCGGCCAGCGCGCCCAGCTCGCCGGCCGGGGCGTCGACGCGCGCGTCGGGGGTGAGCAGCGCGGCGAGCCAGGCCTCGGCGGCGGGCAGCTGCTGCGGCGCCCGGCCCCGGCGCGGCGGCAGCACGGTGACGGGCTCGGCGGCGCGGGCGAGGCGGTCGCGCACGGCGGCGTCGGTGAGCGCGTGGAGCGCGTCGGAGACGAGGGCGTGCGGGTCGGCGCCCCGGCCCGGCTCGACGCCCCGCACGGCGCCGGTGGCCTCCGCCCGGCCGACCGGCGGCAGCGCGGCCACGAGCGCGTCGAGGGCGACGGCGTCGAGCCCCTGCACGACCGGGCGCCACCGGGCGAGCGCGTGGTCGCGGCGGCGGTGGAGCGTGGGCAACACCCGGCCGCGCGCCGCGAGGTCGGCGGCCAGCGCCGCCACCCGGCGGAGGTGCGCCACGGTGGCCCCGTATCGGGCCTCGTCGGCCGGGTCCTCCAGTTCGGCGACGTCGACGGCGAGCGCGGGCACCGACCACGGCCGCAGCACGGGGCCGCCGCGCGGCGCGCCGCCCCGGCCGCCGGTGCGCACCAGCGCGGGGGACGCGAGCGGGCCGCCCGGCCGCGACGGCAGCAGCAGCGTGACCGTGGCCGGCTTGCCCGGGTGCAGCGCCGCGAGCGCGGCCGACGGCGCCGCGAACGGGTGGGGCCGGGCCGAGCGCAGGGAGCGGCTCGACGACGTGGCGGGCCGCTCGCCGTCCTCGGCCCAGAGCAGCACTCCGCGACCGGGGGACCAGAGAGCGTGGACGGCGAGCACGTCGACCAGCCTACGAAGCGACCCCGACAGTCACGTCGACGGCGGGTCAGAGGCCGAAGCCCGCCCGCTCCGCGTCCGGCACGAGGGTGGCGTAGTCGGCGTGTCGCGCGATCCACTCGCGCACGAACGGGCACGCCGGCAGCACCGCCAGGCCGCGCTCGCGGGCGATGTCGAGGGCGCTGCGCACGAGTGCGCCGCCCACGCCCTGGCCCTCGAACGCGTCGTCGACCTCGGTGTGCGTCATCGTGATCGTGTCGTCGCGGAGCCGGTACTCGGCGAACCCGGCGAGGGCGTCGCCCCGCGAGGCCTCGAACCGGGACCGGGCGGGGGCGTCGGCGACCGAGATGTCCATCAGGCGTTTCCTCCGAGCGAACCGTGCGGGACGTAGGTGGCGGGGACGACCCCCAGCTTGCCCTTCTGGTAGTCCTCGAACGCCTCCAGCACCTCCGCCTTGGTGTTCATCACGAACGGGCCGGCCCACGCGATCGGTTCGCGGATCGGCCGTCCGCCGAGGATGATCACATCCAGGCCGGGCAGGCAGGACTCCTGCCGCTCGTTGCCGGCCACCGTGATCGTGTCGCCCGGGCCGAACAGCGCGGCCTGGCCGGTGTGCACCGGGTGCCGGTCGGGCCCCACCGACCCGGCCCCGGAGAGCACGTAGACCAGCGCGTTGAAGTCGCGCCGCCACGGCAGCCGCACCGTGGCGCCGGGGGAGACGGTGGCGTGCATCATCGCCATCGGCGTGTAGGTCGAGCCCGGGCCGGTCAGCCCGGCCAGCTCACCCGCGATCACGCGGATCAGCGCACCGCCGTCGGGCGTGGTGAGCAGCGCCGACGCGCCGGCGCGCAGGTCCTGGTACTTGGGCTCGAGCCACTTGTCGGCCTTCGGCAGGTTCACCCACAGCTGCACGCCGTGGAAGAGCCCGCCGCTGACCACCAGGCTCTCCGGCGGCCGCTCGACCGGGCTCAACCTCAGCGCGGACCGTTCTCTTCCCGCCCTACTCGGGTGTGCGGCGGGTGACCGCCTTCGCGAGGAACCCGCGCACGGCCTGCCGCGCGCCGTCCATGATCTCCGGGCCGTGCGTGAAGCCGGCCCGGTCGTACTCCAGCTCGCCCAGCACGTGCGCGGTGCGCCTGCTGAGCCGGAAGTCGGTGCACAGCATCCGCGGTGAGTACCGCAGCCCGAGGACGTTGAAGATCGCGTCCCCGGTGATCAGCGTGCGGGTCGGCTCGTGCAGCAGCGAGATGTGCCCGGGGGAGTGCCCGGGAGTGGCGACCACGCGGAGCCCGCCCGCCACGTCGAGGACCTGCCCGTCGACGAGCCGCTCACCCACCGGGACCGGCGGGAAGGTGTTCCCGGGCATGCGGGACATGAGCCTGCCGCCGAGGGTGGACGTGTCCTGGGGCGGCGCGTTGCCCTCCTCGGCGTACGGGGCGTCCCGCTCGTGGACGGCGACCGGCGCGCCGGTGCTCCCGGCCAGCTCGGCGGCCCCGGAGGCGTGGTCGGGGTGGGCGTACGAGAGCGAGCTTGCGAGCTCACCATCCGACACAGCAGCGCGCGAGCGCTGCCGACGAGCGTCAGCGAGGAGGCGGCGTGAGCACGATCCGCGTGACGTCGGCGGGGTGCTTCCCGATCGCCGCGAGCCCGGCGACGATCCGCGGGGCGCGGTCCTGAGGCCGGTGTCGACGAGCGTGACCGACCCGTCGTCGTCGACCAGCGCGCCACGCATGTCTGATGGCTGAACGCCGTCGCGAAGCAGGCGGACAGCCATCAGTGAAAGAACGAGTTCGTGCCCCACGAGCCGATGGTGGGGATCCGGAAGACGCCGGGCGCCGGCGCGACCGCGGGGGGAGGAGCCATGCTCGGAGGCTAGCCCCGCGGCGGTGGGCGACGGCTGTGGAAGCGCTGAGAGCGGGGACAATCGCGGGGTGCCCGCCCTGGACCCCGCCGAGCAGCGCGCCCGGCTGGCCGCCGCCCCGGTCGCCCGGCTCGCCACGCTGCGCCCCGACGGCACCCCGCGGCTCGTGCCGATCACGTTCGCGCTCGTGGACGGGGTGGTGTGCTCCGTGGTGGACGAGGTGAAGCCCAAGCGCAGCACGCGGCTGGCGCGGCTCGCGGACGTCGCACGCGATCCACGCGTGGGGCTGCTCGTCGACCACTACGCCGACGACTGGTCGACGCTGTGGTGGGTGCGGGTGGACGCCACCGCCGCCGTGCACGCCGACGGCGCGCTGCGGGACCGGGCGCTCGCGGCACTGCGGGCGAAGTACCCGGCCTACGCCGCGGCCGCGCCGGACGGGGTCGTCCTGGTGGTCACGCCGACGCGCTGGACGGGCTGGACGGCGTCCTGACCCGCGGGTCGAGGTGGGCGAGCGCGGCCGCGACCGGGTCCGGGCCGGCGGGCAGGAGCGGCAGCCGTACCGCGGCGCTCCCGATCCGCCCGACGGCGTGCAGCACCCCCTTGAGCACGGTCGGGTTCGGCTCGGCGAACAGGGCTCCGGACAGCCGTGCGAGCGCGCCGCCCAGCGCCCGGGCCGTCGCCACGTCACCGTCGCGCCAGGCCAGGACGAGCGCGGCGAACCGCTCCGTGTGCAGGTGCGCCGACGCGAGCACCGCCCCGGCGGCGCCCAGCGCGAGCAGCGGCGACGCGACCACGTCGTCACCGGCCAGCACGGCGAACCCGGGCGGCGGGTCCGCGAGCAGCTCGACGGCGTCGGCGTCCAGCGCGCCCACCGCGTGCTTCACCCCGACGACGCCGGGCAGGGCGGCCAGCCGCCGCAGCGTCGGGGCGGACAGGCTGCGGCCCGTCCGGTGGGGGACGTGGTAGACGACGACCGGGACCGGGCTGCGCCGCGCCAGCTCGGCGAAGTGGGCCACCACACCGTCCTCGGTGGGGCGGGTGAAGGCGGGCACCGGCACGAGCGCGGCCCCCGCCGTGGGCCAGGCAGCCAGCTCGGCGAGGGCGGCTGCGCTGCGGCGGGTGTCGTTCGTGCCCGCGCCCACGGTCAGCGTCGCCCCGGTCGTCCGGGCACGCGGGTGGCGACCTCGAGCACCGTGCGCCGCTCGGCGTCGGTCAGCGCGGCGGCCTCGCCCGTCGTGCCGAGCGCGACGAGCCCGGACGCGCCGGCGGCCACGACCTCGCGGGCGAGCTCCTCCAGGGCGACGGCGTCGACCTCGCCGAACGCGGTGAACGGGGTGATCAGGGGGACGTGCACGCCGGTGAGATCCACGACGCCGAGCCTCGCGCCCCCGGGTCGTCACGTCGAGTTCCGATTTCTTGCCTCGGCCGTAAGCTCAGCTGATGCTCGATGTGCGCAGGCTGCGGATGCTCCGGGAGCTGTCCCGGCGCGGCACGATCGCCGCCGTCGCGCAGGCGCTGGCCTACACCCCGTCCGCGGTGTCGCAACAGCTCGCCGCGCTGGAGAAGGAGGCCGGCGTGGCGCTGCTGGAGCGGTCGGGGCGGCGGGTCGTGCTCACCCCGGCCGCGACGGCGCTCGTCGAGCACACCGAGGCCGTCCTCGAGCGGCTCGAGCGGGCGGGAGCGGAGCTCGCGGCCACGCGCACCGGGCCCGCCGGGCCGCTCGTGGTCGGGGCGTTCCCGTCGGCGGCGCGAGCCGTCGTCCCGGCCGCGCTCGCCCGGCTGGCGGCCGAGCATCCCGGGCTGGTCCCGGCCGTGCGGGAGATCGACCCCGCCGCCGTCGCCGACGCGGTGCGGGCGGGCGAGCTCGACGTCGCGCTGGTGCACCGCTACGACTTCGTCGCGGCGCCGCCCGAACCCGGCCTGGACACCGCGCACCTGTTCGACGAGCCGATGTTCCTCGCCGCGCCCCGCGACCTCGCCCCGCGCCCCGGGGCGGCCGACCCCCTCGGACGCTGGCGCGACGCCCCGTGGATCATGGCGCCGCCCGCCACCCGCTGCGGCACGATGAGTGTGCGGGCCTGTGAGGCGGCGGGGTTCACCCCCCGCGTGCGGCACGTCGTCGACGACTTCGCCACCGTGCTCGCCCTGGTGGGGATCGGCCACGGCGTGGCGCTCGTGCCGCAGCTGGGGCTCGTCGACCCGGCCCCGGGCGTCCGGCTCACCCGCCTCGCGATGCACCGCACCACGCTCGCGGCGTACCGGCGCGGGGCGGGCGCGCATCCGGCGATCGCCGCGTTCGTGCGGGCGGTGCGCGAGGTGGAGCTGCCGCCGATCCGCGCGGTGGACTGAGTCAGGGCAGGCCGCGCAGGAACGCCGTCACGGCTGCCTCGACGTCGTCGGGGCGCTCCAGGTGCGGGGCGTGCCCGCAGTCGAGCATCAGCACCTCGACCGGTCCGCCGGCGCGGGTCCGCACCTCCTCGACGTGCACCGCGGTGCCGTACTCGTCCGCGGTGCCCTGCACGGCGAGCGTCGGGCAGCGGATCCCGGGCAGCGCGGGGCGCAGGTCCCAGTCCCGGAACTCCACCGACAGCCACACGTCGTTCCAGTGCCGGAACGTGACGTCCGGGTCGCAGTGGTGGCGGGCCATCCGGCGCCGCAGGTCGCCCTCGGCGAAGGTGCGGCGCGCCTGCCGGATGCCGGCGAGCCCGTGCTCCTCCACGAGCACGTGCGGTGCCAGCACGACCAGCCCGGTGACGTCCGCGGCGGCCGCGTGCAGCAGTGCGATCGACGCACCGTCGCTGTGCCCGACCAGGACCGGGCGCTCGAGGCCGAGCGCGGCGACCAGCGCCGGGACGACGGTCTCCGCCTCCTCGTGGGCGAACCGCGCGGTCCGCTTCCGGGGCGGGAGGTCGGAGAACCCGTGGCCGAGGCGGGAGTACGCCACCGCCCGGCGTCCGGTGGCCGCGGCGACCCGGCGGTGAAAGCCCCGCCACAGCCCGACCGAGCCGAGCCCTTCGTGCAGGAACAGCAGGGGAGCGAGTGCCGGTCCGCCGGGGACGTCGTCGTACTCGACGCGCCCGCCGGGGACCTCGACGGTCGGCAGCCCGGGCCCGGTGTTCACGTCCAGCGCCGGCGGGCGAGCAGGACAGCGGCGCCGAGCAGCCCGGCGGCGACGGCGATGCCCGCCCCCGCGAAGACCCGGCCCACCGGCGAGAAGGACGTGGTCGTCGCGTCGCTGCCGTCCACCACGGCCGGGGCCTGCTGCTGTGCCCCGGCCGGGGCAGGCACTCCGCCGCCACCGGACGTGGCCTGCGTTCCCGAGGCGTACCCGGGCCCGGCCTCCGGGGTGCCGGTGACGGTGACCTCGAGGCGGATCGGGACCGGGGTGGGGTCCTCGGCCGCGCCCAGCTCCACCGCGATGTAGTACCAGCCCGCGATGCTCTGCGTCCGCGTCGCCACCACGTCGGCGGTGCGGTTGTTGTAGCGCACCGGGACCGTCGTGACCGCGGGCTTGCTCGTCGGCAGGACGCTGGCGTTGCCGGTGTAAGCGGTGAAGTCGGCGTCGATCCGCTGGCGCACGGGCGTGTACACCGTCGTGCCGATCGGGGAGATGTTCTCCGAGCCCCGGCCCGGGGTCTCGCCGAAATGGACGCGGTAGGCGAGGCCCTGTCCCCAGTCCAGGCGGACGCGGTAGAAGACGAACTCGCTCCGCCGCAGCGTGTCGGTGTAGGTGCCCGAGCCGCCGAGCGTGCCCGCCGTGTTGAACGACCCGCCGCCGACCACCGGGTGCCGGGGCCCGGCCGGTTCGGCGAACGCCGCGGGCGGCAGCACCGCCACCGGCCCGGTGTCGGCGGCCGCGGGCTCCACGGCGACGAGCAGCTCCACCGGCAGCCGTTCCGGCACGCCCAGCGACACCGTGTCCCATTCGAGGGCGAAGAAGTAGCGGTCCCCGCCCTTGCACCGGTCCCCGCTCGTGCTGCCGGTCTCCGCCTCGGTGGCGCCGGTCCACGTCGTGGCGACGGTGAGCGTCCCGCCGTCGCTGGAGTCGGTGATCAGCTCCGACACGAACTCGTAGCAGTCCTGCCCGTCGGCGCCGTACGTGCGCAGCTGCAGCGTGTTCATGTCCTCGGTCGGGGAGATGCCGCGCAGACGGGGGAAGGAGACGGTGGCGCTGAAGTACGCCGTGGCGCCCTGCGGCACGTCGACGGCGTAGTAACGCTTCTCTTTCTGGCCGAGGGTGTCGAGGTGCTGTCCGGGTGCGGCAAGCGGCGCTCCGTCGTAGCTCGGGGTGCCGGTGATCGGGGTGCCCGCGGGCTCGTAGTTGCGCATCGCGCTCGCGGCCACGCGGGGCAGCACCCGCTGGAGGGCCTCCGCGTCGGGGGCGTCGGTGTACGTGCCGCCGGTGGTCTGGGCGATGCAGGTGAGCTGGGCCCGTGCCGCGTCGTCCACCCCGAACCCGACGGCGTGCACCACCAGGTCCACCCCCTGCCCGGCGAGGGTGCGCGCGACCTCGCACGGCTCCGGCGGTGCGCAGGTGTCCTCCCCGTCGGAGACGAGCACGATCGAGCGGGGGCCCTCGGCGGGCAGGTGCTCGGCGGCCACCTGCAGGGAGCGCCCGATCGGCGTGTAGCCGCGCGGGACCAGGGCGTCCACCGAAGCGGTGAATGCCGCCCGGTCGACCGGCGCCGGCTCGCGCAGCACCGTGACGTCGCGGCAGCCCGGCTCCCGCTCGGCATCGGAGTTGCCGGTTCCCGTGCCGTAGGCGGCGAGCCCGACGGGCGCGCCGTCGGGCACCGTCTCGACGAGGGCGTGCACGGCCCGTTTCGCCGCCTCCATCTTCGTGCCCCCCGCCGGGTCGGCTCCCGTCATCGAGCCGGAGGCGTCCAGCACCACCATGGTTGCCGCCACCTCGTCCGGTGCTTCCTGGGCGCTCCCGGCGGCGGGGGCGAGCAGGAGGCACAGGATGCCGGCGAGCGCGGCTGCCGCCGATCGGGTGAACGTCAACACGCTGCGGAGTCTGCCATTCGTCAGTCGGGCAGCTGCGCGAGGAGCTTCCTCGGGGCGACCTGCCGGTAGGCGTCGGTGACGATCTCGGCGATCTCGTCCCAGTCCACCTCGCCGTCCAGCCACACCCCGAGCCAGCCGTGCCCCCCGACGTATGGCGGCCGGAAGAACCGCTCGGGGTCGGCGGCCACCAGCTCCTCCTGCGCTCCCGGGGGCGCGGCGCACCAGAGCGCCACGCGGTCGTCGTGGTGGTGGTCGGCGTACATGACGAACACCTTGCGCACGAACCACGTCGGCTCGCCGTGGCTGACCTTCTCGGTCACCTCGGGCAGGGCCGTGCAGAGCGCACGCAGCCGGGGGAGCGGGTCGGTCATGCCGGCACCGCCCGCAGCACCGAGTAGCCGCTCGGCGGCGCCGGGGAGACGTCGGTGAGCCGCAGGCCGGCCGCGTCCAGCAGCGCGGCGAACTCCACCTCGGTCCGCTCCCGGCCGCCGGTGAGGACCAGCATGTTGAGGTCGCTCATCAGCGTGATCCGCTGGGCCGCGAGGGCGTCCGGGTCGGCGTCCAGCACCGGCTCCACGACGAACAGCGTGCCGTGCGCGGGCATCGCCTCCCGAACGCGCGTCAGGACGGCGACGTTGCGCTCGTCGTCCCAGTCGTGGATCACGCTCTTGAGCAGGTGGGCGTCCGCGGCCGGGACCGCGGCGAACATGTCACCGGTCACGACCACGCAGCGCTCTCCCGCCACCGGGTCCCCGACGCCGGACGGGGTGTCGAACAGGATCCCGCGCAGGCCCGGGTGCGCTGCGAGGAAGGCCGCGAGCAGCGTGCCGTTGCCGCCGCCGACGTCGGCGAGGGTGCCGACGCCGGTGAGGTCGCAGCTCGTGACGATGCCGGGGGCGGCGCTGCGGGTGCCCTCGGCCATCGCCTCGGTGAAGATCGCGTTCAGCGTCGGGTCCTGCGCCATGTGCTCGAACGAGGACCTGCCCGTGATCTTCTCGAACGCCGGCTCGCCGGTGCGGACGCTCCACTCCAGCTCGCCCCACGCCCGCCACACGGCGTCACCGCAGAACAGCTGCGCCAGGTTACCCACCGAACCGGGCCGCCCGGTGCGCAGCAGCTCACCGCCCGCGGTCAGCGCGAACCGGCCGTCCGCCGTCGGCCGGACCAGGTCGAGCCCCACCGCGGCCCGCAGCAGCCGCCCGAGCGCGCCCGGATGGGCCCCGGTCCGCGCGGCGAGCTCCTCGACGGAGGCCGGCCCCTCGCCGAGCGCGTCGGGCACGCCGAGCCGGGCGAGGGTCTGCATCAGCTGGCCGGGGAAGAAGCCGAACAGCAGCTCGACGAGCCTGCCGCGCTCGGCCGACGCCGTCGTCACGGCTGCACCGGAGGGCGGTAGGTGCCGACCGACCAGAGGTTGCCCTCCGGGTCGGACACCGCGTACTCCCGCGACCCGTACGGCTGGTCGACCGGCTCCTGCACCACCGTCGCGCCGGCGGAGACCGCCCGGGCGTGGTGGGCGTCGACATCGTCGGCGACCACGTAGAGGACCGCCCGTCCCGTGTCGAACGGGTCGGAACCGCGGCGGGTACCGATCATCACGACGCCGTCGCCGTAGCTCAGCTCGGCGTGCCCGACGCTCCCGTCGGCGGCCATGGACACGTGCTGCTCGACGAACCCGAGCGCGTCGGTGAGGAACGCGATCGCCGCCTTCGGGTCGTCGTAGCGCAGGGTGGGGTGGATGGTCATGCCGGGGACGGTAGGGCGCGGGCGCGGGCCGAGCTTGAACGAATGGGAACAGCCGCCGGGAAATGACAGGAAAGCCACGTTCCGGTCATTCAACGTCAGGAACGTGGCTTTCCTGACGGTCGGGTGCGGGTGGCGGGGCCCGCTCGGTCAGGTACTCCGACGGGGTGCAGCCGGCCAGCGCGCGGAACTCCCGCACCAGGTGGGCGTGGTCGGCGTAGCCCGACGCGGCGGCGACGTCGGCGATGCCCCGGCCCGGGACGAGCAGGTCGGCCGCCCTCCGGAACCGCAGCACTCGGGCGGCGGGCTTCGGGGCGAGCCCGACCTGCGTGCGGAACCGCGTGAGGAGATGGCGCCTGCTCCAACCGGTGCCGGTGGCGAGGTCGTGCACGGCGGCGGTGCCGCCGGAGCGCACGAGCTGCCGCCACGCCCACGCCACCTCCGGGTCGGGCCGCGCCCGCGAGGCGGCCAGCCTGCTCAGCAGCACCGCGTCGAGCCGGGCGAAGCGCTGCGGCCAGCCCGGGTCGGCCGCCAGCCGCTCCGGCAGCGCGCCGAGCTCGGGCACCTCCAGCGCGTCGACGGGCGGCGCGACGTTCGTCAGCTCCGGCATCGGCCTGCCCAGCAGGGTGTACAGCCCGAGCGGGGTCAGGTCGACCTGCATGCCGTGCTGCGCGCCGGTGAACTCGGTGAGCACCGCCGCGTCGTGCATCCCGGCCAGGAACGACGCCGGGGCGCTCGGCCCCGCCGGCCCGTGCAGGCGCAGCGCCGCCCCGAAGGACAGGATCAGCGTGCACGTGCCGGTGGGGGCCTGCCGGCGCCGCAGCGGGACGGCGCTGAACTCCCGGTAGCCCTGGTAGCGCACGGCGAGGCCGCTCAGCGCCGCGTGCGGCGTGGCGAGGACGTACTCGGGCCCGTCCACGCCCACCAGCATGGCGGCGCGCGCGGCCATCGGCTACACCGGACGCGTGACGATCACGTTCGACCAGCTCGTCGACCGCGCCGCCGCCCTCGCCGCGGGCCCGCACCGCGCGATCCTCGGCGTGACCGGCAGCCCGGGCGCGGGCAAGTCCACGCTGGTGGCGGCGCTGCTCGCGGCCCTGCGCACGCGCCTCCCGGCGGGCGCACTGGCGCACGTGCCGATGGACGGGTTCCACCTCGCGGACGTCGCGCTCACCCGGCTCGGGCTCCTCGACGCGAAGGGCGCGCCCGACACGTTCGACGCGGGCGGCTACGTCGCCCTGCTGCGGCGGCTGCGCGCCGACGCCGAGGACGTGGTCTACGCCCCGGCGTTCGAACGCGACCTCGAGCAGCCCCTCGCCGGCGCGATCGCCGTGCCGCGGGAGGCCCGGTTGGTGCTCACCGAGGGCAACTACCTGCTGCTGGAGCGCGGGCGGTGGCCGGAGGTCCGCCCGGAGCTCGCGGAGGTGTGGTTCTGTGACCCGCGCCCGGACGTGCGGCTGGCCCAGCTCACCGCGCGGCACGTGGCGTTCGGCAAGGACCCGCAGCGGGCCGCGGCGTGGGTGCAGGCCGTGGACGAGCCGAACGCCGCGCTGGTGGAGGCGACCCGCTCCCGGGCCGACCTCGTCGTGCCCGCCTCCGTCCTGGAGTCCCTCAGCTGAGCCGCGCCCGCGCGTAGACGGCCATCGCGTCGCGCAGGTAGGCCGCCAGCCCGGGTGCGGTGGCGTCGATCGTCGCGGTGAACCGCTCGTCGTCGACGTAGAGCTGCCCGAGCCCGATGTAGGCGTCGCGCCCCGGGGTCCAGAAGTGGCACACCCACCCGTGGTGGCGGGCGACGACCTCCTGCACGGCGGGGTCGTCGACGGGTGCGCCCTCCCGCATCGCCGCGGCCAGGTCGCGGTGCACGGCGTGGGCCTCGCCCATGACGCGGCCCGCGGCGGCGTCGTCCCAGCTCGCTGGGGGCGCTCCGTAGTAGCGCAGCCCGCCGTGATGTCACTGGCGGATCTCCGCCTGGCGGCGTTGATCCGCGAGACAAGAGCTGGGCCCGGTGTGCGCCGGCCGGAGCAGCCCCACGTGGTCGTAGTGCCGCAGCGTGCGCGAGCTGACCCGGGACATCCGGGCCACCTCGGCCGTCGACCAGCGCATGTCCGTCACGGTAGGAGTTGACGCTGCGTCAAGCGCGAGCCGAATCAGCTGTGATGGGCGGCACGGTGCGCGGCGAGGACGTCGAGACCGAAGTCGGCCTCGGGATCGCGCCACACGGCGTGCGCGTGGTTGGCGTCGTTCTGCGTGTTGTCCCACTCGGCGAGCAGCCGCGGCCCGTGCAGCCGGTAGTAGTGCGGCGCGCCGGGCTCGAGGGAGCCGGCCCAGGCGACGTGGACGGCGTCCAGCTCGGCGGGATCGGCGTACCGGGCGAGCGGGGAGACCGCGGCGGGGACGCGGTCCAGGTACGTGGCGAGCAGGGCGAACACCATCTCGCGCTGCGCGGTGTCGAGGTCGGCGGCGGCCACCCCCTTCGGGGTCGGCGTGAGCGCGACGGCGTCGTCGTCGGCAGGGGCGGTCTCGTCGGCGACCCGGCTGCGGTTGCCCGTGAGGATGTCCGACGGGGCGCGCGGCAGCAGCACCGCCCGGGCGGCGAGCTCGCGGGGCAGCGACCGCACGAGCTCCCTGGCGAGCTCCTCCGGACCGGCGAGCGGCCGCAGCTCGGTGCCGCCCAGGAGCGGCGACCGGGCCGGGTTGGCGCCGAGGAAGTTGGGGGTGGTGGCCGCCACCCGTCCGTCGACCACCAGGTTGTTCAGCGACACGTGGTGCCCGCCGAACCGCCAGCCCCACGGGGCCGTCCCGCCGGGCGTGCCGAACACCCGCAGGTAGTACAGCCCCGGGTCGCGCCCACGCTCGCGGCCGTGGCTCGGGCGGAAGCCCTCGGCCCGGTCGAGCACGTTCTCCAGCCCGATCACCGTGGCGACGGTGGTGAAACCCGCCTCCGATAGCCCGGTGGCCACGAGGCGCATCGCGAGCTGCTGCTGCGCCGGGCGCTGCGCGTGGAAGGTCAGCCCGCCGTGGTCGACCGGGGTGTAGAACCAGCGCAGCCGCTCGGCGTCGCCCTCGCGATCGGCGGCGGACGGCGCCGCACCGGTCGCCACCGCGCGCTGCCCGGCGTCGAGGGACGCGAGCCACGCGCCGGCCGCCTCGGCCATCCGCCCCGCTGTCGCCACACCCTCCGGCTGCACGGTCTCGTCGCTGCTCGCGTCCACCATGCGGCTCAACCTAACGCGGTCGCTGCGATCAGCCACAGGGCGTGACGGAGCAGTCCTGCCGGGGCGTCGGCTCCGGGTCGCCGCCGAAGAGGCGCGGGGCGCCGTCGGCCCCGTCGCCGCCGGGCTGCGGCGTCGGGGTGGGCGCGACCTCGCCGGGCCCGCCCGCGGGCGCACCGCCGTCGGGAGGAGGCGGGCCCTGCTCGGGACCGCCGGGCGCGCCCGGAACCGGCGACCCCGGCGACGGGGCGGCGCCGCCGGGCGGGGCGTTCGGGTCCGGCGGGGCGTTCGGAGCCGGCGGGGCGTCGGGGTCGTTCGCGTCGGGGGCGGCCGTGGCCGGCGGGACGGGCGTCGGCGCCGTGGTCGGCGCGTTCGGCGGCGCGGTGGACGGCGCCTCCCCGATCGGCCGGAACGGGGCGAACTGCTGCACCGGCTCGCCGGCGAGCGCGTCGGTCATGAACAACTGCCACACCTCACCGGGCAGGCCCGCCCCCTCCACGGGCGCGCCCCGCGCCGTGCGGATCGGCGAGTTCATGTCGGTGCCCATCCACACCGACGTCGCGAGCGTGGGGGTGAACCCGGCGATCCAGGCATCGTTGTTCTCGCCCTCGAACCGGGACTGCACGGTGCCCGTCTTCGCCGCGACCGGCTGCGCACCGGGCAGGGCCAGCCCGTCGTGGGCGGCGACCTCCAGCATCGACTCCGTGACGTTGCGGGCGACGCGCTCCGGGAAGCGCCGCTCGCCCTCGACGGCGGCCTCGTAGAGCACGCTGCCGTCCGCGGTGACGACGGACGCGACGAAATGCGGCTGGTGCCAGACCCCGCCCGCCGCAAGCGTGGCGTACGCCGACGCCAGCTCGAACGCGCTGACCTCCTTGTTGCCGAGCGCGATCCCCGCCGTCGGGTCCTCCAGCGGGGCGGTGATCCCGGCCGCCCTGGCCGCCGCCGCAACGGCCTCCGGGCCGACCTGCCGAGCGAGGGAGTGGAACACGACGTTGTTGGACATCGTCATGGCCTGCTTGAGGTCGCAGCGCTCGCACTCCGCGCCGTCGGCATTGCGCAGGCCCGGCACCTCCGTGCCGTCGAACACCTCGCCGAGCCCTACCGGGGGGTCCTGCAGCAGCCCGGCGAGCACGACGAACGGCTTGAACGTCGACCCCGCGAGCCGCCGGACCTGGGCGTAGTCCAGCCCGACGCCGTTCTCGCCACCATAGTAGGCGCGGACCCCGCCGGTGGCGGGGTCGATGGCCACCATCGAGCTGCGGAGGTTCACCGGCTGGCCGGCGAGGGTCTCGTGCACGGCCGCGACGGCGTGCTCCTGCCGGCGCGGGTCGATCGTCGTCGTGATCCGCAGGCCGTCCTGGGCGAGGGCCTGGTCGGAGATGCCCAGGTCCGCGAGCTCGGCCGTCACGGCGGTGACGATGTGCCCGCTGCTGTCGGCGGGCACCCCCCGCGAGAAGCTCCTCGTGCCGGACGTGGGCGGGAACCCGAGCGTCGCGCGGGTACCCGCGTCCAGCCAGCCCTGCGACGTCATGCCGTCGAGCACGAAGTTCCAGCGCTCGACGGCGCGCTCGGGGCTGACCGCTGGGTCCCAGCGCGACGGCGACTGGATCACCCCGGCGAGGAGCGCCCCCTCGCTCACCGTGAGGTCCTGGACGTTCTTGCCGAAGTACGCCTGCGCCGCGGACTGGATCCCGTAGGCGCCCCGCCCGAAGTAGATCGTGTTGAGGTAGTCGGCGAGGATCTCGTCCTTGCTGCGCTCCTGGGAGATCTTGACGGCGAGGACGACCTCCTTGTACTTGCGCCAGAGCGTCTGCTCGGCGCCGACCAGCGCCTTCTTCACGAACTGCTGGGTGATCGTCGAGCCGCCGCCCACGCCGCCGCGCAGCTGGTTCCAGGCCGCCCGCAGGATGCCGGTGAGGTCGAAGCCGGGGTTGGAGTAGAAGGTGCGGTCCTCGGCCGCCAGCACCGCGTGCCGGACGTGCACCGGCACCTGCTCGATCGACACCTTGATCCGGTTGCCCTCCTCGGGGACGAGGCGGGTCAGCGGGGTGCCGTCGGCGAAGGACACCAGGGCCACCTGGTTGTTCACCGCGTCGTCCGGGCTGGGGACGGTGAACAGGAGATAGCCCGCGACGAACGCGAGCACCGGGGCGAGGACGACCGTGGCCGCACCACCGAGCGCCGCGTGCAACAGCCTGCGGCGCCTGCGGGCGCTGCGCTGCGCCGGGGTGAGCTGCATGCGCCGCCGGGAGCGGCGGGACGCGGGGCCGCGCCGGCCGCCGGGGGCGAGGGATCCCGGCAGCACCTCGGTGGCGTCGGGGACGCGGTGGCGGGCCGAGTCGTCCGGCGAGCCCGCCTTGGCCTTCGGCGGCTGCCACCAGCCCACCCCGGCCGGCGGCGCGTCGCGGCGGGACCGCTGGACCGGGAGCGCCGGGCGCTCCCCGGGCCCCGCCGACCGGGCCGCGCGTGCGGTGCGTGACCGGTTCACCGCCCCACCTCCCACGTCGCCCCCACGTCGCCGTCGCCTCCCCTCGCGGACGCCGGTTCAACGGATCGCCTGGGTCGTGCGGTGTGGGGGCGTCCACGACATCACCCGATGGGCGGGCGCGCGGAGTGTCCGACCGGGTGTTCGGCGGCGCGCCGGTCACGGATGGTGACGTCGGTCCGTCGTCCGCCCGTATCGCAGGCCTCGTAGTCTCGGCCGCGCCGGCCCGCGGGGGCCGTGCGAAGGGGGGAACCATGATCCGTCGTGTCGCCACCGTCGCGGGGGTGGCCGGAGTGCTCGCAGCGGCCGGCGCCCGCCGGCCGGTGCTCCGGCGCTGGCCCGCGTCGCTCGCGCAGATGCTGCCCTGCCTCCCGGCGTCGGAGGCGCCGGGCCCGCTCACCGCCGCGCACGCCGCGCTGGGGGCGCTGTCGCTCGCCCGCGGCGGCGTCGCCGGGGCGGTGGCGAACGCCGCGGCGGTCGCCGCGCTCGCCGGCCTGCGCGGGGACGCGGCCCGCTCGGCGGAGGTCCTGGAGTCGGCGCTGGCCTCGCTCGGCCCGGCCGCCCCCGACCCGCGCAACGACGGCAGGGTCGCCTCGGGCCGCAGCGCCCGCAAACGGAACCTGCGGGCCGCCGACGTCGCCTACGGTGACGAGCCCGACCACCGCCTCGACGTGTGGGCGAGCCCCGGCCTCGCCGCCGGCGCGGGCGCCCCGGTGCTGGTGCAGGTGCACGGCGGCGCGTGGACGATGGGCGACAAGTCCGTCTCCGCCGCCCCGCTGATGGCCCACCTCGCCGAGCGCGGCTGGGTGTGCGTCACGATCAACTACCGGCTCGGACCGGGGGAGCGCTGGCCCGCCATGATCGTCGACGTCAAGCGGGCGATCGCGTGGGTCAAGGAGAACATCGCCGACCACGGTGGCGACCCCGGGTTCGTCGCGATCAGCGGTGGCTCCGCGGGCGGACACCTCGCCGCGCTCGCGGCGCTGTCCCCGAACGACCGCGCCTTCCAGCCCGGCTTCGCCGACGCCGACACCTCCCTCGCCGCCGCCGTCCCGCTGTACGGCGTGTTCGACTTCTCCGTCGACGAGTACGGCCTGTTCGCGCTGCTCGAGGGCAAGGTCATGACCACCACCTCGGTCGACGACCCGCACACCTGGCAGCAGGCCTCACCCGTGCACCGCGCCGGCCCGCACGCCCCGCCGTTCCTCGTCGTGCACGGCACCGCCGACACCGTCGCGTCCGTGGGGCAGTCGCAGCGGTTCGTGCAGCGGCTGCGGGAGGTCAGCGAGCAGCCCGTGTTCTACGCGGAGCTGCCGCGCGCGCAGCACGGTTTCGACGAGCTGCCGACCGCGCGCACCGGGCACGTCGTGCGGGCGGTGCACCGCTTCCTGACCGCGGCGCACGAGCGGTACCGGGCGGGCTGAGCCGGATGCCGCCGCCCGCCGCGGGTCGCCCCGCCGGCCCGGCCGCCCTCTGCCCGTGATCGCCGCGAGAGTGCGGTTGTTGCGGCCCCGGGTGTGGGAACGGTCATCTCGCGGCGATCACGGGTGGGGTGATCGGTGCGAGATGGCGGGTTTCGCTCCGCCGAGGGCGACGGGGGTCATCTCGCGGCGCTCGCACCGCAGGCGGTGATCTCCGGGGTGCGTGGCGTCCCCGTCCGGCCGCGATCAGGGGCGGAGGGTCGCGGTCCGAGATCCACTCGGCGCGTTCTGCCCGTGATCGCCGCGAGGGTGCGGTTGTTGCGGCCCCGGGTGTGGGAACGGTCATCTCGCGGCGATCGCGGGTGGGGTGAGCGTTGCGAGATGGCGGTTTTCGCTCCGGTGAGGACGACGAGGGTCATCTCGCGGCGCTCGCACCGCGGGCGGTGATCTCCGGGGTGCGCGGCGTCCCCGTCCGGCCGCGATCACGGGCGGAGGGTCGCGGTCCGAGATCCACTCGGCGCGTTCTGCCCGTGATCGCCGCGAGGGTGCGGTTGTTGCGGCCCCGGGTGTGGGAACGGTCATCTCGCGGCGATCACGGGTGGGGTGAGCGTTGCGAGGTTGCGGTTTTCGCTCCGCCGAGGGCGACGGGGGGCATCTCGCGGCGCTCGTACCGCGGGCGGTGATCTCCGGGGTGCGTGGCGTTCCCGTCCGGCCGCGATCATGGGCGGAGGGTGGTGGTCCGGGATCCACTCGGCGCCCTCTGCCCGTGATCGCCGCGAGGGTGCGGTTGTTGCGGCCCCGGGTGCCGAGATCGCCACCTCGCAGCGATCACCAGCCGCGTGATCGCTGCGAGATGGCGGCTTCTGCACCGCGGGGGACGACGAGCGCCATCTCACGGCGATCAGGGGCGCGGTGATGTCGGGGGCGGGCGTCAGACCGTCGCCGGCGTCACGGCCTCGGCGAACAGTTCGTAGGACCGCAGCCGGTCGGCGCCGTCGTGGGTGCTGGTCACCACCATCAGCTCGTCGACCCCGGTGCGCTCGAGCAGCTCGCGCACGCCGTCGCGGACCGTGGCGGGGGAGCCGATGATCTGGCTGCCGAGCCGGTGCTCGACGAAGAGCTTCTCCTCGTCGGTGTACGGGTACGCGCCAGCTTCCTCCGGCGTCGGGACCGGGCCCGGCATGCCGAGGCGCAGGCGCAGGAACTGCAGCGCGCCAGGCATCGCGAGCCGGTGGGCCTCGGCGTCGGTGTCGGCGGCGAGCACCGACGCGGCGATCATCGCGTAGGGCTGCTCGAGCACGGGGGAGGGCCGGAAGTGCTCGCGGTAGAGGGCGAGCGCGGGCAGCGTGTTCTCGGCGCTGAAGTGGTGGGCGAAGGCGAACGGCAGCCCGAGGATCCCGGCCAGCTGGGCGCTGTAGCCGCTGGAGCCCAGCAGCCAGATCGCCGGGTCCTGCCCCCGCGCGGGCACGGCCAGCACCGGGCCCTCGCCGCGGAAGTAGGCGGTGAGCTCGGTGAGCTGCTCCGGGAAGTCGTCGGCGCCCAGGGGGTCGGTGCCGCGGCGCAGCGCCCGCGCGGTGCGCTGGTCGGTGCCCGGGGCGCGGCCGATGCCGAGGTCGATCCGGCCGGGGTGCAGCGCGTCGAGCGTGCCGAACTGCTCGGCGATCACCAGCGGCTGGTGGTTCGGGAGCATCACACCGCCGGAGCCCACCCGGATCCGCGAGCTGGCCCCGGCGAGGTGGGCGATCAGCACGGCGGGGGAGGAGCTCGCGATGCCCGGCATGCCGTGGTGCTCGGCCACCCAGTAGCGGTGGAAGCCGAGCTCCTCGACGCGGCGGATCAGCGCGGTGCTGTGCTGCAGCGCCGCGGTGGCCGTCGAACCGGAGCCGATGGGGACGAGATCGAGCACGGAGAGAGGCACCACGCGTCGGTGCAACCCGCGTACACCACCGATTCTTCCCGGGCCCGCGGGAGCCGAACGGCGCAGCGGCGCGGCGCCGGGCGGGTGCCCCGCCGCTGCTCCCCGCCGTCGCGAGAACCTGCGGTGTGCCCGCCCCGCCCCTCGCCGCCGTGCTCGCCGACCTGCTCCGCGCGAGCGGGGCCACCGGAGCCTGCGCCGTCGACGCGCGGCGCGAGGTGGTCCTCGCCGCCGCCGGCGCCGCGGGCGACGTCGCCGATCTCACCGCCCTCGGCGGGCTGGCCGCCGCCGCCGGTGCCCTGGCCCGCCTCGACGACCTCGTCGTCACCGCGGGGCCGGTGGTGCACGTCCTGCGGGGATGCGGGCGCCCCGGCGTGTTCGTGTACGTGCGCCTGGACCGCACGCGCGCGGACGTCGAGGTCGCCCGCCGGGCCCTCGGCTCGCCCGGCCTGCACCGCGCGCTGCAGGCCGCGCCGGCGCCCGCGGCGGTCCCGCAGCAGCGCCTGCCGCCGCCCGTTCCCGTGCCGCCCGTTCCGGCGCCGCGGTTCCCCGCGGGTGGCCCTCCGGCCGAGGAACCGGCGCTCGTCACGTTGGCGGGGGAGCGGCCGGTCGTGCGCGCGGGGGCGCTCGCCGTGCTGGCGCTGCCGCCACCGGCGCCCGTCGCGGTGCCGCGGGCCGTCCCGCTCCCGCGACGGCGGACCTCCCCCGCTCCCGTGGCCGGTGCGCCCGCGGCGCTGCCGCAGGCGTGGTCGAGCGACCTCGGCACGCTGCAGCGCGTGCTGAGGGCGTTGCACGCGCTCTGACGGGCCGGGCCCCCTGCGCCGGAAACCGGCTCGCCGCCGCCCTCTAGCATCGTGGGAACACCCGAACAACCCCCTTGGAGGCCCCTCGTGTCCCCGTCCGCATCCCGCCCCGCGTCCGCCCCCGTCCGGGTGCCGGCCGCGACGACCGCGGGCGCGGCCGTACGCGAGGCGGGCCTGCCGACCACGGGGCCGAGCGCCGTCGTGATCGTCCGGGACGCCGACGGCAGGCTTCGCGACCTCGCCTGGGCCCCGGAGGCCGACGCCGAGGTGGAGCCGGTCGCCGCCGACACCGAGGACGGCCGCAGCGTCATCCGGCACTCCGCGGCCCACGTGCTCGCCCAGGCCGTGCAGCAGCTGTACCCGGAGGCGAAGCTCGGCATCGGCCCGCCGATCACCGACGGCTTCTACTACGACTTCGACGTCGACACCCCCTTCACCCCGGACGACCTGCGCAAGCTCGAGTCGGCGATGAAGAAGATCATCAAGGCCGGCCAGCGCTTCTCCCGCCGCCGCTACGACTCGCTCGACGACGCCCGCAAGGAGCTCGCCGACGAGCCGTACAAGCTCGAGCTGATCGAGCTCAAGGGCGGCTCGGACGCCGCGGCGGACTCCGAGGTGATGGAGGTCGACGCCTCCGGTGAGCTCACCGCGTACGACAACGTGCACGCGCACACCGGCGAGGTCGTCTGGTCGGACCTGTGCCGCGGCCCGCACGTGCCCACCACCAAGTTCATCCCGGCGTTCGCGCTCATGCGTTCGGCTGCGGCGTACTGGCGCGGCAGCGAGAAGAACCCGCAGCTGCAGCGCATCTACGGCACCGCGTGGGAGAGCCAGGAGGCCCTCGACGCGCACCTGCACCGGCTGGCCGAGGCCGAGCGCCGCGACCACCGCAGGCTGGGCGCCGAGCTCGACCTGTTCTCGTTCCCCGACGAGATCGGCTCCGGCCTGCCGGTGTTCCACCCCAAGGGCGGGGTGATCCGCAAGGAGCTGGAGGACTACTCGCGGCGCCGGCACGAGGAGTCGGGCTACGAGTTCGTCAACACCCCGCACATCACCAAGGGGCACCTGTTCGAGATCTCCGGGCACCTGGGCTGGTACCAGGAGGGGATGTACCCGGGGATGCACCTCGACGAGGAGCTCAACCCCGACGGCAGCGTCCGCAAGCCGGGGCAGGACTACTACCTCAAGCCGATGAACTGCCCGATGCACAACCTGATCTTCAGGTCGCGCGGGCGGAGCTACCGCGAGCTGCCGCTGCGGCTGTTCGAGTTCGGCACGGTCTACCGGTACGAGAAGTCCGGTGTGGTGCACGGCCTCACCCGGGCCCGCGGGTTCACCCAGGACGACGCGCACATCTACTGCACCGTCGACCAGATGCAGGGCGAGATCCGCTCGCTGCTGCAGTTCGTGCTCGACCTGCTGCGCGACTACGGCCTCGACGACTTCTACCTGGAGCTGTCCACCCGGAACCCGGAGAAGTCGATCGGCACCGACGAGGACTGGGAGCGCGCCACCAACGAGCTGCGCGCGGCCGCCGAGGCGAGCGGGCTCGACCTGGTGCTCGACCCGGGCGGCGCGGCCTTCTACGCCCCGAAGATCAGCGTCCAGGCGAAGGACGCCATCGGGCGCAGCTGGCAGATGTCGACGATCCAGGTCGACCTGATGCTGCCGGACCGGTTCGACCTGGAGTACACCGCCGCCGACGGGTCCCGGCAGCGGCCGGTCATGATCCACCGCGCGCTGTTCGGGTCCATCGAGCGCTTCTTCGGCGTGCTCACCGAGCACTACGCCGGCGCGTTCCCGGCGTGGCTCGCGCCCGTGCAGGCGGTGGCGATCCCGGTCACCGACGACCAGGTCTCCTACGTGGAGGAGGTCGGCGCGTCCCTGCGCGAGCGCGGCATCCGCGTCGAGGTGGACGCCGGCGACGACCGGATGCAGAAGAAGATCCGCAACCACACGCTGCAGAAGGTGCCGTTCCTGCTGCTCGTGGGGGCGCGCGACGTCGAGGCGGGTGCGGTGAGCTTCCGGTTCCGCGACGGCACGCAGCGCAACGGGGTGCCGGTGGCCGAGGCCGTCGAGCAGCTCGTGGCGTGGGTCGGGAGCCGCAACAACGCGAGCCCGACGGCGGAGTCGTTCGGCGCGGCCGCGGACTGAGGTCCATCCGCTTCCCCGACCCGACCCGACCCGACCCGACGATCGATCAAGGCGCCGATGTCTCTCCTGCATCGGTACAGGGCGACATCAGTGCCTTGATCAGCGCAGTTCCGCCCCCGCCCCGGCCGGTCGGCCCACCCCTGCCCGGCGGGGTCGACGCCGGGCAGGTGGCCGCTCGGTCGGGCCGGGCGGCGGGGACGCTTAGGATCGGCTCCCATGACCGACCCCGCCGAGCCGGAGCTCGAGCCCCGCGACGGCGTGGGCACCCCGGACGGCTTCCGCAGGCTCTGGACCCCGCACCGGCTGGCCTACATCAAAGAGGCCGGGATGACGGGGTGTCCGTTCTGCCGGATCCCGGGCCTGTCCGACGACGAGGGGCTGGTGGTCGCCCGCGGCGAGAGCGTGTACGCGGTGCTCAACCTGCACCCCTACAACCCGGGCCACCTCATGGTGCTGCCGTACCGGCACGTCGCCGAGCTGGAGGACCTCACTCCCGCGAGGCGGGTGAGCTGATGCGCTTCACCCAGGACGCGGTACGGGCGATGAAGCGGGTGTCGGCGCCGCACGCGTTCAACGTCGGGCTGAACCTCGGCGCGGTCGCGGGCGGCTCGCTGGCCGAGCACCTGCACCAGCACGTCGTGCCGCGCTGGGGCGGTGACGCGAACTTCATCGCGGTGGTCGGGCAGACGAAGGTCATCCCGCAGCTGCTGTCGGAGACGAGGGCGCTGCTCGCCGCGGCGTGGCCCGGCGGCGAGTCGCCGGATCGGGGAGCCCACGTCCCGGACTAGGCTGGCAGGCAGGCGGTGCCAAGCTTGTCTGGTGGTTGAACGCCGTCGCGAAGCAGGCGGACGGCCACCAGTGGAGTGCCGACACCTGCCGGCCCCGGTCACAAGCAGGAGTCCATGCTCAACTCATCCGCCCGCGCGCACGTCAACCGCGTGACCGACCCGATCGGCCGCTGGCTCGTCGGGCGCGGTATCACGCCCGACGCGGTCACCGTGGCCGGCACGGTCGGTTCGGTCGCCGCCGCACTGTGGTTCCTGCCCCGCGGTGAGCTGGTCGCGGGCACGCTGGTGATCACGCTCTTCGTGCTGTTCGACCTGATCGACGGCGCGATGGCCCGCGCCCGCGGCCGCAGCACCGTGTTCGGCGCCGTGCTCGACTCCACCTGCGACCGGATCGCCGACGGCGCCCTGTTCGCCGCGCTCGCGTGGTGGTGCCTCGGCGTGGGCGACCAGCGCACGCTCGGGGTGGCCGCGCTGGTCTGCCTCGTCGCTGGCCAGCTCGTCAGCTACATCAAGGCCCGCGCCGAGGGCGCGGGGCTCTCGGCCGACGGCGGTCTGGTCGAGCGGGCCGAGCGGCTCATCATCGCGCTGGTCGGCACCGGGCTGCACGGGCTCGGCGTCCCGTACGCGCTGCACGTCGCCCTGTGGGTGCTCGCCGCCGCGTCGGTGTGGACGGTGGGACAGCGGATCGCGGCGGTCCACCGCAGCGCCCGCGCCCACGAGGCAGGCCGCGGCGCTCCCGATCCCGCCGACCCGGCGCCCAACCCATGATCGCACGCGCCGCCGGCCCGGCCGAGACGCTCGCCGGCCGCATCGTCGACGCCGAGTACGCGGCGGCGTGGGGCCTGGTGCGCGCTCTGCCCGCCGGGCTCGCCCACGGCGCGTTCCGCCTCGGTGCCGACCTCGCCACCCGCCGCGGCGGCGCGGGCGTGCGGCGGCTGCGGGCCAACCTCGCGCGGGTGGTCCCGGACGCGTCGCCCACCGCGCTCGACGCGCTGGTCCGCGAGGGCATGCGCAGCTACGCCCGGTACTGGTGCGAGGCGTTCCGGCTGCCCGGCATGGACCCGGCGGCCGTACACGGCCGGACGCGGATCACCGGTACGGAGCCGTTCTTCGAGGCGCTCGACGGCGGGCGCGGTGTGATCTTCGCGGTGCCGCACAGCGGCAACTGGGACACCGCGGGCGTCTGGGTCGTCGAGACGCTGCGCCGCCTCGGCCGCGAGCCGCGGTTCACCACCGTCACGCAGAAGCTGCAGCCGGAGTCGGTCTACCGGCGGTTCGTCGACTACCGGGAGTCGCTGGGGTTCGAGGTCGTCGCGGCCGAGGACGGCGCCGCCGCCTACCGCGCGCTGACGCGGCGGCTGCGCGCCGGCGGCGTGGTGTGCCTGGTGGCCGACCGCGACCTCACCGCACACGGCGTCGAGGTCTCCTTCCTCGGGGAGCCCGCCCGGTTCCCGGCGGGCCCGGCCCGGCTGGCGGCGCTCACCGGGGCGGTCCTCATGCCGGCGCACCTCGGGTTCACGCCGCACGGGTGGCGGGTGCACATCGCCGAGCCGGTGCCGGTGCCCGGCCGCGACGCGATCGGCAAGGCGACGCAGGCGATCGCCGACGCGTTCGGCGTGCTGATCGCCCGGGCCCCGCAGGACTGGCACGCCCTGCAGCCGATCTGGACCGCCGACCGGGAGGCGCCGTGAACGGCAGGCCCCCGCTCCGGATCGGCATCGTCTGCCCCTACTCGCTCGACGTGCCCGGCGGTGTGCAGGGGCACGTCGTCGGCCTGGCCAGGGCGCTGGAGCGGCTCGGGCACACCGTGAGCGTCCTCGCGCCCGCCGACGAGGACACGCCCGTGCCGGCGTTCGTCACCCCGGCGGGCCGCGCGCTGGGCGTGCCCTACAACGGGTCCGTGGCCCGGGTGTCGTTCGGCCCGGTCACCTACGCCCGGGCCCGCCGCTGGCTGGCCGAGCACAGCTTCGACGTGCTGCACCTGCACGAGCCCACGACGTTCAGCCTCTCGGTGCTCACGCTGCTCGCGGCCGAAGGGCCGATCGTGGCGACGTTCCACACCTCCACGGAGCGGTCCCGCGCCCTGAGTGCGTTCGGCGGGATGCTGCGGCCGCTGATGGAGAAGGTCACCGCCCGCATCGCGGTGTCGCCGCTGGCCCGCCGCGTGCAGGTCGAGCACCTGGGCGGGGACGCGGTGGAGATCCCCAACGGCGTGGACGTCGACGCGTTCGCGCACGGGCCGCTGCTGCCCGGGTACCCGCGCCCCGGCACGGTGGGGTTCCTCGGCCGCTTCGACGAGCCGCGCAAGGGCATGGCCGTGCTGCTCGACGCCGTGCGCGCCCTGGCCCCGTCGCGGCCGGACCTGCGGGTGCTGGTCGTCGGGCGCGGGGACGCCGCCGCGCTGCGCCGGGAGGCCGGGCCGGTGGCCGGCCGGCTCGACGTGCTCGGCCCGGTCGACGACGCCACGAAGGCGGCGGCGCTGCGGTCGGTGGAGGTGTTCTGCGCGCCGAACCTGCGGGGCGAGAGCTTCGGGATGGTGCTCACCGAGGCGATGGCCGCGGGCGCTCCCGTGCTCGCGAGCGACCTCGACGCGTTCCGGGCCGTGCTGGGCGACACGGTGCTGGGCGACACGGTGTCGGGCAGCGCTGCGGCGGGCGAGACCTTCCCCGCGGGCGACGCCGAGGCGCTCGCCGCCGGGTTGGCGAGACTGCTCGACGACCCCGCGCGACGTGCGGCCCTGTCGGCCGCGGGCCGGGTGCGCGCCGCCGACTTCGGCTGGCCCGCCGTGGCCGCGGCCGTCGAGCGGGTCTACCGGGCGGCCGTGGCCGCCGACCCGCGACGGGTGGTGGGCACCCGGTGACGACCTGGGCCTGGGTGCTCCTCGCCGTTGCGGTGGTCGTGGTCGTGTGGGTCACGCTGCTGTGCGCCGCGCGCGTCAGCCGCCTGGACCGCCTGCACGTGCGCACCGACGCCGCCCGCGCCGGGCTGGAGTCCGCGCTGGAGCGGCGGGCGGGAGCCGCGCTCGCGGTCGCGGCGGTGGTGGATCCGGCGGTGGTGGATCCAGCGGTCGTGGATGCGGCGGGAGCGATCGACCACGCCCGGCGGCTGGGGGAGGCCGTGACCCGCGTCCGGGCCGCCCGGGTGCTCGACGCCGACCGGGAGGCTTCGGAGAACGCGCTCGGCCGCGTGCTCGCGGCCGTCGACCGGTCCGCGCTGCCCGCGGCCGTGCTGGAGGAGCTCGTCGACGCCGAGCAACTGCTCATCCTGGCCCGCCGGGTGCACAACGACGCCGTCCGCGACACCCTCGGGCTGCGCTCGCGGCGCCTGGTGCGCTGGCTGCACCTCGCGGCCACCGCCCCGCTGCCGGCGTACTTCGAGATCGCCGACGCCGAGCCGGGTGTGACGACGACCGCCCCGGTCCATCGCCCCGAACGTCCGGTCGGACCCGCCCGCTGACGTAGGATCGGGTGTCCATACTTCGTAGAACCGAGAGGTACCGCCGTGTCGTCCGACCAGGCCAACCCGGAAGCCACCGGCCAGACGCTGGGCACCGCACGCGTCAAGCGCGGGATGGCGGAGATGCTCAAGGGCGGCGTGATCATGGATGTGGTCACCCCCGAGCAGGCCAAGATCGCCGAGGACGCCGGCGCCGTCGCCGTCATGGCGCTGGAGCGCGTGCCCGCCGACATCCGCGTCCAGGGCGGCGTGGCCCGGATGAGCGACCCGGACATGATCCAGGGCATCATCGACGCCGTCTCGATCCCGGTGATGGCCAAGGCCCGCATCGGGCACTTCGTCGAGGCCCAGGTGCTGCAGTCGCTCGGCGTCGACTACATCGACGAGTCCGAGGTGCTCACCCCCGCCGACGAGGCGCACCACATCGACAAGTTCGCGTTCACCGTGCCGTTCGTCTGCGGCGCCACCAACCTCGGGGAGGCGCTGCGCCGCATCTCCGAGGGTGCGGCGATGATCCGCTCGAAGGGCGAGGCCGGCACCGGCAACGTCGTCGAGGCCACGCGGCACATGCGCTCGATCCGCGGCGAGATCCGCCGGCTCGCCGGCCTCGACGAGGCCGAGCTCTACGTCGCCGCCAAGGAGCTGCGCGCCCCCGTGGAGCTCGTCAGCGAGGTCGCCCGGGCCGGGAAGCTGCCGGTCGTGCTGTTCACCGCCGGTGGCATCGCCACCCCGGCCGACGCGGCGATGATGATGCAGCTCGGCGCGGAGGGCGTGTTCGTGGGCTCGGGCATCTTCAAGTCCGGCGACCCGGCCCAGCGCGCCGAGGCGATCGTCAAGGCCACCACCTTCCACGACGACCCCGACGTCATCGCCAAGGTCTCCCGGGGCCTCGGCGAGGCGATGGTGGGCATCAACGTCGCCGAGCTGCCCGCCGAGCAGCGCTACGCCTCGCGGGGCTGGTGACCCGCTCGGGTCGTCGCACAACAGCATCACCGCTCGTCCGTCGCCGCCGTGTCCCGTGACCGGGACGCGGCGGCGACGTCGTTCTGTCGCCCTTCCCGGTCGGGATCGCCACCCGGTCCGGTGACTCGTCCGGCCGAGGTGATCACCTCCGCCTAGTGTCCGCCATGTCCGAGTTGTGACGTGAGGGGCAGGCGATGTCCGTGAGGCGATTGGTGGCTGTCGTGGGCGTCGTCGCGGCGACGATGGCGGCGGCCTCGATGGCCGCCGTCGCCGCGCCGGCACCGCCCGATGCGGACTGCACGTCCGTGGTGGCGCCCGTCGTCCCGGAACTTCCCGGCCGGGCCACGACGGATCCGGCCGAACGGGCGACGTCGGGTCGGGAGGCCGAGCCGGAACCGCCCGCCGACCCCCGACCCCTCGACCCCGGACCCTCCGATCCGCTCCCGGGCGAGCGGGTGTCCCCCGACCCGGTCCTCGGTGGTGAGCCGGACGACTGCGGCCCGGGCGGCGACCCCGAGGAGCGGTCCGACACCGCGGGGAACGCCGGCGGGCAGCAGGGAGAGCCGGGTGAGCCGGGCTCCGGTGGTGAGCCCGGGCAGCCGGGTGAACCGGGTGAGCCGGGCTCCGGTGGTGAGCCCGGGCAGCCGGGTGAACCGGGTGAGCCGGGCTCCGGCGGTGAGCCCGGGCAGCCGGGTGACCCGGGGGAGCCGGGCCCGTCGACCGGCCACGAGGAGAGCGCTGCCGCCCGGCACGGGTGGGGCGAGCCGAACCGCGTCGAGGAGTTCGACGGTCCGCTCGGCGAGCACTGGAACGTCTACGACGGCCCCGGGCACGCGGGCAACGGGCGCCGTACCCCGGACGCGGTGAGCATCGAGGACGGGATCATGACGATCACCGGGGACTCGGAGGGCAACACCGCGGGGATGGCCTGGAACCCGGGTCAGAAGTACGGGCGCTGGGAGGGCCGGGTCAGGGCCCCCGCGAGCGACGAGTCCTACAACGCGCTGCTGCTCCTGTGGCCCGACGCCGAGGACTTCCCGGTGGGCGGCGAGATCGACTTCATGGAGATGCTCGACCACACCCGGCAGGTGACGAACATCTTCCTGCACTACGGCAAGAACAACGACCAGGTCGTGGGCGAGGTGCAGATCGACGGCACCGAGTGGCACAACTGGGCCGTCGAGTGGACGCCCACCCACGTGGCCGCGTTCGTCGACGGGGAGGAGTGGTGGCGCACCACGGACACCTCGATCCTCCCGCCGCGTGCGATGCACCTGTGCATCCAGCTCGACTGGTTCCCCGGCAACGGCGACGGGGAGGTGCAGGAGTCCTACATGCACGTCGACTGGGTGAAGCAGTACCCGCTCGACGTCGAGGAGGCACTCGAGGACGCCGGTGAGGACCTGAGCGAGGCGGCGGAGGACGCGGTGGATGAGGCCAGGAGCCGGATCGTCGAAGGCGCCCCGGACCCGGTGCCGAGCCGTGGCGGCCTGGTCGACCGGGTGGTGCGCGCCCCCGGTTGGTGATGTCGATCGCGTACTCCTGTAATAGATAGTTTTGAACGAGACTATCTGTTATGGTCCTGCCATGGCGGACACGGAGTACGGACCCGGGGGCGGACCGCCGCCCCTGGCGCTCACCGACGAGGAGGTCGCGCGGCTGCTCGCACAGCAGTCGCAGGCGGTCCTGGCCACCCTCAAGCGGTCCGGGCTCCCGCATCTGATCAACGTGCTGCAGTCGTGGGACCCGGCCGCCAGGGTCGCGCGGATCTCGACCACCGAGGGTCGCGTCAAGGTCGGGCACCTGCGCCGCGACGCGCGGGCCGCGCTGCACGTGACGGCGCCGGACTTCCTGGCCTACGGCGTGGCCGAGGGCTCGGCGGAGCTGTCGGCGGTGAGCACCGAGCCCGGCGACGCCACCGGCCGTGAGCTGGCGGCGCTGCGCCCGCCGTTCCCCGACCCTTCGGAAGAGGCGACGTTCTTCCGGCAGATGGTGGCCGACCGCAGGCTCGTGATCCGCCTGCACGTCGACCGGCTCTACGCCCGCCTCGTCGCCTAGACGTACTCCATGATCAGCACCGCGGTCGAGCCCGGCTCGAAGGCCTCGTAGGTGTGCGGCCGGTCGGCGGGGAAACGGGCGTAGTCGCCCGGGCCGAGGTCCACCTCGGCACCCACCGGCCCGGTTCGCCACCGGCCCGCGGTGACGAGCAGGTGCTCGGTGGTGCCGCGGATGTGCGCGTGTGCCTCGCGGGGCGGGCCGGGCTCGGCGGTGATGAGGTGCAGGTCGCGGCGCGCGCCCGGGGGACACGCGGCGAGCACCGTGCCCGTGAACGGGGCGTGCTCGGAGCGGATCGCCACGCCCTCGCCTGCGCGCAGCACCTGCACCGGGGGGCCGGGCGGGTCGACGAGCCGGCTGAACGGGACGTCGAGCGCCACGGCGAGCGCCCACAGCGTCTCCACGCTCGGGTTGCCGGCTCCGGCCTCGAGCTGTGAGAGCGTGGACTTCGCGATCCCGGCCCGCCGGGCGAGCTCGGCGAGCGAGATGCCGTGCCGTTCCCGCTCACGGCGCAGCACCGCCGCGATCGACTCCACGAGTTCCGTTCGTTCCATCGGTCACCTCGTTCGGCTTGACGAACGCACCGCGGGTCGTCCATTCTGGCGGACGTGCGTTCGCTTCTCCGAACGATAGACCGGGGTGACCTCCGGGACGCCGTGGCCATCGCCGCGGCCGTCGGCGTGGTCGGGGCGTCCTTCGGTGCCCTGGGGAGCGCGGCGGGGCTCGCGCTGCCGCTCATCGTCGGGCTCTCGGTGCTCGTGCTCGCGGGTGCCTCGCAGTTCCTCGTGGTGGCGGTGGTGGCCGCGGGCGGGGGACCGGTCGCCGCCGTGGTCGGCGGACTGCTGATCAACGCCCGGCACCTGCCCTACGGGCTCGCGATGGGTGACACGGTGGGCGACCGCCTGCCTGCGCGGCTGCTCGGCGCGCACCTCCTGATCGACGAGGTGGTCGCGTTCTCCCGCGCCCGGGGGACCGGACGGCGCGCCCGCACTGCCTACTGGTTGTGCGGGGCGTTGCTGTTCACGTTCTGGAACATCGGCACCGTGGTGGGCGCCCTCGCGGGTGCCGCGGTGCCGGACCCGGACACCTTCGGCGTCGATGCGGCGTTCCCGGCGGGCTTGCTGGCGCTGCTGGTCCCGGCGCTGCGCCGCGCCGACGCGCGCCGGGTGGGGCTCGCCGCGGCAGCCGTCGCCCTGCTCGCCACGCCGGTGCTGCCCGCCGGGCTGCCGGTGCTGGCCGGGATGCTCGGCCTGCTGGCCGCCGGCACCCAGCGCAGCGCGCCGGAGGCGGCACCGTGCGCAGATCGGGGGTCGCGGTGAACTGGCCCGCGGTACTCGCCCTCGCCGCGGGCACGTACCTGCTGCGGCTCACGGGCCTGGTGCTGCGCAACCGGGTGCGGATCCCGGCGCGGGTCGAGCGCTACCTCGACCTCGGCGCCACCGCGCTGCTGGTCGCGCTGGTGGCGACCGCGGCGCTGACCGACGGGGACGGCTTCGCGGGCTGGGCGCGGCCCGCGGGCGTGGCGGTCGGCGCGCTGGCCGCGTGGCGCCGTGTCCCGTTCGTGCTGGTGGTGGTGCTGGCCGCGGCGACGACGGCGGCGTTGCGGTACCTCGGCGTGCCCTGAGCGGATCGGCCCGCGGGAGCCACGACCGGATTGCAGCAAAGCCACTTTCATGCAAGCTCCTTGCGTGAAAGTGGCTTTGCTGCAACGGGCGGGTCCACCGACCGGCCGACCCGCCGGAACGCGGCATGGGAGGCTCGGGGCGTGCGCTGTCTGGTGATCGGGGCGACCGGCTACGTCGGGTCCCGGCTGGTGCCCCGGCTGCTGGCCGGGGGCTACGAGGTCCGGTGCCTGGTCCGGGATCCCGCCAAGGCGGCCCGGCAGGAGTGGGCGGACGCGGTCGAGGTCGTGCCCGGTGACGTGGCGCGGGGCGCCGCCGACGCGTGCCGCGGGATGGACGCGGTGTTCTACCTCGTGCACTCGATGGACGGCCCGGCATTCGCGGCGCGCGACCCGGCCGCGGCGGGGACGGTCGCCGAGGCTGCGCGGGCCGCGGGCGTTCGCCGGGTCGTCTACCTCGGCGGTCTCCAGCCGGTGGGGCCGGAGAGCTCGGAGCACCTGGCGTCGCGCCGGGAGGTCGGCGAGGTCCTGCTGACCTCCGGGGTGCCCACGGCGGTGCTGCAGGCCGGGATCGTGGTCGGGGCGGGCTCGGCGAGCTTCGCGATGATCCGCAGGCTCGCGACGTCGGCGCCGGTGCTGGTGCTGCCGGACCGGGCGTGGAACGTCGTGCAGCCGATCGGCATCGACGACGTGCTGCACCACCTCGTGGCCTGCCTGGACCTGCCGCCGGAGGTCGCCGGGACCTTCGACGTGGGCGGTCCCGAGGTCCTCACCTACGCCGACCTGGTCGCCGGGTGCGCGGTGGCCGCCGGGCTGCCGCGGCCGGTCACCGTGCCCGTCCCCGGTGCGGCACCGCGCCTCACCGCTCGCCTCGTCGGCGCGCTGACCTCGGTGGACCGGCACCTGGCCGGACCGCTGCTGGAGTCGATGGCCCACGACCTGGTGTGCCGCAACCCGCCGCCCGCGGGCCCGCCGCCGGGTGGGCCCACGCCGTACCCGGAGGCGGTGCGCCGGGCGCTCGCCGGCGGTGCCCCCGAGGAGCTGGTGAGCGAGCACGTCGAGGACGTCGCCGCGCCCCCGGGCGCGGTGTGGGAGGTGATCAGTGGGCTCGGCGGCGACACCGGCTGGTACACGGTGCCCGGCGTGTGGGCGCTGCGGGGTGCGCTCGACGCCCTGCTCGGCGGCGTCGGCGCCCGGCGGACCCGACCGGAGCGGCTCGTCCCGGGCGCCGCGCTCGACTGGTGGCGGATCGAGGACGTCGAGCCGGGCCGGGTGCTGCGGCTGCGGGCGGAGATGCGGCTGCCGGGGGTGGCGCGGCTGGAGCTGCGCGCCGAGTCCACGGCCGACGGCGGCAGCCGCTACGTGCAGCGGGTGACGTTCCGCCCGCACGGCGCGGCGGGCCGGGCGTACTGGTAGCGCAGCTCCCGGTGCACGCGTTCGTCTTCGCGGTGATGGCCCGCACCGTCGCCGGGGTGGCCGCCCGCGGGTGAGCCCGCCGCCGACCCGGGCGGCTCAGGCCGGGGTGACCAGGCGCCGTGCGGCGGGGAGCGCCAGCGCGGCGGCCACGACCCCGGTGACGACCGCGAGCTCGGCCAGCGGCACGGCGAACCCGTCGGCGCCCCCGGCCACCGACAACAGCAGCGGGACGCCGAAGCCGAGGTAGGCGCAGGCGTAGAAGGTGCCGGTCAGCGCGCCGCGGGCGGTGGGCGAGGCGAGCTGCGCCACCATCGTCAGCCCGGCGGCCAGGCACAGCCCGTAGGCGACGCCGAGCAGCAGCGCCACCGGCACGAGCAGCGGCCACGCGTCGAGCCCCACCCCGAACAGGCTGAGCCCGAACCCGGCCGCGCCGAGCCCGAGCCCGGCCGGGCCGGCGCGCACGGCGCCGAGCCTGCGGCCGAGCGGCTGGGCGAACACGCCGGTCAGCAGCGTGACGCCGGCCATCAGCCCGGTGACGGCCACGGCGATCTGCGGCATCGACGGGGTGAGCAGCAGCGGCAGCACCGTCACCGCGGTGGACGGGAAGGTGAACACGCCGACGGCGACCGGCAGCACCACCAGCGCGAACGGCAGCCGCGCCCCGGCAGGCACCCCGAGGTTGATCACGGGCCCGGCCCGGCGGTCCCGGGCGGTCAGCGTCTCCGGGACGCCCACCAGCAGCGCGAGCCCGACGAGCATCAGCGCCACGTGCACCAGGTACGGCAGCACGGTGGGGGCGGGCGCCCATTGCGCGAGCAGCCCGGACACCAGCGGCCCGATCGCCCAGCCGCCGCCGAGCGCGGCGGTGGTGAGCCGCGCGGCCCGGCCCGGCTCGCCGACGAGCTCCCCGAGCCAGGCGGTGCCCACGCTGAACACGACCCCCGACACGGCGCCCTGGAGGAACCGGCACAGGAACAACAGCGCCACCGACGAGCCCGCGCCGAGGAACAGCAGCGACGTCACCACCGACAGCAGCACGAACGGGACGACGACCGGGCGCCGTCCGAACCGGTCCGACGCCGACCCGGCCAGCAGCAGCGCGGGCACGAGCCCGGCGGCGTAGACGGCGAACGCCCCGGTGAGCCCGGTGGCCGACAGGTCGAGGGTGTCGCGGTAGACGAACAGCAGTGGGGTGGGCACGTTGGTGCCGAACGCGACGACGAACACGGCGGTCCACAGGCCGGGTACCGGGGACCGTCGCACCCGTGCACGCTACCCCTCGCCGGTCCGTCCGGGCGCCGGTTCGTAGCGGGCGAACCGGCGGGTGAACGTCGCCGCGCCACCCGTCATCGCCCGCACGTCCACCGCGTAGCGCACCAGCTCCGTGCACGGCACCTCGGCTCGTACCAGCGACCGCCCCGGACCGGCGACGTCGGTGCCGAGCACACGTCCGCGGCGGCCGGACAGGTCGCCGAGCACGGTGCCGAGGTGCTCGTCGGGGATCCGCACGGTCACCTCGTCGAGCGGTTCGAGCAGGACCGTGCCGCACGCAGCGGCGGCCTCCCGCAGCGCCAGCGCCCCCGCGGTCTGGAAGGCGGCGTCGGAGGAGTCGACGCTGTGGGCCTTGCCGTCGACGAGCGTGGCGCGCAGGTCGACCACGGGGTGGTGGGCGTCGGTGAGGCCGCGCTCCATCTGTGCGCGGATGCCCTTCTCGACGCTCGGCACGTACTGGGTGGGCACCGCCCCGCCGACGACCTTCGAGACGAACTCGAAGCCCGCCCCGCGCGGCAGCGGCTCGAACTCGACGTGGCACACCGCGTACTGGCCGTGGCCGCCGGACTGCTTGACGTGCCGGCCGGTCACCCGGGCCGGTTTGGCGATCGTCTCGCGCATCGGCACCCGCACCGGTTCGGTGTCGACCTCGGCGCCGCCCGCGCGCAGCCGCGACAGCACGACGTCGGCGTGTGCCTCGCCCATGCACCACAGCACCGTCTGGTGGGTCTCCGGGCTGCGTTCCAGGCGCAGCGCCGGGTCCGCGGAGACGATCTTGGCCAGGGTCCGGCCGAGCGCGTCCTCGTCCGCCCGGCTGTGCGCGACCACCGCCAGCGGGAGCAGCGGGTCCGGCAGGTCCCAGCACGACAGCAGGAGCGGGTGGTCGGCGGCCGACACCGTGTCGCCGGTCTCGGCCGAACCGATCTTGGTGAGCGCGCAGATGTCGCCCGCGATGCAGGCCTCGACCTCCTGCAGCGTGGCGCCGAGCGGGGAGTAGACGTGCGCGAGGCGCTCGTCGACGTCGTGACCGTCCTCGGGTTCCGTGGTGCGCTGCTCGGGGATGGCGGCGTCGTGCCCCCCGAGCGGGTGCTCACCGAGGTGGTGGCCGCTGACGTGGACGGTCGTGTCCGGGCGCAGCGTGCCGGAGAACACCCGCACCAGCGCGACCCGCCCGACGTAGGCGTCGGCCGAGGTGCGCACGACCTCCGCGGCGAGCGGCCCGTCGGGGTCGGCCTGCAGGGGCGGGTGGGCGGTGCCGTCGACGCCGGACACGCCCGGCAGCGGGTGCTCCAGCGGCGACGGGAACCCGCCGACGAGCACCTCGAGCAGCGCGTCGAGGCCGAGGCCCGCGCCGGCGCAGACCGGGATCACCGGGTGGAAGGTGCCGCGCGCGACCGCGGTCTCCAGGTCGTCGATGAGCGTGGCCAGGTCGATGTCCTCGCCGCCGAGGTAGCGCTCCATGAGCGTCTCGTCCTCGGACTGCTCGATGATGCCCTCGATCAGCTCGCCGCGGGCGTCCTCGGCGCCCGGCGGCGCCTGCCCGGCCGGGGTCTGCGAGAGCAGCGCGTACAGGTCGCCGACCCGGTCGCCGTCACGGATCGGCAGGTAGAGCGGGGCCACACCACCGCCGAAGGCGTCCTGGCAGGCCGCGATCGTGGCGTCGAGGTCGGCGCGGGCGTGGTCGCAGCGGGCCACGACCACGGCGCGGGGCATGCCGACCGCGGCGCACTCCTCCCACTGCGCGACCGTCGTGGGGTCGATCGCGCCCTCGCGGCCCTCGTGGGCCGGGACGACGAAGAGCGCGGCGTCGGCGGCGCGCAGCCCGGCGCGCAGTTCGCCGACGAAGTCCCCGTAGCCCGGTGTGTCGATCAGGTTGATCTTGATGCCGTCGTGCACCACCGGCGCGACCGACAGCGCCACCGAACGCTGCTGGCGGACCGCGGCCGGGTCGTGGTCGCACACGGTGGTGCCGTCGAGCACCGTGCCGACCCGGGGGATCGCGCCCGTGTGTGCGAGCAGCGCCTCCACGAGCGTGGTCTTCCCCGCCCCGGAAGGCCCGACGAGCACGACGTTGCGCACCTTCGCCGGGTCGCCGACGGCCGGTGTCCGGCCCCCCGCGCGCTGCCCACTGTCGGCTCTGCCGGCCACTGCTGCTCTGACGGCCACTGGGGACCACCTCCGCGACACTGCGCTCGTCGGTGAGACTCGTGATGCGTGTGCGCCATCTCACACCCGCTCCCGGCAGGTCACAACCCCTGCGGCTCGTCGGAGTGGTGTCCGGCCGGCCCCGGCGCAGCACGCGTGCCATGGCTACGTCGGTCGCGGTAGCGGGGGAGTCGACCCCGGGCGGACGACGGGCGAGGCGCGGCGCGCCAGGCTCGGGCCATGACGCGAAACGTGGCGATCGACGTCCCCGCCGACCCGGCGGCAGCCGAGCTCGCGCCGGGGTGGTGGACGGTCGACCCGGCCCGCACGCGACTGCTGCTCGACACGCAGGTGCTCGGTGCGGTCGCGGTCCGCGCCCGGTTCCCCCGGGTGTCCGGCGCGGTGGAGGTGACGGCCGGGCCGCCCGCCGGTCCGGTGGCCGTCGCGGTCGACGTCGCGGTCGAGACCGCGTCGCTGACCAGCGGCAGCCCCCGCCTGGACGCGCTGCTGGGCGCGTCGGGGCTCGTCGACCCGGCGGCCGGGCCGCTGATCCGCTATCGCGCGCGGCGGCTGCCGATCGGCGCGCCGCGCACCGTCGACGGCTCGCTCGCCACCGCGCGCGGGGAGCGACCGGTGCGGCTCACCGTCGTCGACGCCGGCATGGCGGCGACCGGGTTCCGGCTGCACCTGCGCGGCGTCGTCGACCGGGAGACCGTCGCCGGGTTGCTGGCCCGGCCCGGCGCGGCCCGGCTGATCGGCCCCCGGTCGCGCCTCGACCTGACCGTGGCGCTGGCCCCGACCGCGGCGTGCGGATGAGCGGGGCTCCGCAATGCGGAGAGCGGGGCCGGCCGGCGGCGCGTATCTGACCGCGCGCCGGCTGGTGCGCGAGCCGGACGAGGTCCTCGTCACCGCGGCCGGAGCACGGCCCTGCCGGGACCGCCGGTAGGGTTTCGCCCGTGCCCGTTCCTGGACCCGGCTATGCCATCACCGCGCGGGTCGAGGTACCCGCATCCGCCAGCGCGGCGGGTGACCTCACGATGGCCGTCGGCCGCGTCGGCGCCGTGGTCACCGCGTTCGACGTCGTGGAGGGCCACACCGCCACGCTCGTCGTCGACATCAGCTGCAACGCGCTGAACGAGGCGCACGCCGGCGAGATCACCGCCGCGCTCGAGGCGCTGCCCGGCGTGCGCGTGCGCAAGGTGTCCGACCGCACGTTCCTGCTGCACCTCGGCGGCAAGCTCACCGTCGACTCGAAGGTCAGCCTGCGCAACCGCGACGACCTGTCCCGGGCCTACACCCCGGGCGTCGCGCGGGTCTGCCAGGCGATCGCGGCCAACCCGGCCGACGCGCGGCGGCTCACGATCAAGCGGAACACCGTCGCCGTCGTCACCGACGGCTCGGCCGTGCTCGGACTGGGCAACCTCGGCGCCGCCGCCGCGATGCCCGTGATGGAGGGCAAGGCGGCGCTGTTCAAGCGGTTCGCGGGCGTCGACGCGTGGCCGGTGTGCCTGGACACCCAGGACACCGAGGAGATCATCCGGACCGTGCAGATCCTCGCCCCGGCCTACGGCGGCATCAACCTCGAGGACATCGCCGCGCCGCGGTGCTTCGAGATCGAGGCGCGGCTGCGCGAACTGCTCGACATCCCGGTGTTCCACGACGACCAGCACGGCACCGCCGTCGTCGTCCTCGCGGCGCTGCGCAACGCGCTGCGGGTGGTGGGCAAGAAGCTCAGCGACTGCAAGGTCGTGGTGTGCGGCGTCGGCGCGGCCGGCTCCGCGATCATCCGGCTGCTGCGCTCCGGCGCCCCCGGCGACATCCTCGCCGTCGACATCGACGGCATCGTCCACCCCGAACGCCCCGGGATGGACCCCAACCTCGTCTCGATCGCCGCGATGACCAACTCCCAGGGCGTCTCCGGCAGCCTCGCCGACGCGCTCGTCGGCGCGGACGTGTTCATCGGGGTGTCCGCGCCGAACCTGTTCGGGGCCGACGAGCTCGCCACCATGGCCGACGACGCGGTCGTCTTCGCGCTCGCCAACCCCGACCCCGAGGTCGACCCGGCCACCGCGCTGCAGCACGCCGCCGTCGTCGCCACCGGGCGCTCGGACTACCCGAACCAGATCAACAACGTGCTCGCCTTCCCCGGCGTGTTCCGCGGGCTGCTCGACGCGCAAGCACGCGACATCACCGACGCGATGCTGCTCGCCGCCTCGGCCGCCATCGCCGACGTCGTGGCCGAGCCGAACGCGTCGTTCATCGTGCCGAGCGTGTTCGACGCCTCCGTCGCGCCCGCCGTGGCCGACGCCGTGAAGCAGGCCACGGCGAAGAAGGACGTCGCCCCCGTCTGACCCGCGCGAGTCGGCACAAGTTGGCGCGCGAGCCGGCACGGATTGGCGGGCGAACCGGCGCGAACCGGCGGGCGACACGGTCCGCGGAGGCGCCGATTACCCTGGTCGGCGTGGTTCCCGTGATCGGTGTGCTGGCCCTGCAGGGCGACGTCCGCGAGCATGTGGCGGCGGTGACGGCGTGCGGCGACGTCCGCGCGGTGCCGGTGCGCCGCCCGTCCGAACTGGACGCGGTCGACGCGCTGGTGATTCCCGGCGGCGAGTCCACCACGATGAGCCGCCTGCTCGAGACGTTCGACCTGCTCGACCCGCTGCGCAAGCGGATTGCCGGCGGCATGCCCGCCTACGGCTCGTGCGCCGGGATGATCCTGCTCGCGAACGAGGTGCTCGACGGCCGCCCCGACCAGCAGCAGCTCGGCGGGCTCGACGTCGTCGTCCGGCGCAACGCGTTCGGCCGCCAGGTCGACTCGTTCGAGACCGACCTGGAGTTCACGGGGGTGGCCGGCGAGCCGGTCCGCGCGGTGTTCATCCGCGCGCCCTGGGTGGAGTCGACCGGCGCCGAGGTGGAGGTGCTCGCCTCCGTCCCGCAGCGCACGGCCTCCGGTGCCGACGCCGGCGCGGCGGCCGGCCGGGCGGTGGCGGTACGCCAGGGCCCGGTACTGGCCACCGCGTTCCACCCCGAGCTGACGGGCGACACCCGCGTCCACGCCCTGTTCTGCCGCATGGTGCGGGACCTGGCCGCCGCGGTGTAGCCGGCCGCCGCCCCGACCAAGTGCCAGCAAGGTGGCGATACTGTCACTGGACGGCAGTATCGCCACCTTGCTGGCGTCGGCGCGGCGCCTGGGCACGCACGTTCGGGCGTCGGCGTTCCGCCGCCGCCTTGTAGGCGCCCCTCAGTTCGTCCAGCACTTCGCCCTTCTCCGTGCGCAGCCGTCTCGGCAGCGTGGGGAGCACGCAGACCCCCACAGCGGTGAACCGGGCGAGCCTCTCCTGCTCGCGGGCGTAGTCCTGCGGAGAGAGGTGCCACTCGAGGGAGTTGATCTCCCACGCCAGTGCGACGTCGTCCCACCACGCGTCGGCGATCCCGAGCAGACGTCCGCGTGCGTCGTGGACCCGTGCGTTCCACCACGGTTCCGGGAGCCCGGAACGCTCCCAGAGCTTCTTGACCTCGGCTTCGGCGGCCGATCGCACGCCGGCGCTCACGTCGTCCAGTACGCGACGCGGCGTCGAGGATCCCCGCCGACCGTTGTCGTTCAGCTTCTGTGACACCTGGGCCACCGTGCACAACCCGCGCTGCACCGCGTCCGCGACGAGCTCGGTGATCTCGTCTCGCGCGTGGAGCCGGCGGGTGGCATCGGCGACCGCACGCGCCACCGGTGCAAGGGGGATGCCGGCGCGGAGCACCGGCTCGGGCAGCCGGTGGGTCCGTTCGACATGCATCAGGTCGGTGTTGCGGATCTGGCGGGCATGCGGCACGAGCAGGTGCAACGTCGTGGGCGGCGGACCGCGCCGCACGCCGTGCCGGCGACACGCGTGCAACCCGGTCACCATGGCCGCGGGTCCGCCGTGCAGCAGTGCCGCCGCCACGACCTGATCGGGCGTGGGAGTCCCGGTCGCCAGCAGCACGATGCTGGGAGCGAGCAGTTGCCACGGGCCGCCGTCGCGGCATCGCCGGTACACCGTCGATTCGGGCACGCCGAGCGCGACCAGCGTGCGAGCCCGGATCACCCGGTCCCGAGCGGCCGCCCGCAGCGCGTCGGGATGAGAGCCTTGGGGTCGTCGTCGCATGCACGGGATGATGCGGCGCGGCCCGGCGCCTCCGGGCCGGAACGGCGAACTTGCCCGGCCGGGATGCCAGCAAGGTGGCGATACTGCCACTGGGCGTCAGTATGCCACCTTGCTGGCACACGGACGGCGCGTCGCCCCACCCCGTCCGGCCACCTGCCGCCCGTCGGTACCATCGACGGGATCTGTGCACGGAGAAGGGACATCGATGAGCGGCCACTCCAAATGGGCTACCACGAAGCACAAGAAGGCCGTCATCGACGCCAGGCGCGGCAAGATGTTCGCCAAGCTGATCAAGAACATCGAGGTGGCCGCGCGCACCGGCGGCGGTGACCCCGACGGCAACCCCACGCTCTACGACGCCATGCAGAAGGCGAAGAAGAGCTCGGTGCCCAACGACAACATCGACCGCGCGGTCAAGCGCGGCTCGGGCGCCGACGCGGGCGGCGCCGACTACCAGACGATCACCTACGAGGGCTACGGCCCCAACGGCGTCGCGCTGCTCATCGAGTGCCTCACCGACAACCGCAACCGGGCCGCCACCGAGGTCCGCACCGCGATGACCCGCAACGGCGGCACGATGGCCGACCCGGGGTCGGTGGCGTACCTGTTCACGCGCAAGGGCGTGATCATCGTCCCCAAGGGCGAGCTCACCGAGGACGAGCTGCTGCTCGCGGTCCTCGACGCGGGCGCCGAGGAGGTCAACGACCTGGGCGAGAGCTTCGAGGTCGTCTCCGAGGCCGGCGACCTCATCGCGGTGCGCACCGCGCTGCGCGACGCCGGCATCGACTACGACTCCGCCGACCCCACCTTCCTCCCGTCGATGTCGGTGCAGCTCGACGCCGACGCGGCCAAGAAGGTGTTCCGCCTGGTCGAGGCGCTCGAGGACAGCGACGAGGTGCAGAACGTCTACGCGAACTTCGACGTCAGCGACGAGGTGATGGCGGAGGTCGGCTGAGCCCGCCCCGCACTGCGCGAACGGCACTTTCGCGCGATAGGTTCGCCTGAAAGTGCCGTTCGCGTGTTCAGTTCCGGTGCCGGTGCACCGCCACCCGCGCCGGCCGGACCGAGCGCCCACCCGCCTGCAGCCCCGCCTCCAGCAGTGCGGCCACCGTGCGGTCCTGCGCCGGGTCCTCGGTGGGGACGACCTCGGCGGCTTCCATCGTCGCCCCGCTGAACGACTCGCCGGGCTGCGGTGCCACGACGGTGCCGCCGCGGCCGGCCAGCAGCCGTTCCAGGCCGCCGGCGACGGCCTCGAACGCGCTCCGCTCGCGCCGGGATCGTGCGGTGGCTGCGCACCGCACCGCGTCGGACCGCAGCGCGTGCAGCTCCACCAGCAGCGGGACGTCGGGGCCCGCGGTGGCGCGCGCGTCGGCGAGCCGACCGAGCGTCGCGGCCTGCCGGTTCACCAGCCGGGTGAGGTCGTCGACCTTGTCGGCGATGTCCTGCAGCGAGGGGTCCTGCAGTGAGGGGTCCCGGAGCGAGGGGTCGGCCACACGGGTGAACCTAGCCCTGTCGCTAGGCTCCGCTCGTGCCCGTCTCCGGTATCGATCTCGGCACCACCAACTCCGCCATCGCCCGCACCGGCCCCGACGGGCGACCGCAGGTTCTGACGGGCCTCGCCGGCAGCCCGACCACGCCGTCGGTGGTGCTGTTCGCCTCGCCGGGCGAGCACGTCGTGGGGGAGGGCGCCCGCCGCGAGGCCCGGCTGGACCCCGAGCACGTGTGCGCGCTGGTCAAGCGCCGGATGGGCGACGCCGAATGGCGCTTCGTGGCGCACGGCAAGGCCTGGTCGGCGCCCGCCGTGTCGGCGCTGATCCTGCAGAGCCTGGTGGCCGACGCCGGGTACGCCACCGGGGAGACCCCCACGTCGGCCGTGATCACGGTCCCGGCGTACTTCGGGGACGAGGAACGCCGGGCCACCGTGCTGGCCGGCACCTACGCCGGGCTCGACGTCGTCGACGTGCTGTCCGAGCCGATCGCCGCGGCGCTGTCCTACGGGTTCGGACGGCTGGACGGCAGTCCCGACCTGTCCAAGGCCCGGCACGAGACCGTGCTCGTCTACGACCTCGGCGGCGGCACGTTCGACGCCACCGTCATCGAGCTCGCCGACCGGCGCATCTCCGTGCTCGCCGTGGAGGGCGACCACCAGCTCGGCGGCGCCGACTGGGACGAGCGGATCGCGCTGTACCTGTCCCGGCGCTTCTGCGAGGAGAACCCGGACGCCGAGGACCCGCTCGACGACTCCACGGGCGCGCAGGCGCTCGTCCTGGCCGCCGAACGCGCGAAGCACGAGCTGTCCGACGCCGAGCGCACGGACGCCGTCGTCGCCCACGACGGCGCCCGCTCGACGGTCGCGATCACCCGCGCCGAGCTGGAGGAGATGACCGCGTCGCTGCTGCGCCGCACCGTCGACCTCACGCGCACGTGTCTGGCCGAGGCCGCGCGGCGCGGCGTCGCCGGGGTGGACCGCGTGCTGCTCGTCGGCGGCTCGTCGCGGATGCCCGCCGTGGCCGATGTGCTGCGCCGGGAGCTCGATCTCGATCCGCACCTGCACGACCCGGACCTGGCCGTCGCCCGCGGCGCGGCCCTCTACGGGGAGAAGAAGGAGCTGGAGCGCATGGTCGCGGCCGACCTGCGCACCCGCGGGCGCCTGCGCGACGGCGAACCGCTCGAGAACGCCGCGAGTCCCGACCTCGACGACGCCTGCCGGCGGGTGGCCGACGCGTACGGGGTGCCGCTGGCGCAGGTCCGCCGGGCCGTCGAGGTCCAGGTGGACACCGTGGTGTCCCGCGGCTTCGGGGTGCTCGCGATCAACGCACTCGCCGGCCGGCTGGAGCCGTCCTGGCTGGTGCACTGCAACGACCGGCTGCCGATTCGCACGAGCCGCTCCTACGGCACCGTGCGCCCCGACCAGTCGGAGATCCAGCTGACCGTGGTGGAGCAGCAGGGACAGGCGGAGTCGTCGCGCCCGGAGGACGCCAAGGTCCTCATCGTCGGTGAGATCACCGGCATCCCGCCGGGCTACGACGAGGGCAGCGAGGTCCGCGTGACGTTCGAGATGGGGTTCGACGGCGTCCTGCACGTCACCGCGTTCCACGTCGACGCGGCCATCCCGCTGGTCCTGGAGACCACCACGGGCGCCACGCTGTCGCAGGCGGAGGTGGCGCGCGAGCGCGACCAGCTCGGCAGGACGCGGCGACGTGACTGAGACGACGACATGACCGAGGTGACCCCGGCCGCGGTCCCGCTGCCGCCGTTCGACCCCAACGACTACCGCAAGCGGGTGCTCGCCGCGGTCGAGAAGCGCGGCGGGCCGGACGCGTCGGACCCGTTCGAGCTCTACGACCTCCCGCTCGACCGCGCCGCCGACGGGGATCTCGACGACGCCACCGTCGCCGAGCGCGTCGTCGAGGTGTGGGGCGCGTGGCAGCGCCAGCGGGACCACCCCAAGTACCGCGTGCTCGTCGCGCTGCTGGTCGAGGGGCACGCGCAGCGCAGCGCGGAGCTGCTCGACGCCGGGCGGCGCCGGCTCGCGGCGGCGCGGGTGCGGGCCCAGCGCGAACAGCGCGACGCGGCCCGCTACGAGCTGCTCGACGCCGCGATCTCGCGCATGGTGCAGCGGCACCGCGGGATCCCCGCCGACAAGGTCGAGGGCCTGTACGAGATCGGGGCGCTCGCCGGCCTGACCCGGGACGAGGTGGCCCTGCGGCTGCGCCGCCACCGGGTGCTGCGGGCCGATGCGCCCGCGGTCGCCGCACCGGGCGTGGCGCCGGAGCGCAGGCGGCAGGTCCGCGCGCTCCTGGAGGAGTTCGGGCGGCTCACCGACGCCGCCGCGCCGCCGACCCTGCTCGCGCTGCTCGGGCTCGACGCGGCCGCCATGGAGGCGCAGGTGCGGGCGCGGGCGGAGGCCTGGCGGGCCCGGGCGCGGGAGCTGCCGCCGGAACGGCTGCGCGCGGTGGCGGACGAGCTGCTGGTGCACGTCGCGGAGCTCCTCGAACCGGGGCGCACCGCCGTCGACGCGTACCTGGACGCGGTCGCCGCCGACGTCGCAGACCACCTGCGGCCCCGGGTGCGGGCGGCCGTGCTCGTCGAGGACCGGCTCGTCGCCGAGGACCGCGCGCACCTCGTCGACGAGGCGCTCGCCCTCGGCCTGGACCGCGGGCGCGCGACCGCCGTGGTGGCCGGGCTCGCCGCCGAGCTGGGGGTGCCGGTCGAGGACCGGGCCCGACCGCCCGCCGCGTCCCCACCCCCCGCACCACCGCGCCCGCCGGTCCGCCGCGCGTGGGAGGAGCCGCTGAAGGCGGCCAGGGCCGCGCTGCGGGCGGGCCGGCCCCTCGAGGCGCAGCGGCTGGTCGGGGACGCGCAGCGGCTCGCGGACACCGACGGCGCCACCCCGGTGCGGGCGGTGGCCGACGAGGTCGCCGCCGTGCTGGCCGACGCCGACACCCGGTGGCGCGCCGCCGCCACGGCCTGCGCCGCCCACCGCTGGACCGATGCGCTCGGGGACCTCGAGCATCTTCGGCGGACGGCCGCTGACGTCCCGGGCCCGGCCGGCGAGGACGCCGAGGCGGTGCTGCAGCGCGCCAGGGCCGCGGTCGAGCGCGCCGACCGGGCCGTCGCGGAGGCGCTCGCCGGTCCGGCGGCCGCCCGCGCGAAGGCGCTGCTCGCCGTCCTCGCCGACTGCCCGGGGCACCCCGGTGCGCTCGCCGCGCTCGCGGAGATCCCGGTCGCGGCGCCCGCGTGGGTCAGTGCGGCCCGCGACGCGCGCGGGGGCGTCCTGGTGCTGTGGGCGCCGTCGGCCACCCCCGACGTGGTCTACCGGGTGGCCCGGCTGCGCCCGGACGGCTCGTGGCAGGTCCTCGGCCGGGTGGGCGGCACGTCCCTGGACGACGGGGGCGCCCCGCCCGGCGTGGAGGTGCCGGTGTACGCGGTCGCGGCGCTGCAGGCGGGGTGGGCATCGGCCGAGACCCGCTCGGACGCCGCGCCGTCCCGCTCGGACGGGTCTGGAGCTGACGACGGGGTACCGCGCGCGCCGCGGGACGTGCACGCCGTCCGGGCCACCGCCGGGACGGTGAAGGTGCGTTGGACGGGCGGGGACGCCGGTGCAGACGTCGAGTACCGGGTGCGGTGCCTGACGCCCGACGGCCGGTGGCGCGTGGTGGGGCGCACCCGGGACACCTCGATCGAGGACGGCGGCGCCCCGTCCGGGGCACTGCCCGTGTACGCGGTGAGCGCGGCCGCGGGTGGCGGACGCTCGCCGGAGTGCAGGTCGGACGAGCGCGGGGCGTGACCTGCGACGCTCACGCCCGACCCGGATCGCGATTTACGGGCAGACTGGAGACCCGGCCCGGGGTCCGACATTCCGGGCATGCCCGCCGGCGTTCGATCACGGGGCGCTACGGTGGCGGCAACGGCCGGCACGGTCAGCAGGCGCAGACACAGGAACAGGGGACATGAACCTAAGGATTTTCGGCTGGTCCTACGCGGTGACGGCGGTGTCACTCGTCGTCGCGTTCATCTACGGGGGCCCCGAAGCCCTGATCCTGTGCGCGATCCTCGGCATCCTGGAGATCTCGCTGTCGTTCGACAACGCGGTGGTCAACGCCACCGTGCTCGAGCGCATGGACGCGTTCTGGCAGAAGATCTTCCTGACCATCGGCATCTTCATCGCCGTGTTCGGCATGCGGCTGGTGTTCCCGCTGCTGATCGTCGGGATCACCGCGGACCTCGGCCCGATCGAGGCGCTCACGCTCGCGCTGGAACGGCGGCCCGAGGAGGACCCCACCAGCTACGCGCACCTGCTGAACGAGGCCTATCCGCAGATCGCGGCGTTCGGCGGCATGTTCCTGTTCATGCTGTTCCTCGACTGGGTCTTCGAGGACCGCGACATCAAGTGGCTCAGCTGGCTGGAGCGGCCGCTGGCCCGCATCGGGCAGGTCGAGCGGATCTCGGTCGTCATCGCCGTCGTCGCGCTCGTCGTGCTGGCCAACACGATGGCCGAGGAGCCGGCCGTCGTCCTGGTGGCCGGTGCGCTCGGCCTCGTCACCTACCTCGCGGTGCAGGGCGTCGGCGAGTTCTTCGAGCGCGTGGGTCAGAGGCAGATGGAGGAGGTCGAGGGCGGCGAGGCGCCGGCGCGCAACGGCTCCGGCCCGTCGCAGCTGGCCAAGGCCACCGGTAAGGCCGGCTTCTTCCTGTTCCTCTACCTCGAGGTCCTGGACGCGGCCTTCTCCTTCGACGGCGTGATCGGCGCGTTCGCCATCACCACCGACCCGATCATCATCGCGCTCGGCCTCGGCCTCATCGGCGCCATGTTCGTCCGGTCGCTCACGGTGTTCCTCGTGCGCAAGGGCACGCTGCAGGACTACGTCTACCTCGAGCACGGCGCCCACTGGGCGATCGGCGCGCTGTCGGTGATCCTGCTGCTCGGGATCGGCTTCCACGTCAACGAGATCATCACCGGCCTGCTCGGCGTCGCGTTCATCGGCGCGGCGTTCCTGGCGAGCATCCTGCGCAACCGCAAGCTCGCGGCGGAGGGCGTCGACACGCACAAGAGCGCCGACGAGCTCGCCGAGGAGCACGCGGGCCACCACGGCGCCTGAGCGCAGTTCGTTCCACCCGTCCACGACGAATGGAGAGTGCGTGTCCGTCAACCTGACCAAGGGCCAGAAGGTGTCGCTGGCCAAGCGCGGCGGCGGCAGCCTGACCGTGGTCCGTATGGGCCTGGGCTGGGACGCGGTGAAGAAGCGCGGCCTGTTCGGCTCGAAGTCGCAGTCGATCGACCTCGACGCCTCGGCGCTGCTGTTCGACGCGGGCAACAACCTCGCCGACGCGGTGTGGTTCCGGCAGCTGCGCAGCCAGGACGGCTCGGTGCAGCACACCGGCGACAACCTCACCGGTGCCGGTGAGGGCGACGACGAGTCGATCCTCGTGGACCTCACGCGGCTCTCGCCGGCGATCACCCAGATCGTGTTCACGGTCAACTCGTTCACCGGGCAGGACTTCTCGCAGATCGAGAACGCGTTCTGCCGGCTGGTGGACGAGACGACGAACGAGGAGCTCGCCCGCTACGAGCTGTCGGGCTCGGGCCGCCACAACGCCCAGATCATGGCGAAGGTGAGTCGGGACGGCGCGGGTGCCTGGAGCATGACGGCCATCGGCGCCACCGCGTCCGGGCGCACGTTCCAGGACCTGCTCCCGGCCACCGTCGGCCACCTGTGAGCGACTGACACGACGGACGGGCAACGACGAACGGGCCCCGGCGAAATCCCGCTGGGGCCCGTTCGCGCACGGGTCAGAGGTCGAACTCGGCGGGCGAGATGCCCACCGCGTTGCAGGCCTCCCGCACGGCCTGCATCTCGTCCTTGTCGAAGTTGCCGTCGGCGCCGCCGATGATGATGCCGACCTGGATGACGGCGCGCGCGGCGTCCGGCTTCGACTTGAGCTTGGACAGGGCCTGGATGGCCTCCACCTTGCCGAAGTCGTAGTCGGCCTCGAGCTTGCCGGCGAAGTGGTTGAACTTCTCCAGCAGCTCACTGGCCGGGAAGATCGACAGCGTGTCGTTGCTGCTGATGAACCCGGCGGTCTTGCGGCGCTCCTCGGCGTCGATGCGCCCGTCGGCCGCGGCGATCAGCGCGCAGATCGCCATGCTGGCGTTGGCGAAGTCCTTGTTCTTGAACTTGCCCACCTGCGTCTTGGCCTGGGCGGACATGTCCGCCGCGCGTTCCTTGAGCTGGTCCCACAGCGCCATGGATGCAGTGTCCTCTCGGTAATCGGTTCTCGGTGATCGTCTGGTGGGTGATCGTCTGGTCGGTGATCGTCTGGTCGGTGATCGTCTGGTCACAGCCTGCCAGACACGGGCACCGGGGCGATGGCCGCCGCGCGCTCGCGCAGCCGGCGCAGCAGCTCTGACCCGGCGGCCGCGCCGGAGGCCGTGGTGACGTCCAGGTGCGGGCGCCGGAAGCCGGTGTCGGCCAGCTCGCCGTGTGCGGGGCGGACGGCGGCGTCGGCGGCCTCCAGCAGGTCGGCGTCCAGTAGTGAGTCGCCCGCGGCGAGCAGCGGCCCGCCCCCGCAGCGCGCGACCACCTCGGCCGCCGCGGCCGACTTCGTCAGCCCGGCGGGCACGGCGTACACCTTCCGGCCCTGCAGCGACACCGTCCACCCGCGCGGCGCGCACCACGCCGCGAGCTCCTCGACCCACCCGTCCGGCAGGGCCGCGCGGTCCACGACGGCGTAGCTGAACAGCTCGCTCGCGGTGCGCAGCGCGAGGACGAACGGGCCGCCGCGGGCCCGCAGGTGCGCCTCCACCTCGGCGAGCGGGGCGCACGCGTCGAGCCGGGCGCGGACCGCGGCGTTCCACGACGGGTCGATCGCGCTGTCGACGAGCAGGTGGCCGCCGTTGCTCGCGATGGCGTACCGCGGCGGCGGCCCGGGCAGGTGCACGCGGGCGAGCTGCTCGGGGGTCCGGGTGGTGGTCGGGACGACCGTGGCGACGCCCTGGAGCTCCAGGAACGCCGCGACGGCGTCCTCCGTCATGAACGACAGCGGCGCCCCCTTGTAGATCTCCACGCACAGCAGCCGCGGCGCCTCGTGGTCGGGGACGCGCAGGTCGAGCGCCGCCGCGGAGTAGATGGTGGTGCGGTCGAGATCCAGACAGACGACGGTCATCGCGCGCCCTCCGCGCTCGCGGCGGCCAGGCCGTCGGCCCCCGTCGCGCCGCGGGTGAAGCGGGGGTGGATCAGGCCCACGCAGCTGTAGGGGAGGTCGCCCACCTCCTCGACGGGCACTCCGCGGCGCTGCGCGAGCAGCCGGACGTGCGCGAGGTCGGCGGCGGGGGCGTCCGCGCGCGCCAGCACCCGCCACGGCACCCGCCGCAGCAGCACCCGGGTGGTCTCGCCGACGCCGGGCTTCACGAGGTTGGCGTCACCGATGCCGTAGGCCTCGACGATCCGCTCGATCGCCGCCCAGCCGGACCAGTCCGGCTCGCGCTCGGTGGAAGGTTCGGTCGAGACCACCGCCGGGAACTCGGCCGTGACCGCGTCCAGGAAGTCGTTCGAGACGTCGGCTCCGGCGAGCTCGGCGTAGAACTTGGCGCCGTGGTACTGGCCGGGCCGCAGCAGCCGGGGGTTCAGCACGGTGCGCGAGACGAGGCCGGAGACCGTCGAGTTCAGGCAGGCCGACGCGATGAGCCAGTCGTCGCGGGTACCGAACGTGCGGGCGCACCGGCCGGGGTCGGCGAGCACGGCGAGGTCGGGGTCGAACCGCACGCCGGTGTCGCGCTCGTGTTCGGCCAGCGCCGCGGTGAGCTCGCGGGAGATCGCGCCCTTGCCGGTCCAGCCGTCCACGAACACCACGGTCGCGGGGTCGTGGTGCACGGCGAGGTGGCGCAGCGCGAGCCGGTCGATCCCACGACCGCGCACGATCGACACGGCGTAGTGCGGCAGGTCCAGCCCGTGGGCGTGGGACGCCCAGCGGCGCAGCAGGACGCCGACCGGCGTGCCGGCGCGGGCCAGCGAGACCAGCACGACGTCGCGGCCGCGTTCGCGCAGCACCAGCTCCGCCACGGTGGCCACCGCACGCGCCAGCCGGGGTGCGCCCGCGGCCAGCGCCGACCGGTACAGCTCCAGGTAGCCGGCGTCGGGCTGGTACTCCTGCGGCAGCGACTCGGCGTAGTGCGCCCCACCGCGCTGGATCGCCTCCTCGCGCTCCTCCGTGGGCGCCTCGAGCGCCACGCCCGACAGGTCGGTGAGCAGCCAGCCGACCTCGTCCGGGACGTAGCTGCCGAAGTGCGGGCCGCGCAGCGGCTCCGGCGTCATGGGGTCACCACCAAGGTCGTGCGGTCGGTGTGCGGGGCGAGGGCGGCCAGCAGCCCGGTCCGCAGCGCCGCGGTGTTGGCGGGCGGGTCGACGACGACGAGTACGTGGTCCCAGTGCGCGGCGCCGATGTTGTAGGCGAACCGCGGGCCCGGTCCGTCGGCCGGGTCGTCGTGGGCGGGGAACGTGATGCCGGTGCGCAGGGCGTAGCCGTCCTCGTCGGCGACGACGGCGGGGGAGCGCGTGGTGGTGGAGAACCGCACGTCGTGCCCGGCGTCGGCCAGGGTCTGGGCCAGCCGCAGCGGCAGCGCCATGAGCTCCTCGGTGCCCAGTACGAGCACCCGGTCCCCGGCGGCGATTCCGGCGTGGCGGGCGACGCCGTCGGCGAGCCCGGGCAGCGCGGCGGCGAGCGCGGCGTGGTCGGCAGGCCCGAACCCGTGCCGCCCCCCGACCAGGAGCCCGTCCGGCCACCCCAGCGCCCGCAGCTCCACTCGCGAGTCGCCCGTTTCCGCCGCGTGAGTCGCCCCTTCCGGACACGCGAGTCGCCCGTCCAGCTCCGCGCGCAGGGCCGCCGCGCGCTCGGCCAGGTCGACGGGCAGCTCGACGGTGCCGCGTGCGAGCGCGACGACGTCCAGCCGGGCACCCAGCGCCCGCACCCCGTCGACGAGCGCGGCCGGATCGGGCCGGACGTCCACCAGCGCGGCCAGCACGTAGTGCTCCCGCGGTGCCGTGCGGTGCAGCGCCGCGATCGTGTTGAGCGCGGTGCGGCCGGTGCTCAGCTCGTCGTCGACCAGCACGAGCGGCCGTCCGCCCTGCAGCAGCGCGGGATCGGCGGGCAGCAGCAGGTGGTCGGTGGCATGGGAGTGCTCCTCGGTGAACCCGCCCGCCGTCGCGAGTCCGGGAACGGGCCGGCGGGTCGAATGCAGGTAGTCCGCACCTCCGAGGCCGTCGGCGACACCCAGTGCTTCGGCAACACCCAGTGCTTCGGCAACACAGTGGCCGAGCGCGGTGGCGGTCTCGGCGAACCCGAGCACGAGCGCGTCCGGCGCCGCACCGACGGCACCTGCTGCTGCCTCGTGCAGGGTGACGACGGCGTCCCGGTGCCCGCGGACGGCCGCGTGCAGTAGGTCCACCGGCAGCGCCCGCGGCGCCCGTCCGGCCAGCGCGTCGGCCACCAGCCCGCCGAGCAGCAGCCCCGCGGCGCGGACCAGCCGCGGGTCGGTGGGCACGTGCTTGCCCAGCACCTGCGACACGAGCAGCTGCGCGCGCCGGGGGTTGCGCCGCAGCGCCAGCCCGAGCAGCACGGTGAGATCGGGGCCCGGTCCGGTGGGGCGCAGCCGGACCCCGAGGCGGTCGACGATGTCGGCGCCGGTGCTCGCGGACGTCACCGGGGCAGGCTCGCAGCCAGCAGATCGACGAACGAGACGCCGTCGGCCGCCACCCCGAACACCCGCGACCGCAGCATCGTCAGCCGGGCCCACGCGCTGTGCGGGCGGATCTCGTTCATCTTGTTCCGGTGCCCCGACGCGAGCACCCCGCTCGCGCGCCCGGCCGACAGCACGTCCGAGGCGTCGCGGTGCTCCTCGGCCGAGACGACCGACAGCGCGTTCACCACGGCGACGTGGCTCGGGTGGATCGTGGTCTTGCCGAGCAGCCCGTTCGCGCGGTCGAGCTGGACCTCGCGGATCAGCCCATCGATCGCGCGGGAGACGAGCTGGCCGCGGAGCTCGGGGGCGTTGTGCTCGTCGAACGGCGAGCGCCGCAGCTGCGGCTTGAAGATCCGCTCGGTGCCCTCGTAGTACTCCCACACGGGCCCGGTGACGGTGAACCCGGTGCCGTCGGCGCGGCCGAGCACGTTGACGACGTCGCCGATGAGGCCGCTCACGACCTTGATGTCGTAGATCGACAGGTCCGGGGAGCGGCGCAGCCCGTAGTGCGAGCACAGGTCCGTGGCGCCGAGGCGGACCGCGAGGATCCGCTTGCGGTCGCGGTGCAGCAGCGCCCGCAGCCGGGTCAGCTCGTCGACGCGGGTCTCGGCGTACAGCACGGCACCGGACTCGATCACCGGCATCGCCAGCAGCGCGGTGCCGGCGGCGCGGTCGGCCTCGTCGAGGGCGTGCAGGTACTCGGTACCGCTCGTGGCGGTGAACTTGGGCAGGACGAACCCGTCGAGCACCGCGACGGCCCGGCCCAACCGCCGCACCAGCGCGGGGATCTGCTCGGCCCGCCGGATCCGGACGAACAGCAGCGGCAGGTCGGCCTGCGACTGGTCGTGCAGGTCGGTCAGGGCCGCCACGAGGTTCGTCTCGGCCGCGATGACCTGCTCGTCGGCGATCGCGTCCTCCAGACAGACGACCACCGAGGTGACGCCGGCGGCCGCCTGCTTGACGATGTCGGCGGCGAGCGCCGGCCGGTCCGCAGGCATGTAGAGGGTGGCGCCGAGCGCCACCGAGAGCAGTTCGTGACCGCTGTCGCGGTGGAACTGCTCCGGTGGCGACTCGAACAGCGCATCCGCGTCGGACGCGCTCAGGTACCCGAAGTGCCGCACGTGATGGCCCTTTCGCGTTCGAGGAGCCACCCCTGCGTGGCAGTGGACTACCGGGACGGACTACCGGCGGCGGCTCACTTGCGGCCGCGCGCCCACTCCATCCCCCAGCCGTACGCCCGGTCGACGTCGGCCTGTCCGCCGCGGATGTAGCGCACCTCGCGGCGCACCACCATCTCGCCGCCCTGGTTCTCCAGCATCGCGATCACGCAGGTGGGTGAGCTGGGGTCGGGCTCGTCGAGCCGGACCTCGATCTCCGGACCGGACGCCGGGTGGAGCGTGACCACCCCGTCGGCGCTGGCCCAGTTCGGCACACCCTCGTAGATGAACGTGAACACCAGGATGCGGCGGATCTCGTTCACCCGCGACAGGTCGATGAACATGTTCTCGCCGCCCGCGGCGGACCCCGAGCGGTCGTCGCCGTCCAGCCGGATGATCGGCGCACCGCGGTAGGGCGCCTGGAACGCGTTGCCCAGTGCCTGCACCACGCCCTTGCTGCCGTCGGTGAACTCCCACAGGCAGGCGAGGTCGAGGTCGATCGCCGACCCGCGGCGCTTGCCGAACAGCCCCCGGCTCTGCTGCTCGCCTGCACTCCACTGGAGGTTGACGCGCAGTTGGCCGCCGGTGGCGCCCTGCTTGGTGAGCGAGACGCTCGGCGCGGACTTCGTCAGGGTGACCTTCGACAGCGACACCCCCCCGCCGGCCGCGTCGGCCGGCGGAGGTGTCTTCGAGGGCCGCTTGGTGTAGTCGATGGCCACGTCGGCGGCCTCAGACGTTGACGCCGAAGTCGCGGGCGATGCCCGCGAGGCCCGAGGCGTAGCCCTGGCCGACGGCGCGGAACTTCCAGTCGGCGCCGTTGCGGTAGAGCTCGCCGAAGACCATCGCCGTCTCGGTGGACGCGTCCTCCGACAGGTCGTAGCGGGCGATCTCGGCGCCGCCCGCCTGGTTCACCACGCGGATGAACGCGTTGCGGACCTGGCCGAAGCTCTGCGAGCGCGAGTCGGCGTCGTAGATGCTGACCGCGAAGACGATCTTGTCGGTGTCGGCGGACATGCCGGCCAGGTTGACCTTGACCTGCTCGTCGTCGCCCTCGCCCTCACCGGTGAGGTTGTCGCCGGTGTGCTCGACGGTGCCGTCGGGGTTGGTGAGGTTGTTGAAGAAGATGAAGTGCTTGTCGGAGACGACCTTGCCCTCGGCGCCCACGACGATCGCCGAGGCATCCAGGTCGAAGTCGGTGCCGGTGGTGGTGCGGACGTCCCAGCCGAGGCCGACGATCACCGCGGTGAGGCCCGGGGCCTCCTTGGTGAGGCTGACGTTTCCGCCCTTGGTGAGGCTGACGCTCACGTACTGCTCCCGATCTGTTGTGGGGGCATTCGCTCCCCCCGGTGCGAGCTGGTCCCGGCCGAGCTTATCGGGACGTATCGGACCTTCTGTCAAGCCCGATCACCTCGACGAACGGCCGAAGGACGGCCACGGTTCCCGGTATCGGCCGCGGGGGCAAGCCCTCTTCGCCGATCGGTACCCGACCGTCGGGGCCGTCCCCTAGGCTGCTGCCGCTCGGGGAAGGCGGGGGACAGGTGATCGGCAGGGTGGGGCGGGTGACCGGGCGCGTCGGTCCGGGGCTCGTGGGGGAGATCATGGTGTCGGTGCGCGGCGGGGTGGAGGCGTTCTACGCCCACCCGCAGCGGCCCGACGAGGAGATCGAGCCCGGTGTCCAGGTGCTGATCGTCGACTTCCAGCCGCCGCGCACGGCCTACGTCGAGCGCTGGAGCGCTCTGGGCTGACAAACACATAACGGGGGGAACCGTGGACGTGCTGATCACGATCGGCGCGGTGGTCGTCGGGATCATCGTGCTGGCGCTCGTGCTCAAGATGCTGTGGCGGGTGGCCGAACCCAACGAGGCGCTGATCATCTCCGGGTTCCGGGCGCGCACCGGCCCGGGCGAGTCGGCCGACAGTCTCGGGTTCAAGATCGTCACGGGTAAGGGGGCGCTCGTCATCCCCGGCTTCCAGGCGGCGCGGCGGCTGTCGCTGGACACCCGCGGGGCGAACCTGCAGGTCTCGTGCGTCACGAAGCAGGGGATCCCGGTCGCGGTGCGCGGGGTGGCGATCTACAAGGTCGGCGACGACTTCGTCTCGATCGCCAACGCCGCCCGCCGGTTCCTCGACCAGCAGAACACCATGAACGACACGATCCACGAGCTGTTCGCCGGGCACCTGCGCTCGATCTGCGGCGGGCTCACGATCGAGGACATGATCCACAATCGGGAGGCGCTCACCGGCGAGGTGCGCCGGTCCTGCGCCGACGAGATGAGCAAGCTCGGCCTCGTCATCGACTCGCTGCAGATCCAGGAGATCGACGACTCCTCGGGCTACATCGTCAACCTCGGCAAGCCGCACGCCGCGGCGATCGCCGCCTCCGCTCGCATCGCGGAGGCGCAGCGCGACCAGGAGGCCACGGAGGCCGAGCAGATCGCCGAGGCGAAGAAGGCGGCGGCGATCCGGGCCAGTCGCATCCAGCAGGCCGGCTACCAGGCCGAGATGGACGAGGCGTCGGCGAAGGCCACCCAGGCGGGGCCGCTGTCGGAGGCCACGGCCCGGCAGGAGGTCGTCGTCCAGGAGACCCGCGCGGCGCAACTGGAGGCCGACCTCGCCGAGCAGCGGCTGCAGTCGCAGGTGCGCAAGCCCGCCGACGCGAAGGCCTACGAGCTGCGCACCCTCGCCGACGCCGAGCGCGACGCCCAGATCGCCCGTGCGCAGGCCCACGCCCGGGAGACGGAGCTGTCCGCGGGCGCCGACGCCACCCGCGTCAAGACCGCGGCGCAGGCGGAGGCGGAGGCCACCAAGGCGCGCGGCGAGGCCCAGGCCACCGCCACCCGGCTCACCGGTGAGGCCGACGCCGACGCCGCCCGCGCCCGCGGTCTCGCCGAGGCCGAGGCGGCCAAGGCCAAGGGCCTCGCCGACGCGCAGGCGATGCAGGCCCGGTCCGACGCGCTGGCCGAGAACCAGGAGGCGGTCATCGCCCAGCAGCTCGCCGAGAACTGGCCGGAGATCGTCAAGGCCGGGGCGGGGGCCCTGGGCAATGTCGAGCACATGGTGGTGCTCAACGGCGCCGACGGCGTGGCCGACCTGCTCACGAAGGCCCTCGCGATGGGCGGCACCGGGCTCGGGCTCGCCCGCACCCTCCTCGGGGCGATGGGGGAGAAGCCGGTCGAGCCCACGGGCGCCAACGGCGTCACCCCGAGCTTGGCGAAGCCCTCCCCGGCGCCGCGGGACACGCCGCCCGCCTGACGCCGCAGATGCGTGAACGGTCCGGCCCGGTCGCCCCGGGTCCCCTCGACGGGTGCCTGGGCGCGGGCCGGATCCGGGAGGGACGTGAGGCCCGGCGGAACTGTCGGGCCCCGGTCCTACACTCGCCACCCGTGAGCCCCGCGACCACCGCGTCCAGGAAGTCCGGCACCGAGCAGGCAGCGCCGCCGCCGTCCACCGGGAGGCGTCTGCTGCTGCTCGACGGCCATTCGCTGGCCTACCGCGCGTTCTTCGCGCTGCCCGCGGAGAACTTCCGCACGGGCACGGGGCAGACCACCAACGCCGTCTACGGCTTCACCTCGATGCTGATCAACCTGCTCCGCGACGAGCAGCCCACGCACCTGGCGGTGTGCTTCGACGTCTCGCGCACCACGTTCCGGTCGGAGCGCTACGCGGAGTACAAGGCCAACCGCACCACCACGCCCGACGACTTCCGCGGCCAGGTCGACCTCATCAAGGAGGTCCTGCGGGCGCTCAACATCCCGGAGTTCGGCGTCGAGGGCTACGAGGCCGACGACCTGATCGCCACCCTCGCCACGCAGGCGGAGGCCGACGGTTTCCAGGTGCTGATCACCACGGGCGACCGCGACGCGTTCCAGCTGGTCAGCGACGACGTCATGGTGCTGTACCCGAAGCGGGGGGTGTCCGACCTCGGGCGCATCGACCCGGCCGAGGTGATGAACCGCTACGGGCTCACGCCCGCGCAGTACCCCGACTACGCGGCCCTGCGCGGCGACCCCAGCGACAACCTGCCGAGCATCCCCGGGGTCGGGGAGAAGACCGCGGCGAAGTGGGTGCGGGAGTTCGGGTCGCTGGCCGCGCTCACCGACCGGGTCGACGAGGTCAAGGGCAAGGCGGGCGACGCGCTGCGCGCCAACCTCGCCAACGTGCTGCTCAACCGCCAGCTCACCGAGCTGATCCGGGACGTCCCGCTCGACGCGCGGCCCGCCGACCTCGAGGTCCGGCCGTGGGACCGCGACGCCGTGCACCGGCTGTTCGACGAGCTGGAGTTCCGGGTGCTGCGCGAGCGCCTGTTCGCCACGCTGCAGAGCGCCGAACCGGAGGCGGAGGGCGGCATCGAGGTCCAGGGCGGCGCCATCGCCCCCGGCGGGGTGCGGGCCTGGCTGGCGGAGCACGCGCGCGACGGCCGCCGCGTCGGGCTCGCGTTCCACGGGATCACCGGCGGTGCCACGTCCGGCGACCTGGCCGGGCTGGGGCTGGCCACCGGCGAGCCCAGCCTGGAGGCGCGCGCCGGCCTCGCCTCCAAGCCGCCCGCGGCCGCGGGCGTCCCCGAGGCGGGCTACCTCGACGTCACCACGCTCACCCCCGACGACGAGGCCGCGCTGGGCGAGTGGCTCGCCGACCCGTCCGTTCCGAAGGCGGCGCACGACGCGAAGTCGGCGCTGCACGCCCTGCGCGGGCGCGGCTGGACGTTGGCCGGGCTCACCAGCGACACCGCGCTCGCCGCCTACCTGGCCCGCCCCGGCCAGCGCAGCTTCGACCTGGCCGACCTCGCGCTGCGCTACCTCCGCCGCGAGCTGCGCGCCGAGGGCGAGGCCGAGGACGGCCAGCTGTCGCTGCTCGGCCGTGCTGATGCGCTCTCCGCTGACGCTCCCAGCGGTGAGGACGAGGCCGACGCCGCCCGCGCGCAGACGCACATGATCGCCGCATCGGCCGTCGCCGAGCTGGCCGACGCGCTCGACGCCGAGCTGGCCGAGCGCGGCGGCACGGAGCTGCTGGCCGGGCTGGAGCTGCCGCTCGAGTTCGTGCTGGCCGACCTGGAGGCGGCCGGCATCGCGATCGACGGCGAGGCGCTCTCCGGGCTGGAGGCCGAGTTCGCCGCCCAGGTGCGGCAGGCCGCGCAGGACTGCTACGCGGTGATCGGCAAGGAGACCAACCTCGGGTCGCCGAAGCAGCTGCAGGTGGTGCTGTTCGACGAGCTCCAGATGCCCAAGACCAAGCGCACCAAGACCGGCTACACCACCGACGCCGACGCGCTGCAGACCCTCTTCGAGCAGACCGGCCACGAGTTCCTGTCCCACCTGCTGCTGCACCGCGACGCCACCCGGCTGAAGATCACCGTCGAGGGCCTGCTCAAGTCGGTCGCCGACGACGGTCGCATCCACACCACCTACAGCCAGACGATCGCGGCCACCGGCAGGCTCTCGTCCACCGAGCCGAACCTGCAGAACGTGCCGATCCGCACGGCGGCCGGCCGGCGGATCCGCGAGACGTTCGTGGTGGGCCCGGGCTACAGCGAGCTCATGACCGCCGACTACAGCCAGATCGAGATGCGGATCATGGCGCACCTGTCGGAGGACACCGCGCTCATCGAGGCGTTCCGCTCCCGGCACGACTTCCACGCCGAGACCGCCGCCCGGGTGTTCGGCTGCGACCCCACGGAGGTGTCGCCCGAGCAGCGCGCCAAGATCAAGGCGATGAACTACGGGCTCGCCTACGGGCTGTCCGCGTTCGGGCTGGCGGGGCAGCTGCGGATCTCCACGGAGGAGGCCCGCGGCCTGATGGACGAGTACTTCAAGGGCTTCGGCGGCGTGCGCGACTACCTGCGCAGCGTCGTCGACGTCGCGCGCAAGGACGGCTATACCGCCACGATCATGGGGCGCCGCCGCTACCTGCCCGACCTCACCAGCGACAACCGGCAGCGCCGCGAGATGGCCGAGCGGATGGCGCTCAACGCGCCCATCCAGGGCAGCGCCGCCGACATCATCAAGGTCGCGATGCTCGGGGTGCACCGCGCGCTCGTCACCGAGGGCCTGCGCAGCCGGATGCTGCTGCAGGTGCACGACGAGCTCGTGCTCGAGGTCGCCGAGGGCGAGCGCGAGGCCCTGGAGACCCTCGTGCGGCGCGAGATGGGCGCGGCGGCGGAGCTCAGCGTGCCGTTGGAGGTGTCGGTCGGGTACGGGCGCAGCTGGGACGACGCGGCGCACTGAGGAGCCACCGGAGCCACCGGAGCCACCGCCGGCTCCGCCGCACACACCTCCCGCGGAGGTGTGTGCGGCGGCCCCTCCCCGATCAGGCGGCATCGGTCACGTGGCGTCGAAGATCCCGAGCGGGAGCAGTGCGGTCACCGACATGTTCGGCACGTCGGGCAGCGCGCTGATCCGCAGCTGCACCGCCACGCTGCACAGGGCGTACGCCTGCTGCCGGCCGAACCCGCGCTCGCGGACCAGGAGCTCGATCATCTCCCGGAGCGCGTCCCGGGCCGCGACGGTGATGTCCTCACCGTGGTTGGTCCCCGCCGTGTCCACCGAGATGCCGGTCGTCGCGACGAAGGCGCCCGCCTCCGCCGGGGGCGGGCCCGCGGCGTCGCGTTCGAGCCGCAGCCTGCGCTGCCCCGACGCGGCCGCTCCACCCTTGCGCAGGTCGAAGCGCAGCCGCCAGGTCCCCGCCATCTCGATGGCGGTGCCGCAGGCCTCGCCCTCGCCCTGCGCGAAGTGGCCGTCCCCTGCGGAGAACGAGGCGCCGGGGAGCAGGACCGGCAGGACCAGCCGGGTGCCGACCCCGGCCTGCGGGATGTCGATGTTGCCCGCGTTCTCCCGCGGCGGCATCGTCCGGAGGCCGTGCCGGGCCACCGCGGGGTCGGACGGCAGCGCGTCGCCCGGCTCGGGCGGCAGCACCATCCCGCCCGCGGCGAGGAGCGCCTCCTCACGGCGGGTGATCTCGGTGAGCAGATCGGCCGACGGCGCGACGCCGACGGTGCCGAGGAACGGGGCGGCCGGGATCGCGACGCCGGGCAGCTCCTCGGACACCGCGCGGCCGCCGGTGAACCGCCACCGCACGAGGAACGGCTCGGGGAACTCGTCGCGGAGGAACCCGAACCCCGGGATCTGCACGGTGTAGCCCCACGCCGCGGGCGCGCACTCCAGCAGCTCCACCACGAGCGCGTCGCCCGGCTCGGCGCCGTCGACGGCGATCGGCCCGGTGAGCGGGTGCACGCGGTTGAGATTGACCCCGCCGAGCTGCGCGACGCCCGCATCGGGGGTGAGCTGAGCGTCGGCGGCGTCGAGCGTGTCGATGACGACCTCGTCGCCGGGCCGCACGCGCAGCACCGGGGCGATGTCGGGGTGCCGCCTGTTGTGCCCGCGGTCGGGCTGCGTGGCCAGCGGCTTCGCGGTGTCCAGGCGGATCTCGTGCGTGGCCACGGCGATCAGCCCGCGGCGGTGGCGGCGTCGAGGTGGCGCAGCAGCTTGCCGGTGTCGGCGTACTCACGGAAGGCGGTGATGCGCCCGGCGTGCAGCGTCACCAGGTGCAGGAAGCCGATCTCCAGCCGCTCCCCGCCGAGGGTCACGACGTCCCGGCCCTCGACGACGACGTGGTCCGGGCCGGCGTCGAGGATGCGGTCGGGGACGACCTCGAGCGCGTCGAACGTCTCACCCAGCGAGCGGAAGAACCCGACGACCTCCTCGGGTCCCTCGAACCGCCCGCCGAAAGGCAGCTCCTCCGGGCTGTACCAGACGATGCCCGGGTCCATGGCGGCGAGCACGGCGGGGATGTCGCCGCGGGCGAAGGCGTCGTAGGCGCGGCGGACGGTGACGGCGTTGCCTGGGTTGACGGTGTTGCCTGGATTGTCGGGCACGGTTCCTCCTCGGGCTCGGACGCCGATGCTGCGCCCGGGCCCCGGTCCGGCACATCGCGGGAACCATGTAGTGCGATGTGGTCAGTTCCCCCGTCGCGCGTCGCCGCGGAGGGCGTACGCGGTGGCGTCGGCCCGGTTCCGTGCACCGATCTTGAGGTACAGGTTGGCGACGTGGCGCTCCACCGTGTGCACGCTCAGCCGCAGCCGGCGGCCGATCTCCTTGTTGCTCGCGCCGTCCGCCAGCAGCGCGAGGACCTCGGACTCGCGCGCGGTGAGGCCGCCCGCCGGCGCGGTGGGCAGCCCGGCGCCGGGCCGGAGGGAGCCGGCCTGCGCGGTGAGCCCGGCCGCCCGTCGCCGGTCCCCGGGGCCGCCGCGGCGGCGCAGCATCTCGGCGTGCTCGCCGAGCGTCCGCGCGACGAAGGGTGTGGCTCCCCAGCGCGCGTGCAGCCGCAGCGCCGACCGGAACCGGGTCTCCGCCTCGTCCCAGCGGCGCAGCGTGGTGGCGGTCAGCGCGAGGTGGCGGTCCACGGCGCCGCCCCAGATCGGGACGCCCTGCACGGCGATCCGGCCGCCGTACGGCGTGAGGTGGGCGTGCACCTGCTCGGCGTGGCCGGCGTGGTCGAGGGCGGCCGCGACCTCGGCGAGCAGGCCGACGTTCGCCAGCCACAGCGAGTCGCGCGGGAGCGCGGCGCAGTCGTCGGACGTCAGCTCGTCCAGCAGCGCACCGGCCTCCTCGGCGCGGCCGGTCTCGGCCAGGAGCACGGCGAGCTGGCACCGGAAGACGCTGAGCACCGGGTAGCGGGCCGCGTGCCGGCGCAGGTCGGCCTCGACGGCGGCGCGGTCCAGCCGGTCGCGCAGGGCGAAGCGCTGCCCGCACGCGTAGATCGACGCCGGCTGGGCGTGGATGCGGCGCCCGAGTGCGTGGGCGCGGTCGACGAGCGCGGCCGCGTCGGGGGCACCGGCCATCGTGGCGCGCAGGGCCCGGAAGACGAGCACGTACCACTGGGCGAGCGGCCGCCTGCCGGCGGTGGCGAGGCCGGTCAGCGCGCTCTGCTCGGCGTCGGCGTGCACCGGGTCGGTCTGCAGCAGATCGGGGACGAGCAGGCGGCGCGCTGCGAGCTCGGAATCCTCGTCGCCGGTGCGCACCGCGATCGCGGTCAGCTCGCGGCCCAGGCGCACCCGTTCCTCGAGCGCGTCGGGGCCCCGCAGGACGAACTGTGCCGCGGCCAGCGCCGACGCGAGCGCGCGGTCGTCACCCGTGGCGCGGGCGGCGCGGACGGTGTCGTGGGCCAGCGCGCGGGCCCGCGGCAGCTCGGCGCCCCAGTACAGCTCCGTGGCCAGCCGGGCGGCCACCCGGACCCGGTGGACCTCTTCGTCCGGGCCTAGCCGGGAGAGGGTGCGTTCGAGCATCCGGACCAGGCCGGCGTCGACCCGCCCGGCCGACACCACCACCTCGCCCAGGCCGAGCGCCGCGGCGACGAGCCGGTCGGTGCGGCCCTGTCCGGCCGCCAGCGTCCACGCCCGCTCGTGGGCCGCCCGGGCGTCCGCGACCCGGCGGGCCCGTCCCGCACAGCGGCCCAGGTCGAGCAGGAGGTCGGCGATGCCGTCGTCGTCCGGTGGGGCCAGGTCCAGCGCCCGGCCGAACCAGTCGGCGGCCTCCTCGTCGGCCAGGCGGGAGGTGGCGGTGCGGGCGGCCCGGCAGGCGAGCTCGAACGCCCGTCGCCGTCCACCGGGAACACCGGCGGCGCAGGCCGCGTGATGGGCGAGCCGCGCGTCGTCGGCCGCGCCGCCGCCGCGACGGGCGATCGCGGTGACGACGCGGTCGTGCACCTCGGC
>NZ_JAHKRK010000160.1 GCF_019396355.1 Pseudonocardia nigra
CCCGCCGACCCGGCCGCTCGCCGAGGAGGCGGCCGGGCACCTGCGCCGGGCCGCGGAGCTCATCACGGCGGGCGCGGTCGCCGACGGCGTGCGCCACTTCGTCGACCACGCCGCGTTCGGCCCCGGCACCTGGGACACGCTGTTCACGCCGGCGATCCGGGCCACCTGCGTCGCGCACGCCGACACCTGGCTCGACCAGAGCCGCGACCCGGAACGCCTGGCCGTGCGCCCGGAGCTCCTCGCCGGCTACCCGCACGACCTCGTGGTGAGCAACGGCGACAGCGGCCTGCCGACCTACCCGCCGGTCGCCGAGCTGATCGGTGCCGCGCTGCCGCGGGCCCGCCGGCACGTGGTGCGCGGGGCCGGGCACGCCCCGCACCTGAGCCACCCGGCGGAGTTCGCCGAGCTGGTCCGCGACTGCGCCCGCCGCATCCCGCGCTGAGAGCCACGTCGCCGGGTCCGCCGCCGTGCCGAGTGCCGGCGAGCGGCGAGGGCCGGCCCGGGGTGCGGGCGATCACGGGCCGAGGGTCGCGGGTCGATCTCCGTCGGCGGCCTTCTGCCCGTGATCGCGCATGCCTGCGCCGCTGGGCCGGGGCGGGCGTCCCGCGGCGTGTGCCATCTGCCCACATCCGGGGCCGTCGTCGGTGCAGTTCGTCCGGTGCCATCCGGGTGGCCCGCCGCCAGAATCGGATCATCGTCCACGCGACCCACGGAGATGCCCGATGCAGACCATCCACCGCCTGACCCTCGAGGACGCCCTCGTGTTGCTGCGCGCCGCTGAGGAGGAGGCCACCCGGATCGGGGTGCGCCAGACGATCTGCATCGCCGACGACGGCGCACACCCGATCGCGCTGCACCGGATGACCGGGGCCCGCCTCACCGGCGTCGAGATCGCGATCGCGAAGGCCTTCACCGCGGCCGGGCACCAGCGCGCCACCCACCTGTTCAACGAGCCGCCGGGCGGGCCGGCACTTCCGGGCAACGAGGCCTTCGGCATCCAGCACATGCACCCCGGGAGGTTCGCCGTGTTCGTCGGCGGCTTCCCGATCGTGTACGAGGGCCAGGTCATCGGGGCGATCGGCGTGAGCGGGGGTAACGGCGAGCAGGACAAGGCGGTCGGTGCCGCGGCGCTGGCGGCCTTCGAAACGCACGTCGCCGGGGCGCTCGCCCGCTGACCCCCGGCGCGACCCTCAGCCCGTGATGACCGCCTGCGGTCCACGGGCGATTCGGCTGTCGCGATCGCACCACCGGCGACGACCACCGCCACCGGCCGCGGAGGGCGCTCAGGTCGCGGTCGGGTTCCTGCCCGCGAAGGTCACCAGGAGGGCACCCAGCGCGGCGGCCGCGCAGATCCCGCAGACGAGCGCCGGGCCCACGCCACCGGTCGCGCGGTCGAGCACCAGCGCCACGACCGCGCCGCCCAGCGCGGCGCCCACGAAGCGCATCATGTTGAACAACCCGAGCCCGGCACCCAACGCGGCCTGCGCAGTGGCCGCGGCACCCACCGTCGCCGGGGTCTGGGTGAACGCGATCCCCGCGCCGATGGCCGCCAACACCGCCACGAGCGGGACACGCACCCCGGTGAGCAGCAGCGCCGCCAGTGCGAGCTCGGCGAGCCCGAGGGCGGCGAGCCCGCACCGGAGGGCCCGCCGCGGACTCCACCGTTCCGTGACGAGCCCGGCGAGCGGGGCCAGCAGCGTCATCGCCAGCGGGAGCGCGAGGACGACGAGCCCCGCCACCGCCGCGGACGTTCCGAAGCGGGCCTCCAGGTGCAGGGGGACGGTCACCAGGGTCGCGGTGAGGCAGAACATCTGGCACATCGCCGCCACGGCCGAGCGCACGAACCGCGGCTCGCGCAGCATCGACGGCGGCACGAACGGCGCAGCAGCGCGGCGCTCCACCGCCACGAAGACGGCCAGCGCGACGAGCCCGGCGGGCGCGCCGAGCCACACCAGCGGCGAGCCCGGCCCGAGCGCGGGAACGACCGACGCGGCGACGAGTAGCAGGCCCGTGCCGGTGGTCAGCGCCGCGACGCCCCGCCACTCCAGCCGGGCCGCCCGCCCGGGCTGGTGCGGCACCCAGCGCAGCGCGCCGAGGAACGCGAACACCGCGAACGGGATGACCACCGCGAACACCGACCGCCAGCCGAGGGCGTCGGCGAGCAGCCCGCCCGCCGTCGGGCCCGCCGCCTGCCCCGCCCCGTTCGCCGCCGCCCACCAGGACACGGCCCGGCCGCGGCGCGCCGCCCCGGCACTGCTGGTGAGCAGCGCGAGCACGGTGGGCAGGACCAGGGCGCCCGCGGTGCCCTGCACGGCCCGGAAGGCCACGAGCACGGCGAGGTTCGGCGCCAGGGCCGCCCCGGCCGCCCCGACGGCGACCCCGGCCATCGCGACCAGGAAGATCCGGCGATGCCCGTACCGGTCGCCGAGCCACCCCGCCACCGGCAGCATCAGCGCGCACAGCGCGTTGAACGCGATCACCACCAGCGCGCCGGCGGCCAGCGGCGCCCGCAGGTCCGCCATGATCGTCGCGAGCGGGACGTTCACGAGCGTGTTCGCGATCGTGCTGGCGAACGTCCCGACGACGAGCGCGGCCGCGACGCGCCCGAGCCGCGGGTCGGTCCGGGGCGCGCTCACCGCCTCCGCCATACCTCGTCCTCCCGCACGGCCGCGGTGAGCTCCACCTCCACCGGTGCCCCGCCGGGCAGGGCGTGGACGCCGATCGCGGACCGGGCGGGCAGGGCGCCGGTGCCGACGTGGTGGGCCAGCAGCGCCGAGGCACCGTCGGCCACGGCGGACAGGTCGGTGAACCCCGGCGCGCACGCGACGTACACCGTCATCCGGACCAGGCGGGCGAGCCGGTCGAGCCCGCCGGCGGCGGCCGCGACGGCCGAGAGCGCGTTGGCGGCGGCGAGGCCCGCGGCGCCGGCGGCGTCGGCCACGTCCAGGTCGGCCCCGACCGTGCCGCGCACCTGCAGCACCCCGTCCCGCCGCGGCGTCATCCCCGCGCTGTGGACGTACCCGCAGGCGAGCACGGCGGGCACGTAGTCGCCCTGCGGGCGAGGCGGCGGGGGGAGATCAGACGGCATGCGCACTCCGTTCCGGGAGCAAGTGATCAGAAACCGCGGACGGCGCCGCCGTCGACCCGGACCACGGACCCGGTCACGAACGACGCCCGCGCGGAACAGAGGAACACGACGACGTGCGCGAACTCCTCGGCCGTGCCCAGGCGCGCGAGCGGGATGCCGCTCACGTGCTCACGGCGCACCTCGTCGGGGGAGCGGCCCTCACTCGCGGCCCGCGCCTGCTCGAACCGGGACAGGGCCGGGGTGTCGAACTGTCCGGTGACGACGACGTTGACCAGCGTGCGCGGCGCCAGCTCCAGGGCGAGCGAGCGCGCCGCCGCGGCGACGCCGCTGCGCATCACCCCCGAGAGCGCCAGCTCCCGGGTGGCCTCGACGACGCTGCGCGCGGTGAGGAACAGCAGGCGGCCCGGACGCGACCGGCCCAGATGCGGCGCGGCCGCGCGGGCCACCTCCAAGGCCGGGCGCAACATGGCCTGGTAGGCGGCCTCGTCCGCCCCGTCCGTATCCAGGATCCCGCCGGGCCGCCCTCCCGGGGTGTTGACCACGCAGACGTCCAACCCGCCGAGACCGGTGACCGCTTCGTCGACCAGCCGCCGCCCTTCCCCCGGCACCGACAGGTCACCGGCCAGGGCGAGGCGGGCGCCGACGTCCGCCGCGGCGGCCTCGGCCCGGTCGGCGTCCCGGCCGGCCACGAGCACGTGCGCCGACTCGGCGACGAGCGCTGCGGCGACCGCGCGCCCAAGTCCGGACGACGAGCCCAGGACCAGCGCCCGCGCGCCCTCGAGCCCGAGGTCCATGACGGCCCTAACTGCCCTGGTGCTTCGCCTCGAACGTCTTGCGGCGCATCGGGCGCTCCCGTGCCAGGTCGTCGGGCTCGAGCCCGACGAAGATCTCGCCGTTCTCCTCCTTGGAGGGATAGACGCGGATCGGCTTGGTGGCCGGCGGGGTGATCGGTTCCCCCGTCTCGAGGTCGAAGACGCTGTTGTGGCACGAGCACAGCAGCCCGTCGTCGATCACCTTGCCGCTGGAGAGCAGGCAGTCCAGATGTGTGCAGTAGTTCGTCGTGACGTAGACCTCGCCCTCCCACCGAGAGACGGCCACCTCGACGTCGTCCTGGACGAAGAACCGACGGACGACCCCGTCGGGCACCTGCCCCGAGCGGGCAAGCCGGTAGTACTCCATGCCGAACTCCTTCTCTCGGGGCTCTCGGGGGCAGGCGATCAGGTCGCCATCAGCTCGGCGAGGTCGAGATCCTCGTCGCGCAGCTTGGCCACGTCGGGTCTGGCCTGCGCGGCGATCATCTCCTTCGCCATGAACATCTCGCCCCCACGGTCGACGGTGAAGGCGGCCTGCACGACACCGTCGTTCAGGTAGAAGGCGATGAAGTCGAGGTCGTTAACGGAGCCGCGGATGACGACGTCGTCCCACCGCTCGGCGTCGCCGGCGTGCTGGAGGTTGTACTCGTACTGGTCGGACCAGAACCAGTGCGGATCGTCGAAGACGGTGGGCCGCCCCAGCAGGTTCTTCGCGGCCGCCATCGCCTGCTTGTTGGCGTTGTCGAAGTGCTCGACACGCAGGCGCCTGCCGAAGAGCGGATGCCAGTGGTTGGTCACGTCCCCGGCGGCCAGCACATTCTCCACGTTGGTGCGGCAGTACTCGTCGACGAGCACCCCACCGTCGACCTCGATGCCCGACCGCTGCGCGACGTCGGTGTTCGGAACGGTGCCGATTCCGACGACGACCACGTCGCCCTCGACCACCGTGCCGCGCCGGGTGCGGACGACCACCCCGCCCCCGGTCTCCGTCACTGAGTCAACCGCTTCGCCGGTGCGCAGGTCGACCCCGTGGTCGCGCTGGATCCGGGTGCACACCGAGCCCATCTCCCGGCCGAGGACACGCTCGAGCGGCACGTCCATCATCTCGAGCATGGTGACCTCGGCCCCGGCGCCGCGCGCCACCGAGGCGACCTCGCAGCCGATGAACCCTGCTCCGACGGTGATCACCCGCGCTCCTGGACGCAGGTGGCCGCGCAGCCGCTCCGCATCGTCCAGGGTCCGCAGGTAGACCACCCGATCACCCTCGACGCCGGGGATCCGCCGGGCACGGCACCCGGTGGCGATCACGACGGCGTCGGCGGGCACGCGGCCCCCGTCCTCCAGCTCGACACAGCGTCCGGCGGCGTCGATCCGGTCGACCCGGGTGCCGAGCCTCAGCTCGACCCCGTTGTCGGCGCACCACTGCTCGTCGAGGAGGGCGGCGTCGGCCTGCTCCTGCTGGCCGGCCAGGTACTCCTTCGACAGCGGCGGGCGCTGGTAGGGCGCGTGCTTCTCGTCGCCGATGAGGATGATGGGCCCGTCGTGCTTGCGGCGCCGCAGGGTCCGTGCGGTCACGGCCGCGGCCTGGCCCGCCCCGATCGTCACGATCGTGTCCGCCATGAGGCTCTCCCGTCGGGTCAATCGGGGGCATCGACGAGCACGCGCGGCTCGGCGATGATGTGGACCGCGTTGTCCTCCACCTTGGCGGCGTAGGTCGGCTGGCACCGGTCCTGGTCGGTCTCCCACCCGGTCTCGAGGTCGAAGGCCCACTGGTGCCCGGGGCAGATCACCTTGCCGTTGAACAGCGTGCCCTTCGCGAGCATCCGTTCCTGGTGGATGCAGATGTTCTGCAGCGCGTAGACCTTCTCCCCGACGAGGAAGAGGGCGATCTCCTGGCCCTCGACGGTGACGACGGTCTTTCGTCGCCGCGTCAGATCCTTGAGCTCGGCGACCTTGATCCAGTCAGACATCCGGTTCTCCGCAGACGATCCGTCGAGGGCGGGACGGCGACGGCGGGAGGGTCCACCCCGGTCCCGCCGTCGCGAGATCCCTAGACCCCGCCGAGCTCCCGCGACTCGTCGTCGTCGGTGTTGCCGTCGGTGTCCCCCAGGTCCGGCGCGACGTAGTAGTCGTACAGCGCCTTCGTGTAGGAGAAACGCATCTCGGCGCCCCAGCGGACGAACTGCAGACAGCGCTGCTGCAACCCGGGCGTGTCGGCGCCGTCCAGGACGATCTGGTAGCCGCGCTCGCCGTGCACGACGTCCGAGGTGATGTGCAGGTCGAAGAACTCGATCTCGTCCTCGGTGAACCCGTACTTCTCGCGCAGCGGCACGATCTGCTTCTTGTAGATGCTCGGCACCTGCGACTCGAGACCGACGACCAGGGCCGCGGTGGCGACGACGTAGTGCTCACGCATCGCGGTGGCGTAGCACCAGGCCTGGAGACCGCGCGTCACCGCGTTCATGTTCATCGGGTCCTCGATGCGCTCGCGGGTCGTCCCGCACGCCTCGCCGAACTTGATGAGAAGGTCGGTGTGCCGGATGTCGGCCAGTTCCTCCTCGTACATGTTCTGGAGGGTGAAGTCCTTGGCGAACGTGTTCGAGTCGGGGGTGTTCGCGTAGATGTAGGACAGGTAGTCCGCGAACGGGCCGACGTAGTGGTAGTGGTTCTCGGCCCACCGGGCGAAATGCTCGCGCGAGAGCTTGCCCTCGGCCCAGGCCTTGCTGAAGGAGGCGTTCTTGGCCTCCCTGCCCTTGATGGCCTCCTCGAGGGCCGCACGGAACTCGTCCTTGGGCAGCAGCCGGGCGTCACGGGCCAGCGTTTCGGTCATGGGTCGCCTCTTTCCTGAGGATCATTCGGGGCCCTGTGTGGCACCACGTTACGGCGGAAGTCGCCGAATGCTTAGGGTCACTCTGCACATGAACTCCAGAGATTCGTGTGCAGAGTGCCCCCGAGTGCGAGGTGGACGGGTCAGAACACGAGGACGCCGACGATCGTCGACACGAGCAGGCCCGCCACGACCGGCACGAACAGCTTGCGCGCCAGTTCGATCGCCGGAACGCGGGCGAAGCCGGCGACGGCGAGCAGTGACGACCAGGCGATCAGGGTGCCGCCGCCGGCCCAGACGGCGCCCATCTGCCCGATGGCCGCGAGGGTCGCGGGGTCCATGGCGGCGGCCGGGCCGAGCGCGCCGGACAGCGACCCGGTGAGGGGCAGCCCGGAGAACCCGGAGCCGTCGAGCCCGGTGGCCATCCCGACGAGCAGCATGCCGATCCCCACGACGATCGGCGTGTTCGGGATAGCGCCCTGCGCCTGCGCGACGAGGTCGAACAGGAAGCCCGGGGCCGCGGCGTCCTCGCCGAGCGACATGATCTCACCGGCGAAGTCCGAGTTGCCGATGAAGAAGAACCCGGCGATCGGGATGACGACGCCCATGGCCTTGAACGCGAACACCAGACCGTCCACGACGTGCGTGGCGCAGGTCTCGAGGCTGTTGCGGCCGTCCAGCGTGATCGCGGCGGCGAGCAGCAGCAGCGCCGCGATGCCGCCGACCAGACCGGCGGCCTCGCCACCGGACGTCTCGGGCACGAGGCCGGTGAACTTGCCCAGCAGCATGTACCCCACCATCGCGGCGAACACCACGGGCACGATCACGGCGAACGCCTTCGAGCGCTTCACCGCATGGCCCTCCTGCAGCAGGGTCTCACCGGCCGGCACCCGCGGCAACGCGGGCGCCCCCGTCCTCCCGGAGGCGCGCACGCCCTCCTCGGTGTCGGCGCCGTCGGCTCCCACACCGCCGCCGGTGCGCGTCGCGGGCGTGCCGGATGCGACTCCCGCGTCGGTTCGCTCGCCCCCGCCCGCCTGCGCGGCAACCGGCTCGGCTGGAACCTCGCGGTCCTTGCGCGGTACGAGCAGGCTTCCCGTGTCGGCCGTGTCCTCCCACTCGACGAGGTTGGCCTCCGATGGCGCTCTGAAGCGGCGGCGGATCTGCAGGAATGCGACGACGACGGCGACGCCGCCGGTGACGAGCGACAGCACCATCGCCCGATCAGCGACCGCTGCGGTGGGGACCCCTGCCGCCGTGGCCGAAAGCCCGGGCGCCACCTGGATGATGTAGTCGCTCGACAGCGCCATTCCCTGGCCGGCGATCGCGATCGCCATTGCCGCGCCCATCGCCGGAAGGCCCGCGCGGATCGCGGCCGGCAGCAGGATCGCGCCGATGAGTGGCACCGCGGGTGTCGGCCAGAAGAACAGGCTGATGAGGTAGGTGACCACGAACAGCACGATGAAGGCCGTCGAACCGTTCCGCATCACCTTCCGGAACGGAAGGATCATCCGTTTGTCGGCCTCGAGCGCGCGCAGCGAGCCCAGCAGCGCCGTGATGAGAGCGATGATCAGGAAGATGCTGAAGAGCTCCGACGCGGCGGTGAGGCTGGCGTTGAAGACCGAGGTGAGTCCGACCGGCAGGCTGCCGGTGTAGACCAGTGCGGTGATGAACGTCATCGCCACGGCAGGGACGACGACGTTCTTGCGCAGGATCATCACCGCGATGATGACGACGACCCCGGCGAGGTAGACCCAGTGGGCGGCCGTGAGATCCATGAAGCAGGCCTCCGATTCGACGCCAACGCCGTGATCTGGGCGCCGTGTTTTCCGATGATGGGCGGGAACGGTCGTCGATCGGTGGAGGGTCGCGCTACGCCCCGGGTGCACAATCGCCGACGGCAGGAATGTGCAACGTGACGCAGATCATATCCGTGGCGCGGCGGACGACGTCGGAGATGGGGAGGGTGCGCAGGTGCAGCGGTGTGCACCTGGCCCAGTCCGCGCCGCCGCGCCGCAGCGCTCGGCCCATGGCGGAACCGGACGGCGTCAGGCGTCCTCGTACCCGAAGTACACCGTCTTGGTGTCGGTGACGAAATCCAGCGCGCCGCGGCCGCCTTCGGGGAACGCGCCGGAGCTCGAGGCCTTCCACCCGCCGAAGGGCGGCGCCACGCCGTTGCCCGTGGTCCGCTCGTTCACCTTGACGATGCCGCACGTCGCGAGCTGCGCGAACCGGTGCGCCTTGCGGGCGTCGGCGGTGTGGACGGCGGTGACGAGCCCGTGGCCGGAGGCGTTGACCACGGCGAGGGCGTCCTCGACGTCGTCGACCGGGACGACCGACAGCAGCGGCCCGAAGATCTCGCGCGTGTTGAGCGGGTGGTCGGGCGGGACGTCGACCAGGACGGTCGGCGGGATCCAGTAGCCGTCGGGATCAAGCGAGGGGTCCAGCCGGGACTGTGCCGCGACGCGACCCGCGCCGCTCGCGGACGTCAGGAGGTCCGTCAGTCGTCGGTGCTGCGCCGCGGTCGCGACCGGCCCGACGGTGGTCGACGGGTCGAGGCCGGGCCCCACCCGCATGCCCTCGACCTGCTCGCGCAGCAGGTCGACGAACGGGTCGAACACCCGGCGGTCGACGAGCACGCGATCCGTCGCCGTGCACGCCTGGCCGCTGAGCTCGAAGGCGCCGGCGGCCACCTTGCGTGCTGCCGCGTCAAGCTTGGCGTCCGCGCAGACGACGGCGGCGTTGTGGCCACCGAGCTCGAACTGCAGCCGCGCGCGCGTGTTGCTGGTCCTCCGCAGGATCTCCCCGACGGCGTCGGAGCCGGTGAACGTCACCGCAGCGACCTCGCGCGCCCCGACCAGGGCCGTCATGGCGTCGCGGTCGTCGCCCTGGACCACCTGCAGCACGTCGTCCGGAACCCCGGCCGCACGGCAGGCATCGGCGAGCATCTGACCGGTGCCCGCCGTGACGGGCGACGGCTTGAAGAGCACGACGTTGCCCGCGGCCAGCGCAGGGGCGATCTTGCGGGCGGCCAGCGAGACCGGGAAGTTCCATGGCGTGATCGCCACGATCACCCCGAGCGGAGCCCGCAGGGTGTAGGTGAAGGTCCCGGGCGTCTCCTGCGGATACGTGCTGCCTTCCACCTGGTAGGCGAGCTGGCCGGCGAACCGGAACTGCTCGACGGTCTTGCCGACCTCCCCGGTCGCGGCCGCGAGTGTCTTGCCCTCCTCCCGCGTGATGAGCCGGGCCAGCTCCTCCTTGCGGGCCACGAGCTCGTCGGCGACGCGGTTGAGGATCCCGGCGCGATGCGCCGGTGTCGTGCGACCCCACTGTGGGGCGGCCCGGGACGCCCGCGCCTGCGCGGACTCGACCTCCCCCACCGTCGTGGGGACGAACTCGTGGACCGTCTCCCCGGGCGAGGCCGGATCGACCGACCTGGCCGGGGTGCGCGTGGCCGCCTGGGCCGTGGGCTCACCGATCACATGGCTCATGGGACTCCTCGGCTACCTGAGCGGACGTGTCTCGACCGGCCTCGCTGTTCCACGAACGGGGTGCCGCGGGCGGCGAGCCGTCCGCAGAGTCCGGCCCGGGATGAGTCGACCATGGACGCCTCTGCGTCGGCACCGTACGATCTGCACGACAATGGCAGCAGGGTATGGGCACATGGCACAGAACTCGCCCGTGACGCAGCGTTCGCACGCCGTCTCCGGCGAGACCCCCGTCACGGTGGAGATGCTGCTCGGCGAGCCGCTGTTGCGGGGCAGCCTCGTCGCCGGGGAGGCCGGGCTGCACCGCGAGGTGACCTGGTGCCTGCCGCTGTCCGAGATCGGCCCGGTGCGGGCCCCGAACCGGGAGCCGGCCGCCGACCTGGCCGGTGTCGTCGTCCAGGCGCCGAGCACCGCGCTGTCCACCCGGGACGGCATCCGCGAGCTCGTCGACTCCCTGACCCGCCGCGGTGCGGCAGCGCTCCTGATCTGGCCGGCCGAAGAGGGCGGGGCCGTGGACCTCGACACGGCGGCGCCGCGGGCCGACGCCGCGTCACTGCCCCTGTTGCTGCTCCGGCGCGAGGCGGACTACCGCCAGGTGAGCCACCTGATCGCGATGAAGGTGCTCTCGCAGAGCGCCCACGTCCTCGAGTACAGCATGCGCGTGCACCGCATCCTCGGTGAGGTGTTCGCGCACGGCTCCGGCCTGGTCGCGATGGCGCGCACCATGTCGCACCTCGCGCGCACCCCGGTGTACGTCCTCGGTATGGGCGGGGAGACCGTCGCCCATGCGGACGCCGGGCTGCCGGCCGGCAGCGTCCCGACCGACGTCGGGCATTCCGTCGTCACCCAGCTCGTCGCCCAGCACCGTCGGGAACGCGAGCGATCCGCGGCCACCGGCGGCGGCACGCCCGAGCACTCCCGGCTCGTTGAGCTGACAATCGGGGACGCGACGGTCCACGCGGTCGCGGCTCCGGTGACGGTCGCCGGGGAGCCGTACGGGATCGTGGTCCTCCTCGAGCACACCTGGCCTGCCGACGAGCACGATCTGGCCCAGCACCGGGTGATCGCCGAGCAGGGCGCCACGCTCGTGGGCAGCGAGATGCTGCGCCAGCGCTCGGTCCGGGCCGCCGAGGAGAGTGCCCGGGACGACTTCGTCGACGCCCTGCTGCACGGGCGCTTCACCGACCAGCACGAGCTCGCGGCCCGGTCGCGGCACTACCAGTTCGACCTCGAGGGGCGGTTCGCCGCGTTCGTGGTCACCGCGCAGGGGCTGATGCCCGACCGGCGACCCGATGCCCGGCGCACGGCCGCTGCGGCGCGCGCCGCGTCGGGCGCTGCGCCCGACCCCGACCTGCTGACCCTCACCGCGCAGATCGGCGGGATGATCGTCGTCCTGCGCCAGCTCCCGTCGGACCTGCGCACCCCGCGTGACGACGGTGTCGGGGAGCGCCAGACGTGCACGGTATTCGCGGGCCAGCTGCACCGCCTCATGCGCGACCGGCTGGGCGACAGCGTCCGCGTCGCCTACGGGCGGGCCGGGACCGGGGCGGCCGGCGTTGCCACGAGCTACCGGGAGGCCCGCACCGCGGTGGCATTGGCGCAGCGCGTGCAGGCCCCGGCCGTGTGCGGCTACACCGACCTCCGCGTGTTCGCCGCCATCCAGGAGGCCGCGTCGAGCGACGCCGGATCGGCCTTCGCCGCCGACGTGCTCGAGCCCCTGCGCCGCAGCGACGGCCAGACGGGCAACCTCGAGCAGATCGTGCTGGCCTACATCCGCGAGTCGGGGAACCTGAACGCCGCAGCCCGCGCGCTGCAACTGCACCGCAACACCATGCTCTACAAGCTGGACCGCGCGTCCCGGGCACTGCAGATGGACGTCCGCAACGCCGAGACACAGTTCATGATCTGGCTCGCCCACCACATCGACATGCTCAACGAGGTGCACAGCGCCCTGCGGAACGAGCTGCATCCGCCGGCGGGCTGATCGACGCGATCGCCGCAATCGTCAGTCGCGGGTGAGGTCCCTGCGCTCCGCGGCGCGCGTGACCGGGCGGCGGGCCCAGTATCCGGCGAGGATCGAGCCGCTCACGTTGTGCCACACCGAGAAGACCGCGGCCGGGAGCGCGGCGATCGGGTTGAAGTGGGCGGTGGCGAGCGTCGCGGAGAGCCCCGAGTTCTGCATGCCCACCTCGATGCCGATGGCCCGCCGGGCCGACTCGTCGAGACCGCACAGCCGCGCGACCACATAGCCCAGGCCCAGGCCGAGCACGTTGTGCAGGACGACGGCGACGACGATCACCAGCCCGGACGTCAGTAGCGCCGTGGCGCTGCCTGCGACCACGGCCATCACCACCGCGGTGATCCCGACGACCGACACCAGCGGCAGCGCGGGCAGGGCCCGCTCGACCTGGGGCTCGGCGAACCGCCGCAGCAGGAAGCCCAGCAGCACCGGGACGAGCACGACCTGCAGGATCGACACGAACAGCGCCCCGGGCTGCACCGGGAGGAAGCGGCCGGCCAGCAGCAGTACGAGAAGCGGCGTGACCAGCGGCGCCAGCAGCGTGGAGACCGAGGTCATGGCCACCGACAGCGCCGTGTCGCCGCGGGCGAGGTACACCATCACGTTGGACGCGGTGCCCCCGGGCGCGCACGCCACGAGGATCACGCCGACGGCGAGCTCGGGGCTCATCGGCAGCGTCGTCGCGAGCAGCCAGCCGATCACCGGCATGATCACGAACTGGGAGGCGATCCCGATGAGGAACGCGACCGGGCGGCGGGCGACGTAGGCGAAGTCGACCGGCCGCAGCGTCATCCCCATCCCGAGCATGATCAGCGCGAGGAGCCACGGGATGGCGGGCGCCCACCCGCGGAACACGCCCGGGGCGGCGAGCGCGACCGCCCCTGCGACGATCACGATGAGCGGGAACCACCGACCCACGCGGTCACTGACCAGTTGCAGACGGTGCACGGGACCTCCTCGTCGGACGGCGGGGCGTGTCGCCCGGCCCGCGAGGACGATACGCAGGCGCCGCGCCCGCTCTCGGCGGTGCTCCTGACGCGCGTCGGGGCCGGGGCGTGCTCTCGCGGCGATTTCGCTCCGTGACCGAGTTGTGATCGACGAGGCCGCGGGCCGCGGTCTCGGACCGCCCGCCGCGCCCCGTCTCGGCCCGCTCCGGGCCGTCCGGACCGGGCCGATCGTCGGCGCGCTCCCCGATTGCGCTGCTCAGCGGCTCGACGCCGGTCTCGCGGCGCTCGGTCCCGCTGCCGCATGCCGCGGCGCTCCCGACTGCCCGCGCGCTCTCCCACGAGGCTGGGTCGCCACTCGCCGTGACCCTCGTCGCCTCGGTGGCGGGGGAGCCCCGTTGCGCCGACTCCCCGCGCCCGGCTAGCTTGTTCCGTACCTCGGAACTCAGTTCCATGTACCGCTCGGACTGGGCTCGGCGCCGGAGCTACGGCGCCTGCTCGATCCGGTCCCGCCGGGCGGTGTGCACCGCAGGCCGTTCGCGGACGGGCGCTCGCGCGCCGGCCGCGAGCTGACAAAGGAGTCCCAGCATGAGGCGAAGCAAGGCCGTCGCGATGGCGGGAGCGGCCGTGGCATCGCTGCTCGCGCTGACCGCGTGCAGCGCAGGCACCGGCGTGCCCGGAACCGTCGACGCCGGCGGTGGGGGCGGTTCCGGCAGCACCGCCGAGACCGTGTTCCGCGTGGCGTTCAACCAGCCCGAGAACCACCCGCAGTACATCGCGCTGGAGAACATGGGCGACCGGCTGCGGGAGCGCACCGGTGGCAGGTACGACATCGACGTCTACCCGAACGAGACGCTCGGCGCCCAGCGCGAGACGATCGAGCTCGTCCAGTCCGGCACGCTGGAGATGGCCTACGTCGGCGGGCCGCTCCTGGAGAACTTCAACCCGGACTTCGTGGTCTTCAACCTGCCGTTCACGTTCGACTCGCAGGACCACCAGCGGGCGACGACGAACGACCCCGAGATCGTCTCGGAGCTCTACTCCTTACTGGACGACGAGAACATCCACGTGCTCGGCGCGTTCCACGGCGGGATCCGCTCGGTCTACAACTCCGAGCGGCCGATTACCACGCCTGCCGACCTGGCGGGGATGAAGATCCGCGTCATCGAGTCCTACACGAACATCGAGATGATGCAGCTGATGGGCGGCAGCGGCACGCCCATGGGCCAGGGCGAGGTCTACACGGCCATCCAGTCCGGCGTCATCGAGGGCGGCGAGAACAACGAGCTGATCTACGCCAACCTCAAGCACGCCGAGGTCGCGCCGTACTACAGCTACACCCGGCACCTCATGTTCCCGGACTACCTGATCATCAACACGGCCGTCCTGGAGGGCATGTCCGAGGAGCACCGGGCGATCTTCACCGAGGAGATCGGCCTCGCCATCGAGGAGGAGGCCGAGCTGTGGAAGCGCGAGGTCGCCGTGGCGACGCAGGCCGCGAAGGACGCCGGCGCCCAGTTCAACGAGGTCGACGCCCAGGCGTTCGCCGCGGCGATCCGCCCGCTGGTCGAGGCGAAGCTGACCACCGGCGTCGTCCGTGAGATCCACGCGAAGGTCCGCGCCGCCGCCACGGCGGGCTGACCCGGTCGGGGGAGAGGGGATCGCGATGACCGCAGTCAAGAACGCGCTGGACCGGGTGCTCACGGTGGTGTGCGTGGTGCTGTTCGCCGCGCTCGTGCTGGACGTCTCATGGCAGGTGTTCACGCGGCAGGTCCTCGCCAGCCCGAGCGGCAGGTCCGAGGAGCTCGCCAAGTACCTGTTCATCTGGCTCGGCCTGTTCGGCGCCGCGCTCGTGTTCGGCGAGCGCGGGCACATCGCCGTGGACGTGGCGGTGCGCAGGCTCCCGCGGCCGGGCCAGGTGGCGCTCGCGGTGCTGGTCCAGCTCGCGATCCTCGCCTTCACCGGCCTGGCGCTGATCTGGGGCGGGATCCTGGTGTCGTGGCTGGCCTGGGAGCAGAACCTCACCGGCCTGCCGATCACCGTGGGCCCGCTCTACCTCGCCCTGCCGATCAGCGGCGTCCTGATCGCCTTCTACACCGTCGGCCACCTGGTCCGGATCCTCACCGGCGCCGAGCGCCCCGTCGACGACGACGCCGAGCCCGAGCTCGTCTGAAGGAGCACCCATGGACCCCGCAGCGCTCGCTGCCCTCCTGCTGCTCGGCGGGATCGCCCTGTTCCTGGTCATCGGCGCGCCGGTCAGCGTGGCCGTCGGCCTGTCGTCGCTGGCGGCGATGTTCGTCATCCTCGGCACCGAGGACGGCGTTCTCACCTCGGCCCAGCAGATCTTCCGCGGGATCAACTCGTTCCCGCTGCTCGCGATCCCGTTCTTCGTCCTCGCCGGCGTGATCATGAACAACGGCGGTATCGCCCTGCGGCTGATCAACGCAGCGAAGGTGATGGTCGGCAGGGCGCCCGGGTCGCTGGCGCAGACGAACGTCGCGGCCAACGCCCTGTTCGGGGCCGTCAGCGGCTCCGGGGTGGCGGCCGCGGCGGCCGTCGGCCCCACGATGGCCCCGCTGCAGGCGAAGGAGCGGTACGACCGCAGCTTCGCCGCCGCCACCAACATCGCGTCGGCCCCGTCCGGCATGCTCATCCCGCCGAGCAACCTGATGATCGTGTACTCGCTGGTGTCGGGGACGTCGATCGCCGCCCTCTTCGTGGCCGGGTACCTGCCCGGGATCCTCTGGGCGGTCGTCTGCATGGTCATCGTCCACCTGCACGCCAGGACCCGACCCGAGCTGAAGATGACCGACCGGCTCACCGTCGGGCAGGCCCTCAAGGTGCTGCTGGACGCGGTGCCCTCGCTGCTTCTCATCGTCGTGGTGATCGGCGGCATCCTCGCCGGCGTGTTCACGCCGACGGAGGCGTCCTGCATCGCGGTGCTCTACGCGCTGGCGCTGTCGTTCCTCTACCGCGCCGTCACGGTGCGGCAGCTGCCCGGCATCCTCATGGACGCGACGCGGACCACGGCCGTGGTCATGTTCCTCATCGGCGTCTCGACGATCATGGGCTTCGTCCTGTCGCTCGCGCGGATCCCCGCGATGGTGTCCGAGGCGATGTTCGGGCTCACCACCAACCCGGTGGCGCTGCTGCTGCTGATCGCGGTCGTGCTGCTGGTCATCGGGTGCTTCATGGACCCGACCCCGGCGGTGCTGATCTTCACCCCGATCTTCCTGCCGATCGTCGAGAGCTTCGGGATCCACCCGGTGCACTTCGGCCTGATGATCGTGTTCGCGCTCAGCATCGGCACCATCACCCCGCCGGTCGGACCGATCCTGTTCGTCGGGGCGAAGGTGGCGAACCTCGGGATCGAGGACGTCATCCGGCGGCTGCTGCCGTTCTTCGCCGCGCTCGTCGTGGTGCTCGTCGTCGTGATCTTCACCCCGGGGCTGTCGCTCTGGCTGCCCACGTTGCTCGGCCTCGTCTGACGGAAAGGTTGTTCATGCACCAGCGCTACGCCACCAGCCCGGAGCAGGTTCCCGGGATGGACACCGCGGAGCTGCGCCGCCGCTACCTCGTCGAGGACCTGTTCGCCGCCGACGAGGTGAGCGCGGTCTACACCCACCACGACCGGGTCGTGCTCGCCGGCGCGATGCCGGTGACCGCAGGCGTCGCGCTGCCGACGTTCCCCGAGATCCGCAGCGAGTTCTTCTTCTCCCACCGCGAGGGCGGGATCGTCAACGTCGGCGGTCGCGGCACGATCAGTGTGGACGGCACCACCTACGACGTCGGCCACGGCTCGTGCATCTACATCGGCCGCGGCGCCCGCGAGGTCGCGTTCGCCTCCAGCGACGTCGACGGCGAGGGCCCCGCGCGGTTCTACCTCTTCTCCGCGCCCGCCCACACCGCGTACCCGACCACCTTCGTCGAGGCGGGCACCGGCACCGTCCGCGAGCTCGGCGACGGGCTGACGTCGAACCGCCGCACGCTCAACCAATACATCCACGAGAACGGCGTGCGCAGCTGCCAGGTCGTGATGGGCGTCACCACGCTGCACCCGGGCAGCATGTGGAACACGATGCCCGCCCACACCCACGACCGGCGGATGGAGGCCTACCTCTACTTCGACCTGCCCGCCGACGCCCGGATCATCCACATGATGGGGGATCCGAGCGAGACGCGGCACCTCGTCGTGGCCGAGGGCGAGGCGATCATCTCCCCGAGCTGGTCGGTGCACTGCGGGTTCGGAACCGCCAGCTACAGCTTCGTCTGGGCGATGGCAGGGGAGAATCAGTCCTTCGACGACATGGACGGCGTCCCCATCGCGGAGATGCGCTGACCCGAAGGACAGGGAGCAGTATGCCCACCGAGACCGCCCCGGCCGTCACCACCGACGGGCGCTCGAGCGCGAGCGAGAAGACCCTGCTGGTGCTCTCCGCGGTGATGACCCACCCGCGGTTCACCGACGTGGTGGAGGCGACGGGCCTCGCGAAGGCCACCACCCACCGCATCCTGAGCACGCTCGTGGACCGGGGGTTCGTCTCGGTGGGCCCGGACGGCACCTACCTGCCGGGGCCGACGATCCTGTCGCTCGCGGGGCGCGCGCTGCAGCGCATCGACATCTCGACGATCGCCCAGCCGATCGTCGACGACCTCGTGGCGCAGGTGCAGTGCACCGTGCACGTCGGGGTCGCCAACGGCGACGAGATCATCTACCTGATCCGCGCCGACTCCGACAAGCCGTACCAGATGCCCTCGCGGGTGGGCCTCGCGATCCCGATGCACTCCTCGGGCATCGGCAAGGTCGTCCTCTCCGGCTATACCGACGAGGGGCTCGCCCGGTACGCCGCGCGCACCGGCCTACCGCCCCGCACCGAGCACACGGTCCGCGACCTCGACGCGCTGCGCGCCGCGGTCGCCGCCGTCCGGGAGCGCGGCTACGCCGAGGACGACGAGGAGAACGTCCCCGGCGTGCGCTGCGTCGCGGCCCCCGTCCGCGACCACACCGGAACGATCAAGTACGGGGTGAGCATCTCCACGCTCACCCTCGAACACACCGCCGAGCAGGTGGCGGCCATGGCGCCGTTCGCCATCGAGGCCGCGGAGAAGATCTCGGCCGCGCTCGGTCACACGACCTAGGGCGTGTCTGGTGGATCAGGGTCGATGGGATTCGTGATCCAGATTGCTCCTGGCAAGGCGGAGGCCCGAGCCGTCGTACTGGCGTACCCGGTCGGGCCGACAACGCCGCCAGGGGCGATCTGGG
>NZ_JAHKRK010000161.1 GCF_019396355.1 Pseudonocardia nigra
GTGGCGATACTGCCACTGGACGGCAGTATCGCCACCTTGCTGCGACGCGGACGCGGGCGGCTACGGCCCGGGCGGGGGCGGGGTCAGTTGCCGCCGCCGAAGGGGCTGCCACCGCCGAACGGTGTGCCTCCCCCGAACGGGTTCTGGTTCTCGCTCTGGCCGCCGCTGGTGGTGCTCGCGGCGCGGTCGGGCGTGCTGCCGAGCGTCACGTCCACCGTGCGCTCCTCGCCGCCGCTCTGGACCGTCAGGGCCACCGTGTCGCCCGGGCCGTGCGCGCCGATCCGGGCGATCAGGTCCGCGAAGTCCTCCACCGCGCCGTCGTCCACCTGCGTGACGACGTCACCGGCGGCGAGCCCGGCCTCCGCGGCGGGCGTGCCCTCGTCCAGCGAGGCGATCTGGGCGCCCGCACCGCTCGGCCCGGCCGTGGTGCCCCGCACGCCCAGCACCGGCTTGGTGGCGCTGCCGGTGTCGATGATCTCCTGGGCCACCCGCTTGGCCTGGTCGATCGGGATGGCGAAGCCGAGCCCGATGCTGCCGGTGCTCTGCCCGGCCGTCGCGATGGCCGAGTTGATGCCGACGACCTCGCCCTGGAGGTTGACCAGCGGCCCACCGGAGTTGCCCTGGTTGATCGGGGCGTCGGTCTGCAGGCCGTTGTAGACGACGGCCGAGCCGTCCTCGCCCTGCACCTGCACGGTGCGGTCGAAGGCGCTGACGATGCCGGTGGTGACGGTGCCGGACAGGCCCTTCGGCGAGCCGATCGCGACGACCTGCTGGCCGACCTGCAGATCGGAGCTGTTGCCGAGGGTGGCCGGGGTGAGGCCGGACGCGTCCTCGAGCTGCAGCACTGCGAGGTCGTAGCTGGGTGCGGTGCCCACGACGGTGGCCGCGCGCTCGCTGCCGTCGGCGAGGGTCACGGTGATCTCGCCCGTCGAGCCCGCGACGACGTGGTTGTTGGTGAGCACGTGGCCCTCCGAGGTGAGGACCACGCCGCTGCCCTCCGCGATGCCCTGCGGCATGGTGGCGCGGATGTCGACGGTGCTCGGCATGGCGGTCTGCGCCGCCGCCACCGTGCCCGGCGTGGTGTTCCCCGCGTTCGTGGCGGGTGGCGCGGAGGTCAGGGTCGGGCTCGACGAACCGTCGCCGAGCAGCGCGTACGCGCCGCCGAAGCCGGCGCCCCCACCCACGAGACCGGCGATGAGGGCCGCAGCCACGATCCCGGTCATCGTGCGCTGCTTGCGCGGCTTCTCGACGACGGACGTGGGCGCCCCGGGGTACCCGGGGCCGGGGTGGGCGGCGCCGCCGAAGGGCGCGGGACCGTAGTAGGGGGGAGGCGCGTGGTGCTCGCCCTGGGGCGCACCCGCGGGCGGCTGCGCCGCGGGCGCACCCTGGTGCGGTCCTGCGGCGGGCGCCGCGGGACCGTGGGCGGGTCCGTACGACGGGACGGAGTGCTGGTCGGTCCGGGAGCCCTCGGCCGAGGCGCTCGCGTCCCGGCCCTGCTCCCTGTGCTCGTCGCTCATGACACCCAGCCTGAACCCGGAGCCTGAACGTGGCCTGAGGACGACCTGGGAATCCGCCTGGGCTTTCCCGCGGCGTTCCGCGCGTCAGGGCGGTCCGAGGAGCAGCTCGGCGGCCACCTCGGCCTGGGCGCGCCCGTCGCCCCACAGGATCACCGACGGCGCCGGCGGCGTCCAACCGTCCGGCAGGCCCACGTGCACGCACACGGTGTCCGGCCGGGCGGCGCGGAGGCGTTCCAGCGCGGGGGAGGGGCCGGCCACGACCGCCACGAGCGGGCGACCGCCCGGGACGCCGGGGCCGGTGGTCACGGCCGGGTCGTGACGGCGCAGGACGTCGACGAGCCGCAGGTCCCGCTGCCCGGCGGCGACGTTCTCCGGGCCGGTCAGGTCCACCACGTGCGCGCCGCGCCCGATCCGCACGTCGCCGGCCACCTGCGCGACCCGCCGCACCACGTCGCGGCCCAGGTCGGTCCCGACGGTGCCGACCGCCGGGTCCGCTTCCCGCACCCAGTCGGCCAGCTCCGCGACCCGCCGCCCGGCGTCCGCCACGCGCTCACGCGACAGCGTGCCGTCGGCGAGCGCGGCGAGCAGCGCGTCGCGCACCTCGCGGTAGCCGGCCTCGTCGTCGTACGGGTCGGGGTAGTCGGGGTTGCCCGTGCACACCAGGTCGACGCCCGCGGCCACGGCCGCCACCGCTCCGGGCCCGCGGCCCACCCCCCGGGAGATCGCGTGCATGTCGACGGCATCGCTGATCACCACCCCGTCGAAGCCCAGCTCCGCGCGCAGCAGCCCGAGCAGGGGCGGGCTCATCGTGGCGGGCCGGTCGTCGAGCGCGGGGAACAGCACGTGCGCGGTGAGCACGCTGCGCACGCCCGCCTCGACCGCGGCCGCGAACGGCGGCAGGTCGCGGGCGCGCAGCGTCGCGGGGTCGGCGTCGACGACCGGGAGGGCGCGGTGCGAGTCGGTGGTGGTGGAGCCGTGCCCGGGGAAGTGCTTGGCCGCGGCCGCGACCCCCGCGCCCTGCAGCCCGCGCACGAAGGCCGCGGTGTGCCGGGCGACGAGTTCCGGGGTGGCCCCGAACGAGCGGATGGCGATCACCGGGTTGTCCGGCTCGGCGTTCACGTCCGCGACCGGGGCGAGCGCGAGGTCCACCCCCGCCGCGCGACACTGCGCGCCCATGCCCGCGGCGACGGCCTCGGTGGCGGCCACGTCGTCGAGCCGGCCCAGTGCCGCCGCGCCCGGCCACGCCGACCCGAGCCGGTGCTCGAGCCGGGTGACCGTGCCGCCCTCCTCGTCGGAGGCCACGAGCACCCCCGGCCGCCGCTCGTGCAGCGCGCGGGTGAGCGCGGCGACGTCCGGGCCGACGTTGGAGGAGAACAGGCAGACGCCCGCGAGCCCGCCGTCGACGGCCCTCGCCAGCCAGTCGGGGATGCGGGCGCCGGTGAAACCGGGCAGGAGCACACCGTCGACGAGCCGCTCGTCGGAGGTCATCCCTTCACCGCTCCCGCCACCAGCCCCTCGGTGAGCCGCTTCTGGGCGATCACGAAGAACATCATCACCGGGATCGTGATCAGCGTGGACGCCGCCATCACCGCACCCCAGTCGGTGGCGTGCTGCCCGAAGAACCGGCGCAGGCCGACGGCCACGGTGTAGTTGTCCTGGTCGGACATGAACGTGAGCGCGAAGATGAACTCGTTCCAGGCAACGATGAACGAGAACACGCTGGTGGCCACGAGCCCGGGGGCCACCAGCGGCAGCAGCACCGACCGGAACATGCGGCCCCACGACGCCCCGTCGAGGTAGGCGGCCTCCTCCAGCTCCACGGGGACCGCGGCGACGAACCCGCGCAGCGTCCAGATCGCGAACGGCAGCGAGAACGCCAGGTAGACGACCACGAGCCCGGCGAGCGTGTTGAGCATCTGGAGGTTGCGCGCCTGGATGAACAGCGGGATGACCAGCGCCTCCACCGGCACCATCTGGATGATCAGGATCATCACCAACACCGAGGTGCGCAGCCGGAAGCGGAACCGGGCCACGGCCACCGCCGCGAGCAGTGCCAGTGCCGCGCCCGCGAGCACGGTGCCGAGCGCCACGAGCAGCGAGTTCGTCAGGTACTGCCCGAAGCCGCCGTCGCCGATCACGTAGATGAAGTTCTCGAGCGTCCAGTCGGCCGGCCACAGCGTGCGTGAGCCGGCGTTCGCCTCGCCGTTGAGCGCCGTGACGACCATGAGGTAGACGGGGAACAGCGTGAAGACGAGCACGCCCGCGACGCCGAGCCCTTTCAGGGCGGTCCTCACAGCTCCTCCTCCCGGAACAGCAGCCGCAGGTAGGCGACGGTGATCACCAGCAGCAGCGCGGTGAGCAGCACCGCGATCGCGGCGCCGAGCCCGTAGCGGTTCTGCGCGAACGACTCCACGTAGGACCAGGTGCCGAGGGTGAGCACGTTGCGGTTGACCCCGTCACCGCCGGGCATCAGGTAGATCTGGGTGAACACCTTGAAGTCCCAGATCGTCGACAGCACGGTCACCACCGCGAACACCGGTCGCAGCATCGGGAACGTCACCGACCAGAACCGCCGCCACGCGTTCGCGCCGTCGACGATCGCGGCCTCCGTGATCTCCTGCGGCACCGTGAGCAGCCCGGCGAGCACCGTGAGCGCCACGAACGGGAAGCCGTGGTGCACCACGTTGAGCACGGCCACGGCGTAGAACGACAGCCGTCCGGCGAACGGGTTGGCCGTGGAGGCGTCGACGAGACCGAGCGCGTCGAGCGCCTGGACCGCGATCCCGTCGCCGGGGGTGAACATGAAGACCCACACGTAGGTGCCCGTGACCGCCGGAATGGCCCAGGCCACCATGATCGAGGTGGTGACGATGCCGCGGGTGACGGGTGCCAGCCGGGCCAGTAGCAGCGCCACCAGCGTGCCGAACACCACCGTGAGCGCGACGGCCACCACCGCGAACAGCACGGTGTTGGGCAGGACGGTGCTCCACAGGTCACTGCTGCCGAGCAGCTCGGCGTAGTTGTCGAGGCCCACCCAGTTGGTGCGGCCCGAGACGAGCTCGCGCAGGCCGAAGTCCTGCAGCGACAGCACCAGCACCCGCACCAGCGGGTAGAGCAGCAGCCCGCCCATGACGAGCAGCGCGGGTGCCAGCAGCAGCCACGGCCTGGCCGTTCCCGTACCGGGACGGCGGCGCCCCGGACGGGTGCGCTCCCTGACCGTCACGGTCATGCGCCGCCGGCGAAGATCTCGTTCATCTCCGCCGCCGCGGTTGCCGTGGCCTGCTCCACCGTCGCCTCGCCGGTGAGGATCGACCGCATCATCGCCGCGATCGTCTTGTTGCCCTGGATCTGGCCGAACATCGGCGTGACCGGGACGCTGCGACCGGAGTCGACCATCTGCCGGGCGAACGGCGCCACCAGCGGGTCGGACGACTGGGCGGCCTCGTTGAGCAGCTCGGTGGTGCCGGGGAAGTAGCTCGACGCGGTGGCCCACTTCGAGGCGAACTCACCGGTGCCCATCATCTCGACGAGCTGCCAGGCGAGGTCCTTGTTGTCGCTGCTCTCGAAGACCGACAGCAGCGAACCGCCCAGCACCGACGGCGCGAGCCCGCCGTCCGGGCCCGGGATCGGGAACGCCCCGATCTTGCCCTCCAGCTCGGGGGCCGCCTCGAGGATGGCCTTGGGCGTCCAGCTCCCGGAGAAGATCATCGCGGACTGGCCCTTGGTGAACGAGTCGCGCAGGTCGGTCTCCCGCCAGGTCGCCGCCGCAGGCGTGGAGAAGCCGTGCTTCACGGCGAGGTCGGAGTAGAACTGGATGCCCTCGCGCGCCTCGGGCGAGTCGACGCCGCTGGTCCAGGTGCCGCCGTTCTCCGTGGCGATCTCGCCGCCCGCGCCCCAGAGGAACGGGTAGACGGCGAACTCGTTGTCGCCCGCGATCGGCAGCGGGAGCAGGTCGGGCCGCGCCTCCTTGATCCGCTGGCCCACGGCCACGAGCTCGTCCCACGTGGTCGGGGGCTGCAGCCCGAGCTCGGCGAACACGTCGGTGCGGTAGACGATCGAGCGCACCCCGGCGTACCAGGGCATGCCGTAGAGCGACTCGCCGAGCGTGCCCGCCTCGACGAGACCGTCGACCAGGCCGTCGGACAGCCCCGCCTCCTGCACCTGGGGCGCCAGGTCGACCAGCGCCCCGGCGTCGCCGAACTCGCCGACCCACGTGGTGCCGACCTCGGCGACGTCCGGCGTGGTGCCACCGGCGATCGAGGTGACGAACTTGTCGTGCGCGGCCGCCCACTGGACGAACTGCACGTCCAGGGTGGCGCCCGTGCGTTCCTGGAAGGCGCTGGACAGCTCGGTGAAGAACGGCTCGGCGTCCGGGTTGGTGCCTTCCATGATCCAGACCGTGAGGGTCTGGTCGCCACCTCCGCCGCCGCTCGCCTCACCGCCCGACCCGCCGCCGCAGCCGGCCGCGACCAGCGCGGCCGCGGCGGTGGCGGCGACGGCGATGCGCCTCGCCGGTCGCGATCCGGACATCGACCACATGGGGTTCCCCTTCCGACTGCTTCGTCGCAGCAGACCGCTTGTTGAGACCAGAGGTCTAGCGGGGAACTGTAGTGGCGGTCACCCTGGGCGCGTCAAGGGCTGGGAGGTCACGGTTCGGCGAGGGTCACGACGGGAAGATGTCGACCATGATCCGGTACCGGTCGCCCCGGTAGATCGACCGCACGAACTCCGCCACCCGCCCGCCGTCGACGCGGCAGGTGCGCTCGAAGCAGAAGGCGGGGGCGCCGGGCGCGACGCCGAGGGCGGCGGCGTCCTCGGCGCTGGTGAGGGCGGCCTCGGCGGTCTGGGTGCCGGAGGTGATGCGGTGGCCGTACCGCTCGGCGAGCAGCTCGTAGTACGAGCGGTCCTCGAGGTCGGCTCCGCTGAGCCCGGGCACCAGGTCGGCCGGGACGTGCAGGTCCTCGACGGCCATCGGCTCGTCGTCGGCCAGCCGGAGCCTGCGGACGTGCAGCACCGGGGACCCGGCCGGGATCTCCAGCAGCGCCGCCAGCATCACCCCGGCCGGCGCGCGGCTGGCCGACAGCGTGCGGCTGCCCGGACGCAGACCGCGGGCCCGCATGTCGGCGGAGAACGAGTTGGCCGACAGGCGGTGGGCCACCTTGGCGGGCGCGACGAACGTGCCGGCGCCCTGGCGGCGCACCAGCAGGGCGTCGGCCACCATCCCGTCGACCGCCCGGCGCAGCGTCATCCGGGCCACGCCCAGCTCGCGGGCCAGGTCCCGCTCGGCGGGCAGCGGCTCGCCGGGCGCCATGGCGGCGATCAGCTCGTCGAGCCGCGCGCGCAGTTGCCGCTGCTTGTCCGTCTCGGCGGGCGGGGCACTCATAGCCCATTGGTACACCAGCGGCGCGCCCCAGTCATCACCTCCCCGGGCGCGGAAAATCGATTGCAGCCCGGTCAGGTCAGGGATCTCCTGACGGAGCGGACGACTACACGAGCATCGCCCTCGCGGCCGACGTCACCGCGCCGGCCGCCGCGGTGCAGCTGGCTGCCGTGACCGAGGCCGGCCGGCAGGCCGACGCGCTCCTCGGCGAGCCGCCGATCCCCGGCAGCGTCGGGTGGCACGCGGAGGAGGGCACCGACGCCCCGGTGCGCCGCGAGCGGGCGTGGCAACTGCTGCAGCTGCGCATCGGGCTGGCGGCGGGCATGGATCCGCTCCCCGTGCTCGTCGGGCTGCGCAACCACGGGGCGACGTGGGAGCAGATCGCGCGGGCCGCGGGCGTCACCCGGCAGTCGGCCCACGAGCGCTGGGCGGGCCGGGTCGCCGCCGTGCTCGACCGGGACCGCGCGCCGGGCCGGTGGCAGTGACCGGAAATGCCAGCAAGGTGGCCTTACTGCCACTGGGCGGCAGCATGGCCACCTTGCTGCCAAGCGCCGCGCGGTGTGAGGTGCCTCGCTGACACCGCAGCGGGCGAGGCGTATGGTCGACGCCGCGAAGGGGAGTAGCTCCCAACGTCGCGGTCGACATACTGGCGCCGGCACCTCGGCGCCCGGCCGCGCGGCCTGCACCACCAGGCGAGCGAGACCTTCGATCCGGTGACTGCACCGGGTCGGAGCTGCTCGCACCTCCGATCCGGTCCGAGATCGAGGGGTTCGTGGTGTTCGACGGTTTCCTGGTCGCGTTCGCGGTGAGCTTCGGCGTGGTGTTCGTCGCCGAGCTCGGCGACAAGTCCCAGCTCATGGCGCTCGCGTTCGCCACCCGCTACCGCGCGCTGCCTGTGCTCGTGGGGATCACGCTGGCCACCGCGGTGGTGCATCTGTTGTCGGTCGTCATCGGCCACGGGCTCGGGGCGGCGCTGCCGACCGGCTGGATCTCGCTGGTCGCCGCCGTCGCGTTCGCCGGTTTCGGCGCCTGGACGCTGCGTGGGGACCGGCTCACCGCGGAGGAGCGCGCGAAGGCCGAACGCGCGGGTGGTTCCGCGGTCGTGGCCGCATCGGTGGCGTTCTTCCTGGCCGAGCTGGGCGACAAGACCATGCTCGCGACGATCACGCTCGCCACGCAGCACGGCTGGTTCGGCGTGTGGCTCGGCTCGACGCTGGGCATGGTGGCCGCCGACGCGCTCGCCATCGCCGTCGGTAGGCAGCTCTGGCGGCGGCTGCCCGAGCGCAGCGTCAAGGTGGGCGCCGCGGTGCTGTTCTTCCTGTTCGGCGGCTGGCTGGGGCTCGACGCGATCGGGCAGCTGACCGGGCGGCCGGCGTGGACCGTCGTCGCGGCGGCGCTGGACCACCACACGGCCGGCTGGATCGCGCTGGCGCTGGGCGTGGTCGCCACCGTGATCGCGGCCATGGGCAGGCGCCGCAGCCGGTCCACCGGTGCCGTGGTGGGCGGCGGGGTGGCCCGCTGGTGGGCGCGCGTCCTCTTCGCGCTCTCGACGGTGCTCGGCCTCGCGGCGCCGCTGCTCGTGGCCGCCGACGTCATCCAGCCGATCGCACTGTTCGACGACCCCGGCGTCGTGGTGATGGGCGCGGGCCTGGCGCTGCTCGGGGTGGCGCTCGTGCTGGCGGCCACGGCCCAGCGGTGGTCGGGCCGCGACGACTTCGCGACCCGGGGCCTGCGTTCGCGGGTGCGCCACCCGGGGCTCACCGGGATGGTCGTGGCCACCGCGGGCACGCTGCTGATGGTGCCCACGCTGGTGGCCGTGCTGGCCGCGGTACTGCTGCTGGTGGCGGTGCAGGTGCAGGTGCGGGCCGTGCGGGAGCCGCTGCTGGCGCGGCTGCACGGGGAGCATTACCTCGAGTACGCCGCCCGCACCGGCCGGTTCCTGCCGCGGATCCGGGTGGGCGAGGACGCCCCACCCGGGATGCCGAACCGGCAGCGCACCCGGGTGGGGTGACCGGTCACCCGGGCGTCGCGACGATGGCGCGGCGCCGGAACGCGTGGGCCGCGCCGCCCACCGCGAGGGCGAGCGCCACCAGCGCCGCGCCCACCCGAGCGGCGACCGGTGGCCGAGCCCGGCGGCGATGGCGACCCCGCCCAGCCAGGGCCCCAGCGCGGCGCCGGTGTTGAAGGCCGCGGTGGCGAACGCGCCCGCCAGTGTCGGCGCCCCGGTCGCCACGTAGAGCACCTGCGCGATCAGCGTGGACCCGACGGCGAACGCGAGCGCCCCCTGCACGAGGACGAACCCGAGCGTCGCCACCGGGCTTCCCGCGGCCAGCGCGAACCACACCCAGCCGACGAGTAGCGCGACCCCGCCGACCGCGAGCAGCCGGACCGGACGCGTGTCACCCAGTCGCCCTCCGACGGTGACCCCGACGAACGAGCCGACGCCGAACAGCGCCAGCACGACGGGCACCCAGCCCTCGCCCAGCCCGGCGACGGTGGTGACCAGCGGTGCGAGGTAGGTGAGCGCGCAGAACGTCGCGCCGTTCACGAGCGCGCCGAGCAGCAGGGTCACCAGCAGCCGGGGCCGTCGCAGCGCCCGCAGCTCGGCGCGCGCCCGCGGCGCCGGGATGCCCGGGACGGAGCCCGGGGCGTGCGCCGGCACCGATCGCAGGATCCCGATGACGGCGGGCACGGACACGAGCGCGACGGCCCAGAACGCCGACCGCCACCCCCACAGCTGCCCGAGCAGCGCCCCGGCGGGGACCCCGGCGACGCAGGCGAGCGTGGTACCGCCCAGCAGTACGGAGGTGGCGCGGCCCTTGGCGTCCGGGGCGACCATACCGGCCGCCGTCACCAGCGCGACCGCAAGGAACCCGGCGTTGGCCAGCGCCGGCACCCCGATGTACAACTTCGGCGTCCCCGCGGCGCTGAAGTCCTGGATCGACGTGCTCATCACCGATCCGCGCTTCGACCCCCGCCACACTCCGGTCGGGCGGCCCCTGGCCGGCGTCCCGCTGGGCCTGGTGGTCGCCTGCGGGGGCGGCTACGGCCCCGGGACGCCCCGCGCGGGCTGGGACCACGCCACCCCCTACCTGCAGCGCATCTTTGCCGACCTGTTCGGCGCCGACGTCACGCTGATCGCCGCCGAGCTCACCGCCGCCGACACCGACCCGGCGATGGCGGCCCTCCGCCCGCAGGCCGAGCGGTCCCGGGCCGCGGCGCTCGCGCTCGCGGAGGCCACCGGGACCGGCCACGCGACACGCGTGCCGGTATGACCATGCCTAGCTCCAGGCACCCCGCGACATCGCAGCCGACCGCTGCCGGAAGCCCGCCGTGCCCGCGATGATGTTGCGCTTGAGCTGCGCCTTGCTCGCCGCGTTCGCCGACACCGTCGGGCCCAGCGCGCGGGCGACCTCGCGCAGCACCGGCATCGTTAGCTGCCGGTCGTTCGCCTGCAGGTACTCGGCCACCTCGGCCGAGGTCGTCAAGGCGTTGATCGCCTCGACGGCGGCGGCGACGTCGCCGTCGGCGTGCTGCGGCCCGCAGCGCTGGGGGCGGCGCCGCGCCCCGCGGTCGGCGGCCTGGAAGACGAGCCTGCCGCGCCCCTCGGCGAGATCCTCCAGCTGCTCGAGGGTGAGGTTCTCGAGGGCCGCGGCGGCGCGCTGCATCGCCGCGGCCGTGAGGGTGTCGGGCCGGTCGATCGACAGCGTCACCCCGCGACCTCCTCGAGGAGCGTCACGAACTCCGACACGACGTTGCGCAGCTCGCGCGTCTGGGCCCGCCCGGTGCCGCCCAGGATCACCGGCACGCCGTGCTCGGGCGCCGGCCCGTAGACGGCCTTGCTGTCGCGGATCATCGTGCCGAACGTCGGAATGCCCAGCGCCTCGACGCGGCTGATGAAGCTGCGCTGCGACTCGATCGGCCGGTCGTCGTGCAGCTGCACCATCGTGAAGATCACCGAGGCCGGGGGCCGCTCGATCGGGTCGGAGTCGCCCCGGCGCTCGTTGTAGGCCTCGGCGAACGTCTTGATCTGCAGGCCGAGCGAGTCGATGCCGTTGGTGGACAGGTAGTCGGGGCGCGTCGGGATGAGCAGCAGGTCGCTCGCCGCCACCGCGTTCTTGGCCATCAACCCGAAGTTCGGTGCGCAGTCGATCAGCGCGATGTCGTACTCGCCGAGCGCCTCGTCGGTGAGCCCGTCGCGCAGGCGCCGGTGCATCAGCGGGTAGCCCGCCGGGTCGTCGCGGACGTAGGCCGTCAGCGCGGTCTCGACGTCGGCGAGCTCGCCGTGCGCCGGGATCAGGTCGAGGTGGCCGCCGTAGTACGACAGCTTCTCGAACACCCGCGGCGGACAGGTGATCAGCGACTCGAGACTGTCGAGCTCCTTGCCGACCTCGATGCCGTCGAACCAGTGCTTGATCGTCCTGGTCTCGGACAGCTCGTCCATCCACTCGTTCTGCGTGAAGAACGAGACGGTGAGACTGCCCTGGGCGTCGAGATCGACCAGCAACACCTTCTTGCCCCGGGCGGCGAGCCCGGCACCGAGATTGGCGGTGAGCGTCGTCTTTCCGACGCCACCCTTGTGGTTGATGATCGAGACGACTCTCACCGTTCTCCTCCCCGGCGACCACGGCGCGCTCACGATGCCACACGCTCAGGTACGGCCCTCCGCCGCCTGTCCCGCCAACGACACCCGCGCGGGGAAGTTTCGGGTCGGAGCGCGTGGCGAACCGTGATTTCTGTGACCCGAGCCGGGTGCGCGACGACCGGGTCAGGTGCTTCGAGATCACTGCGCGACGTCCATCGATCACCCGATCCGGCCTACGCTCGCCGAATGCCGGCGCCCGACATGTCCGCACTGGCCGACGACCTCGCCGCGGAGACGGCCGAGCTGCGCGCGGTGCTGGCCGGCCTGTCCGACGACGCGTGGGAGACGCCGACGCCCGCGGTGGGGTGGGCCGTGCGTGACCAGGTGAGCCACCTGGCCCACTTCGACGACGCCGCCGTGCGCTCGGCGACCGACCCGGAGGGGTTCCGGGCGGAGCTCGCCGCGGCGGAGGGCGGCGTGGATCCCGACCGGATCGCCGCCGGCTACCGCGATCGTTGCCCGGCCGACCTGCTGGCCTGGTTCGACGCCGCCCGCGGCGCGCTGATCAGGACGTTCCGCGGGCTGGACCCCACGCTGCGGGTGCCCTGGTTCGGCCCGCCGATGACCGTGGCGTCGGCGCTGACCGCGCGGATCATGGAGACCTGGGCGCACGGCCAGGACGTCGCCGACGCGCTCGGTGCCGCGCGCGAGCCGACGGCCCGGCTGCGGCACGTCGCCCACATCGGCGTGCGGGCGCTGCCGTTCAGCTTCGCCCTCCACGGACGCGCGGTCCCCGACGCGCCGGTGCGGGTGGAGCTTGTGGCCCCCGACGGCGCGATGTGGACGTGGGGGGACGCGGATGCGGCCGACCGGGTGAGTGGCCCGGCGTTGGACTTCTGCCTGCTCGTCACCCAGCGCAGGCACCGGGCCGACACCGCACTCGCGGTGCACGGCCCGGTCGCCGCGGAGTGGCTGGGAATCGCCCAGGCCTACGCGGGCGCCGCCGGGACCGGCCGCCCGCCCGGCCGGTCCCGCTGACTCAGCGCCCGTCCTCGTCGTCCTCGGGCACGACCTCACGCTGCTCCGCCACGTCGGCCGGGTCGGCCTCCAGCGGCAGCCCGCCGGGGTCGACGGCGGGTTCGTCGCTCTCCTCGCTCGCAGCGGTGGGCCGCTGCTGCTCGGCCACGTCGGCGTCGGGATCCTCGATGCCCATCGCTCACCTCTCGTCGGGGACGGTGCCGGACGGGAGTGCCCGGAGCGCCCCGGTCGCACACACGCGACCGGTGATTGCAGCAAAGCCACTTTCACGCAACGTGGTTGCAGGAAAGTGGCTTTGCTGCGACTCGCCGCGGGGTGTCAGACCGTGGCGCGCTCGCGAGTCGGCGGGGTGCCGCCGCCACCCCCGCGGCCCGGGCCGCCGCCGCGCCCCTTCGCCAGCGCCCGGCCGGCGGGCAGCAGGAGCAGCGCCGCGATCACCAGGTAGATCACCACCGACAGCGGCGTCGACACGAGCGTGGTGACGTCGCCGTTCGCGATCTGCAGGGCGCGCCGCAGCTGCAGCTCCGCGTCCGGCCCGAGGATCACGCCGATGATCGCCGGGAGCACCGGCAGCCCGTAGCGGCGCATCAGGACCCCGACGGCGCCGATCACGAGCAGCACCAGCAGGTCGACCGGCTGGCCGCTCACCGCGTACGCGCCGACGCAGGCGAAGAACAGGATCCCCGCGTACAGGTACGGCCGCGGGATGCGCAGCAGCTTCGCCCAGACCGGGGCCAGCGGCAGGTTGAGCACCAGCAGCAGCACCAGGCCGAGGAACAGGCTCGCGATGAGCGTCCACACCAGGTCGGGCTCGTTGGCGAACAGCAGCGGGCCGGGCTGGATGCCGAACTGCTGGAACGCCGCCAGCATCACCGCCGCGATCGCGGTGGTGGGCAGCCCCAGGGTGAGCATCGTGGCGAGGGTGCCCGCCGACGATGCGCTGGCGGCCGACTCCGGGCCCGCCACGCCCTCGATGGCGCCCTTGCCGAACTCGTCGGGCCGCCGGGAGAGCCTGCGTTCCGCCACGTAGGACATGAACGTCGACATCTCCGCCCCGCCGGCCGGGATCGAGCCGAAGGTGAACCCGATGACGGGCCCGCGCAGCCAGGGCTTCCAGGTGCGGCGCAGGTCGTCGCGGGAGAGCCACGGCCTGCCCACGGGGATCGGGCGTTGCGTGCTCCGCCGCAGGTGCGCGGCCACCCACAGCGCCTCGCCCACCGCGAACAGCCCCACGGCGACGATCACCACGTCGATCCCGTCGGCCAGCTGCGGGATCCCGAACGTGAGCCGGGGCTGCCCGGACAGGGGATCGAGCCCGACGAGCCCGATCGTCAGCCCGATCGCGAGCGCCGCGAAGCCGCGCACCCGGGAGCTGCCCAGCACCGAGGTGACGGCGACGAACGCCAGCACCATGATCGCGAAGAAGTCGGGGGCGCCGATGTCGACCGCGACCGACGCCACCAGCGGGGCGAGCAGCACCAGACCGAGCGCACCGGCGATACCGCCGATGAAGTGCCCGATCGCGGCCGCCGCGAGCGCCTGCGCACCGCGTCCGGCCCGGGCCATCGGGTTGCCCTCGATCGCGGCCATCACCGACGCGCTCTCGCCGGGGGTGTTGAGCAGGATCGACGTGGTCGAGCCCCCGAACATCGCCCCGAAGTAGATGCCGGCGAACAGGATGAACGCCCCGGTCGGGTCGAACGCGTAGGTGACCGGCAGCAGCAGCGCCACCGCCATCGCCGGGCCGATGCCGGGCAGCACGCCGATGGCGGTGCCGAGCAGCACGCCGATCGCGGAGAACAGCAGGTTCGCGGGCGTCAGCGCCTGGCCGAAGCCCTCCACGAGGAGGGTGAAGTTGTCCATCTCAGATCAGCCCCATGAGCGGTCCGCCGGGCAGGTCCACGCCGAGCAGCGCGTCGAACACGAGCCACGTCGTCAGCGAGACGGCCGCGGCGATCAGCGGGTCGCGCGGGAACGCGCGCGAGCCGAGCGCGTAGGTGGCGCCCCAGAACAGCACCGTGCCGGCGATCGGCCAGCCCAGCACGGGGATCAGCGCGGCCGTCGCCACGAGCACTCCGGCCAGCATGAGCACCGTGCGCTTGTCGGTGGGCGCGGTGAGGTCGACGTCCTCGCCGCCCTCGGCCTCGCCGCGGCCCCCGCGCAGCACGTCGACGGTGAGCAGCACGGCCAGCAGCAGGAGCAGGACGCCCAGCAGGATCGGCACGGCGTTCGGGCCCAGCGGGTCGGCGGCGTTGCCCGAGCGCGGGGCGATCGCCACGTCGAGGAACACCAGCACGCCCGCGGCGAACAGCAGCGCCGACACCCCGAGCTCGGAGCGGTCGCGCAGCCAGGCGATCGGGGTCGTGGTCGGTTTGGTCGTCGTGGTCATGCCGTCAGCCCCAGGTTCCGCAGGACGGTCGCCACCCGGTCGCTCTCGGCCTGCACGAACGCGCCGAAGTCGTCGCCGGTCAGGAACGCGTCCTGCCAGCCGTTGCGCTCCAGCGCCTCCGCCCACTCCGGCGACTCGCGCAGCGCGGTGAACGCGGCCACGAGCTCGGCGCGGCCCGCCTCGTCCAGGCCGGGCGGTGCGACGATCCCGCGCCAGTTGGTGAACTCGACGTCGACGCCCGCCTCCTTGAGCGTGGGCGCGTCGACGCCCGGGACGCGCTCGGGCGCCGTCACGGCCAGCACCCGCAGCTCGCCCGCCTCGATCTGGTCGGCGTACTCGCCCAGCCCGGAGACGCCGAACGCGACCTTGCCGCCGAGCACCGCGGCGAGCAGCTCGCCGCCGCCGTCGTAGGAGATGTAGTTGACCGAAGGCGGGTCGAGCCCGACGCCCTCGGCCATGAGCATGGGGGCCAGGTGGTCCGGGCCGCCGGGGCTGGAGCCGCCGCCCACCGGCACCGCGGCCGGGTCGGCCGTCCACGCCGCCACCAGGTCCTCGAACGTCCGCAGCGGCGAGTCCTTGCCGACGACGACGATCTCGGTCTCCTGGGTGAGCCGCGCGATCGGCGTGGTGTCGGCCAGGGTCGCGGGCGACTCGTTGGTGAACACCGAGCCGACCACGCCCAGCCCCATCGACATGACGAGCCGGTCGTTGCCGCTCTCGTTCACGGTCCGGCCGAGGCCGACGGTGCCGCCGGCGCCGGGGAGGTTGAACACCTCCACCGCACCGGAGATCCCCGCGTCCTCCATCGCCTTGGCCGCCGTCCGCGCGGTGATGTCGTAGCCGCCGCCCGGTGCGTTGGGCACCAGGAAGCGCAGGCCGCGCAGCTGGGTGCCGTCGCCGCCACCGGTGAGGCCACCGGCCAGCGGTGGCACCAGCAGCAGCGCGGCGAACGCCGCGAGCACTGCGACCACACTTCGGGTCCGCATCTGCCTGCCTCTCCATCGAGGTTCGTCGAGCGTGTCCGTTGGCGGACATCGTGGATCCCCGCCGGTCCGCTGTCTGCCTTCGCCGCACATCGGTCGTTGTGGTCGTTGTGGTCGTGGGCCCCACGGTCTGAGACGCTGCCGTCCGTGGCACGGACGCTGGCGCGGCAGTTCCTGGGCTGGCAGCTCGGGATCGTCGCGCTGCTGCTCGTCGCCGTCACCGCGCTGGCGGTGGTCCAGTCGAACGCCGCGTTCCGGGAGACGCAGGGCAGGCGGATGCTGTCGGTGGCCGAGGACGTCGCGGCGACCGCGAGCGTGCGGGCGAGCCTCGCCGCCCGGGACTACGGGCCGCTGCCCGCGCTCGGCACCAGCGCCCGCAACCTCTCCGGCGCTGATGAGATCGTGATCGTGGACGCCGCCGGCGTGGTGCGCAGCGCCGCCGACCCCGCCGAGGTCGGGGAGCCGTTCCCGGCGGGGGAGAGCACCGCGCCCGCCGGCCGGGCGTGGGTCGGCAACCCCGACGGGCGCACAGTCGTGGCGCACGTCCCGGTGCTCGACGACGACGGCCGCGTCGTCGGGCTCGTCGCCGCGCGTGTGGAGGCCCCGTCGCTGCTCACCGGCCTGGCCGCGGCGCCCGCGCCGGCCGCGGCGCTGCTGGGCGCCGCCGTCGTGCTCGGGGTGGCCGGCTCGCTGCTGCTGGCCGGCGGGTGCGGCGGCAGACCCTCGGCCTGGAGCCCACGGAGATCGTGGAGCTCGTGCAGCGCCGGGAGGCCATGCTGCTCGGCGTGAAGGAGGGGGTGATCGGGCTGGACCGCACCGACCGGATCACGCTGCTCAACGCCGCCGCCACCGAGCTGCTCGGCATCGAGGCGGCCGGTGCCCGCGTCGACGAGCTCGGCCTCGACGACCGGCTGCGCGACGTCCTCACCGGCGCCGCCGTCGGTGAGGACCAGGTCGTGCTCCATGGCAACCGGGTGCTGGTGCTCAACCGGATGCCGGTGGTCGTGGACGGGGCGACCGTCGGCGCCGTCGTCACGCTCCGGGACCGCACCGAGCTCGCCGCGCTCGAGGACCGCCTCGACGCCTCGCGGCACGTCACCGACACCCTGCGAGCGCAGGCGCACGAGTTCACCAACCGGCTGCACACGATCGCGGGGCTGACCGAGCTGGGCGAGCACGACGAGGTGCGGCGGTTCGTGGCCGGGATCGTCGCGGGATCCGACCAGTGGCGCCGCGAGGTGACCGCCAGCGTGGGCGACGCGGCGGTCGCCGCGCTGCTGGTGGCGAAGGCGAGCCTCGCCACCGAACGCGGGGCCGAGCTGCGGCTGGCGCCCGGCAGCAGGCTCGACGCGGTCGACCCGGCGCGCGACCCTGCGCTGTCGGCCGACCTGGTCACGGTGCTCGGCAACCTCGTCGACAACGCGCTGGACGCCGCCGGAGCCGGCTGGGTGGAGATCGGCCTCGGCCGCGACGACACCGGGAACGGGGACGCCGTGCGGGTGACCGTCCGCGACTCGGGCCCGGGCGTGGCGTCCGAGCTGGTCGAGGAGGTGTTCCGGCACGGGTTCAGCACCAAGGCCGCCGAGCACGACACCGGGGGCCGCGGGCTCGGCCTGGCGCTGGCCCGCCAGGTCTGCCTGCGCCGCGGCGGCGCGCTCACCCTGCACAACGACGGCGGCGCGGTCTTCACCGCGTGCCTGCCGCTGATGCCCTCGGAGGTCCGGGCCTGATGCGCGTGCTCGTCGTCGACGACGACTTCATGGTCGCCCGCGTGCACAGCGGCTACGTCGCGCGGATCCCCGGCTGCGAGGTCGTCGGCGTCGCGCACACGGGCGCCGACGCCGTGCGGCTGGCCGGGGAGCTGCGGCCCGACCTCGTGCTGCTCGACGTCTACCTGCCCGACCGCTCAGGCCTCGACGTCCTGCGCACCCTGCGTACCGGGTCGCCGGACGACCCGTTCGTGCTGGTCATCACCGCGGCCGACGACCCGGCGACGGTGACCGCGGCCCTGCACGGCGGCGCCACGCACTACCTGGTGAAGCCGTTCGACGCGGCGGCGCTGCGCGAGCACGTGGAGCGGGTGGCGCGGGTGCGCGGCCGCCTGGCCGGGCTGCAGCGGGCGGGACAGGACGACATCGACAGCGTCTTCGGCGGCCGCCACGGCGCCACCACGCGGCTGCCCAAGGGCCTCACCGCACCGACCGCGCAGCTCGTGGAGCAGGTGCTGCGCGTGCACGACGGCGACCTGTCGGCCGCGGAGTGCGCAGAGCTCACCGAGCTGTCGCGGGTGAGCGCCCGCCGGTACCTGGAGCACTTCGTGGCGACGGGGTCGGCGACGGTGCGGCTGCGCTACGGCGGGACGGGCCGCCCCGAGCGCCGCTACCGGTGGGCGGACTGACCCGGCCGGATTGCAGCAAAGTCCCCCATGGCCTTCGGCCGCCACGAGGTATGAGAATCGGGTCGGGTCCGGCTGAGCTCGGTTGGCATTGGTGCGTCTAGCCCGAAGCAAAGTCTGAGGCCTGGGGGCCT
>NZ_JAHKRK010000162.1 GCF_019396355.1 Pseudonocardia nigra
GCCACCGCGCGGTCGCCACCCGCTACGACAAGCGCGACTACATGTTCCGCGGAACCATCGACGTCGCCTCGATCAGGATCTGGCTCCGCGACCCCGTCCCATGATCCAAGGGACACGCTCTAGTGCCGCACTAGTTTCCGGCGTGAGCCGGCAGGCGCAGGGCGGGAGCGAGGAGGTACACCACCACGACGAGGGCACCCACCAGAGCCACGGCCCACCGCAGGCCGAGCACCCCGGCCAGGGCCCCCACGAGCACCGGGCACACGAGGAAGCCCAGATAGCCGCAGGTGGCCACGGCGGCGATCGCGCGGCCCGGCGCGGTCGGTTCCTGCCGTCCGGCGCTGCTCCAGGCCAGCGGCACGATCGCGGCCACCCCGAGGCCGATCACGGCGAAGCCGAGCACACCCAGCGGTGGCGCCGGCACGGCGGTGACGAGCACGAACCCGGCGCACGTGGTCAGCGCGGCGATCCGCAGCGCGGTCACCGGGCCGATCCGGGCCGTCACGGAATCGGCCACCAGCCGCACGGCGATCATCGTGAGGGAGAACGCGAAGTAGCCCAGCGATGCGACCGCCGGCGTGGAGCCGCCCACCGCCGCGAGATGCAGGGCGCTCCAGTCGTTCACCGTGCCCTCGGCCAGGAACCCGCAGAACGCGATCAGCCCGAGCGGCAGCAGCGCGCGGGAGGGCAGCGCGAACGCGACCTCGCCCTGCCCCGGATCGGGTCCCGGCAGGAACCGGGTCGCCACGGCCCACAGGGCGACCGTGAGCAGCGCTGCGGCCGCGGCGGTGAAGTGCACCGACGTCGGCACGGGGGCCGCCAGCGCGGCCACGCCCGAGCCGAGCAGCCCGCCGACGTTCCAGTACGCGTGGAAGCTCGCGAAGATCGGCCGTCCGTACGTCGCCTCGACGCGGGCGGCGTGCGCGTTCATCGCGACGTCGAGCACGCTGTTGCCGACCCCGAGCACCGCGAGCGCCGCCACGAACAGCGCCAACCCGGGCGCGAACGCGACCAGCACCAGCCCCGCGCACAGCACGAATGCTCCGGCGGCGGCACCGGCCCGGCTCCCGATCACCGTGATCAGCGGGCCGGCGCCGAGCAATGCCACCACCGACCCCGCAGCCAGCCCGAACAGACCGACCGCGAGCTCGGCGTCGGTGAGGGCCAACCGCTCCTGCACCGCGGGCACCCGGGCCGCCCAGCTCGCGAACGCCGCACCGCACACCGCGAAGACGACCGAGACACCGAGGCGCGCCCGCCGCGCGTCGTGGCCCGCGGGATGGGCCGGCTTCCGAAGGCTCACCCGTTCCCCCGGCGCGGCGCCGTCCGGCCGGTCCGGAGCCACGCTCCACCATCGATCATCACGATGTCCGACGCTAGCGCTACCGTGCTGCGTGCCCGACGAGCTGATGGTCGACCTGGCGGACGTCGAGCTGTTCGTGCGCCGGCACGGCGACCCCGCCGCACCGGTCCTGCTCGTGATGCACGGTGGCCCGGGCTGGGACCACTCCTACCTGCTGCCCGCACTCGACGACCTCGCCGATGTGCGCCAGGTGGTCCTGTTCGACCTCCGGGGCTGTGGCCGCAGCAGCCGCGACCTCCCGACCGACGCCTACCAGCCCGACCTGTGCGTGCGGGACGCGGCGGCGCTCCTGGGCGAACTCGGCAGGGATCGCGTCGACGTGCTCGGGTTCTCCTACGGCGGCCAGCTCGCCATGATGTTCGCCGAGCGCCACCCCGAGCTGCTCGACCGGCTCGTCCTCGCCTCGACGACCGCATACCCGGACATCGCCGCCGACCTCGCCGGTCACCCCGAGCACCCGCCGCTCCCCTGCCGTCGCCGCTGACGTCGCTGCGATCCTCGAAGACGCGACGACCGACGACGCCGAGAAGACCCGCCGCATGGCGATGGCCACTGGACCCATGAACCTGTGGGACCTCGGGCTCCTCGACGCGTGGCGCACCGTCCTCTCGCGGGTGCGGTTCTCCGGCGAGTGGAACCCGGGTTGGCGCGCGGGGACACTCCGCTCGCCCCGCCCGGCGGATCCCGAGGCGGTACTGCGCGGGCGCCGCCGCCGCACGCTGATCCTGCACGGTGCCGAGGACCTGGTGTTCCCCGTGGAGGTGGCGCACCGGCTGCACGCCGCCGTACCGCACAGCGAACTGGCACTCGTCGCGGACGCCGGACACGCCGCACACGTCGAACGCCGGTCCGAATGGGTCGGGCGACTCCGGCGGTTCCTGCGGTGACCGAGGGCGGCGGGCCCGGCGCGCTCGGCGAACTCGGCCCGTACGTGGTGCAGCTACCGGCTGCGGTGCCGTGAGCCGGCGTCGCCCCGGTGTGCGTACCGCGCCGGGGTCGTCCCGACCAGGCGGGTGAAGTGCCGGTGCAGGTGGGCCTGGTCGTGGAATCCGGCGGCCACCGCGACCGAGGCCACCGGCTCGCCGTCGAGGAGCCTGCGCCGCGCCGCCTCCACCCGGCGGCCGATCAGGTAACGGTGCGGCGGCAGCCCGAACTCCCGGCCGAACGCGCGGACCAGGTGGGCGGGGTGCGCATGCAGCAGCGCACCCGCCTCCTGGAGCGTGAGGCCCGGCACCGTGCGGGCGTCGAGGAGGTCGCGCAGATCGCCCGCGAGCCGGGCAGGCGGCGCGCCCGGCGCGGCCCCCGGGCGCAGGTGCTGCCGGATCCGCTCCCCGATCAGCGCGAGCCTGCTCTCGGCCTCCAGCCCCGCACCGGGTGCCGCGAGCGTGCGGTGCAACTGGTCCACACGGGTGCGCAGCAGCGCGTCGGGCAGCGTGGGGGCGGCGACCGCGGCCCCCGTCAGGTTCGTGTCCAGCACCGCCGTGTCGAGGTAGAGCACCCGCTTGCGGAAGCCGTGGTGGGTGGCCGCCCGTCCGGTGTGCGCCACATGGGGCGGCAGCAGCGTGACGCCCGGGCGCAGGGCGCCGTGCTCATGGCGGTCGAGGTCGTAGCGGACGGCGCCCTCGTCGACCACCAGCAGCGTCCACGTCCCGTGGGCGTGCACCGGGTAGGCGTGGTCGGTGAACCGGGCGTGGAAGACCTCGACGATCCCGGGCACCGCGGGCGCCCAGGCGCGCACATCGGGCACGAGCCGAACGTACCGGACCGGGATCAGCTGGTCTCCCGACGCGGGGCTGCCGGGGCCGCGCGGGTGAAGAACGTACAAGACCCGCGGACGGCGCCGCGGGCACGCTCGACCGGTGCGTTTCGACACCAAGATCGCCGTACTGCTCCGGGACGACCTGGAGACCTGGCAGCGACTCAACGTCACGGCGTTCCTCGCGAGCGGGATCGCCGCGAACCCCGACCTGCTCGGCGAGCCCTACGCCGACGCCGACGGCACCCGTTACCTCCCGATGTTCCGCCAGCCGGTGCTCGTGTTCGCCGGTGACGCCGACGTGCTCGCCGCGGCGCACGAGCGGGCGCTGCGCCGCGGCCTGCCGGCGGCCGTGTTCACCGCCGACCTGTTCGCCACCGGCCACGACGAGGCCAACCGCGCGGCGGTGGCCGCCGTGGCGGGCGCCGACCTGAAGCTCGTGGGCCTGGCCGTGCACGGCCCGCGCAACGCGGTGGACAAGGTGCTGCGCGGCGCGACGATGCACCCCTGAGCGCGACGACCGTGCACACCGCGCGGGGAGCGTGCACACCGCCGGAGGTGTGCACGGCGACCGGCGGGTGTGCACGGTCCCGGATCGTCCGGCCTACGCTGGCGATCCGGAGGTGACATGTCCGCAACGCGGCTGCTCGTGCTCGGGATCGTCCGCGGCTACGGCCGGGCGCACGGCTACCGCGTCGGCAATGACCTGCTGTCCTGGGGCGCCGACGAGTGGGCCAACGTGAAGTGGGGCTCGATCTACCACGCGCTGCGCTCGCTCACCCAGGGCGGGTTCCTGCTCGACCACGACGACGTCGCCGGTCGCACCGACTACGAGCTCACCGAGCGCGGGGAGGCGGAGTTCCTGCGCCTGCTGCGGGACGCGGTGCGCCGCCCGCAGCCGCGGCCCGACTTCCTGGGCGCGGCGCTGGCAATGCTGCCGTCCTTGCGCCGCGACGAGGCGATCCGGCTGCTGCGCGAGCGGCTGGCCGCGCTGGAGGCCGCCCGCGACAAGGCGCGAGCGCAGGTCGATGCGCTGGTCGACCCGCCGCACGTCCGCGAGCTGTTCGGGCTCTGGGAGCACAACGCCGCCGGCGGCGCCGAGTGGACGCGGGGGCTGATCGAGCGGCTGGAGGCCGGCGCGTATCCGATGGCCGGCGAGCCGGGGTCGCCCGGCAAGCCGGGCAGTTGGCCGGACCTGCAGTTCCCACCCCGCGAGTGACCGCGGATCCCGCCGTGTAACGCCTGCGCGGTTCCGGACGATTCAAGTTTGCATAGCCCGTCCCCGTCGGGCACAGTCGCCGGGTCGGGATTCAAATTTGAGCATGGAGGGCCATGACTGCGGCCGTCGTCGCCGAGGCACTACGCAAGCGCTACCCGGGATCCGGCGGGGGCGTCACCGCCGTGCAGACGTTCGAGTTCCCGTTCGCCTTCCTCTCCGGGGTCTTCATCGCGCCGGCCACCATGCCCGCGGCAGTGTCGACGCTCGCCGAGTGGAACCCGCTCTCGGCCACCCGCGACCTGTTCGGCAACCCCGGCTGGGGCGGCGACTCGTGGGTCGCCCAGCACCCGCTGCTCATGGCCGTGGTCTGGTCGCTCGTGATCATCGCGGTCTTCGCGCCGCTGTCCGTCCACCGCTACCGGGAGATGAGCCGATGACCGAGAAGTCCCAGGGGAAGAAGATCGCGCCGCCGAGCTGGCTCAAGGCGCTCAACGAGGACCTGATGGAGCAGCAGCGCCTCGACACCGGGATGGCCGACCTGCCCGTGCTCACCGTGCCGGGACGCCGCACCGGTCAGCCGCGGCGCACCCCGCTCACCGTCCTCGAGCTGGACGGACAGCGGTACGTGCTCGAGGGCTTCCCGGGTGCCGACTGGGCACAGAACCTCCGCGCCGCCGGGGGCCACGCCACCCTCAGCATCGGCGCACGGCACGAGCGCGTTCGCCTCGTGGAGCTGGACGCGGAGGCGGCGCTGCCCGTGCTGCGGGCGTGGCCGGTGGAAGTGTCGGAGGGTGCGGGCATGATGCGGGACGCCGGAGTGGTCACCGCCGTCACCCCGGAGGCGTTCGAGGCCGTCGCGGGCACCTGCGGGGTGTTCCGGGTCGAGCGGGAGTGACCGGTGGAGCGGGGCGGGGGTCCGGTGTCCGGATCCCCGCCCCCGCTCCGACGTCCCGTCGACGCCACCACCATCTGCATGAGGGGGAGCCAGATGCCGCAGGAGTACATCACCGTCACCGGCGCGCGCGAGAACAACCTGCGTGACGTGTCCGTCCGCGTCCCGAAGCGGAAGATCACCGCGTTCGTCGGGGTCTCGGGCTCGGGGAAGTCCTCGCTGGTGTTCGACACGATCGCCGCGGAGGCCCAGCGCCAGCTCAACGAGACGTTCACCGCGTTCGTCCGCGGGTTCCTGCCCAAGCTGGGCCGGCCGCACGCCGACCTCGTCGAGAACCTGTCCACGGCCATCGTCGTCGACCAGAAGCGGCTCGGCGGCGGCTCGCGCTCCACGCTGGGCACCGTCACCGACATCAACCCGCTGCTGCGGCTGCTGTTCTCCCGGCGCAGCACCCCGCACGTCGGCTACGGCTTCGCGTTCTCGTTCAACGAGCCGCAGGGCATGTGCCCGGGCTGCAAGGGCATCGGTCGCAAGGTCCAGCTCGACCACCAGGCGATGTTCGACCGGTCGAAGTCGCTCAACGACGGCGCGATCCTGCACCGGGACTGGGCGGTGGACAGCTGGTACTGGCACATCTACGCGCAGTCCGGGAAGTTCGACAACGACAAGCTGCTGCGCGACTACACCGACGCCGAGTGGCACCTGCTTCTGTGGGGCGCCGACGAGAAGGTGGCGCTGAAGGGCCCGGGGCGCAAGGCCGTCAACATGGAGTTCGAGGGCGTCGAGGCCAAGTTCAACCGCCTGTTCATCCAGGCCGACGACGAGCAGACCTCCGACCGCAAGCGGCAGACCCTCGCCCGCTACACCACGTCGGTGCGCTGCCCCGACTGCGGGGGCACCCGCCTGAACGAGGCCGCGCGCACGGCCACGGTCGACGGGCACAGCCTCCCGGAGCTCACCGCGCTGGACCTCGGGTCGCTGCACGCGCTGCTGCCGTCGCTGCGCGACGACGCCGTCGCCCCGGTCGTCGACGAGGCGATCGCCCGGATCGGGGCGCTCATCGACATGGGCCTGGGCTACCTCACCCTCGACCGCGAGACCTCCACCCTGTCCGGGGGCGAGTCGCAGCGCATCAAGATGGTGCGGCATCTTGGGTCGTCACTGGTCGACGTGATGTACGTGTTCGACGAGCCGACGATCGGGCTGCACCCGCGCGACGTCGGCCGGATGAACGCGCTGCTGCACCGGTTGCGCGACAAGGGCAACACCGTGCTCGTCGTCGAGCACGACACCGACGTGATCACCGCCGCCGACCACGTGGTGGAGCTCGGGCCGCGGGCCGGAACCGCGGGCGGGCAGGTCGTCTACCAGGGCGACGTCGCCGGGCTCGCGACCTCCGGCACCCTCACCGGCGAGTTCCTGCACCGGCCGGTGACGCTGCGGGAGGAGCCGCGCACGCCCACCGGGCACCTGCGGGTGGAGAACGCCACCGCGCACAACCTCCGTGGCTTCGACGTCGACGTGCCGCTCGGCGTGCTCGTCGCGATCACCGGGGTGGCCGGCTCCGGCAAGAGCACGCTGGTGCGCGAGGTGCTGGTGCCCCAGCACCCGGGCACGATCGTCGTCGACCAGAGCGCGGTCGCCACCTCGATCCGCTCCACGCCGGCCACCTGGACAGGCGTGATGGACCTGATCCGCAAGCTCTACGCCAAGCACACCGGCGTGAAGCCCTCGCTGTTCAGCTTCAACTCCGAGGGCGCCTGCCCCACGTGCAACGGGCTCGGGGTGCTCCACTCCGACCTGGCCTACCTCGACGGGGTCCGCTCGGTGTGCACCGACTGCGACGGGCGCCGCTACACCGAGGACGTGCTGGCCCTCACCGTCGACGGGAAGTCGATCTCCGACGCGCTGGACATGACGGCGGAGCAGGCCGTCGGGTTCTTCGCCCCCAAGGACATCCGGCGGCGGCTGCAGGCCGTGGTCGACGTCGGGCTGGGCTACCTCACGCTCGGGCAGCCGCTCTCCACGCTGTCGGGTGGGGAGTGCCAGCGGCTCAAGCTCGCCGGTCGCCTGCACGAGCAGGGCAACGTCTACGTGCTCGACGAGCCCACCACGGGGCTGCACATGTCCGACTGCGGGCACCTGCTCGGGTTGCTCGACCGGCTGGTCGACGGCGGCGGCTCGGTGATCGTCGTCGAGCACAACCTCGACGTCATCGCCCACGCCGACTGGGTGATCGACCTCGGCCCCGACGGCGGCGACGCCGGCGGACGGATCGTCTTCGAGGGCCCGCCGCGCAAGCTCGTCGAGACGCCCGGCTCGTTCACCGGGGAGCACCTGGCCCGCCACGTCGGTGCGGGGGTGCTGTGACGACCACCCGTTCCACCGTGGACCTCGACGGCGTCACCTTCGTCCCGGCCGACCCGCCCCGGGACGGGCGGATCGTGGTCCGCGGTGCGGCGCTCCCCGGCTGCGGTGAGCCCGGGACGGCGACCGTTGTCGCGCCGCCGGGCGACGTCGTGCGCGAGGTCCCGGCGCGGCTCCTGCCGGTCGGCGAGGCGCTGCCGCTGCTGCTCACCGCCGACCGCGCCGCAGACCGCGCCGCAGACGCCGACGACCCGGCCCTGCGGTTCTGGGCCGCCGCCGCGCGGTTCGCGCTGCACCTGGTGGCGCGCGGGCGGCTGCTGCCCGGGGTCTCCCCCGGCGGGTGGGACGCCTGGCGGGTCGGCCCGCTGGATGCCGGCGACGCCGCCCAGCTGCGCGAGCTGGCCGCGGCGATGCCGCCCTTCGCCCGGGCCGAACCCGTACCGGGGAGCGCTCCGCCCAGCCTCCCCGCCGCTGCGCCGCTGCTGCGCGCGTTCCTGCACGCCGTCGCCGACACGATGCCGCGCTCCCTCGCGGCCGCCGCCGCGGTCGGCACGCCGCTGTTCGCGGCGGCCCACCCCCAGCCCGCGGCGCAGCTGCGCGACTGGGCCGACGAGGTCGCCGCCGGGGTCGACGCGGGTGTCCGGCTGTCCCTCCGGGTGGAGGCCGAGCCCGGCGCGTCCCGGTTCCGCGCGATCGTCCAGCTGCACGCGCTCGCCGACCCCACCCGGGTGGCCGACCTCGCCGCGGCGTGGAGCGGCACCGCGGTCGGGTTCGGCCCGAGCGCGCGGATCGATGCGCTGCTCGCGGTCCGCCGCGCCGCCCGGTTCTGGGAGCCGCTGGCACAGCTGCTCGGCCGGGCGATCCCCGACGAGCTGCACCTCGACGACGGCGACGTCACCGACCTGCTGGGCGACGCGGCCGCCCGGCTCGCCGCGGGCGGGATCGAGTGCACTGGCCGCGCGAGCTGTGCCCGTCGGTGTCCGCGCGGGCGGTCGCGGGGCGCGGGACGGGACCGTCGACGTTCGGGCCCGGCGGGGAGCCGTTCACCCTCGACTGGGAGCTCGCCCTCCACGGCGAGCCGCTTACGGCCGCGGAGATGGACGAGCTCGCCGCGAGCCATCGGCCGGTCGTGCGGCTGCGCGACGAGTGGGTGCTCGTCGACCCGGTGGCGCAGCGGCGGGCGAAGGGACGCACTCTCGGGCCGGTCTCGCCGGTCGCGGCTCTGGGCGCCGCCCTCACCGGGGAGGTCGCGCACGGACCCGACCGCGCGCCCGTCGTCGCCATCGGGTGGCTCGAGGAGCTGCGGGCGCGCCTCGCCGCGCCACCCGAGCCCCTGGAAGCGCCCGCCGGGCTCGCGGCCACGCTGCGCGACTACCAGCTGCGCGGCCTCGGCTGGCTGCACCGGATGACCACGCTCGGCCTCGGTGCCTGCCTGGCCGACGACATGGGGCTGGGCAAGACGATCACCCTGATCGCCTTGCACCTGCGGCGGACGGAGCTCGCCGCCGGGCCCACGCTGGTGGTCTGCCCGGCGTCACTGCTGGGCAACTGGGAGCGCGAGATCACCAGGTTCGCCCCCGGGGTACCGGTGCAGCGGTTCCACGGCGCCGGTCGGGCGCTGGAGACCGGCGGTGCCGACGGCGGGTTCGTGCTCACCACCTACGCCACGATGCGCCGGGACGCGTCGGTGCTCGCGGGCCACCGGTGGGGCATGGTCGTCGCCGACGAGGCCCAGCACGTCAAGAACCCGGCATCGGGCACGGCACAGGCGCTGAGCACGATCCCGTCCGCCGCGCGGGTGGCGCTGTCGGGCACACCCGTGGAGAACGACCTGCTCGAGCTGTGGGCGATCCTCGACTGGACCACCCCGGGGCTGCTCGGGTCCCAGGCGGAGTTCCGGGCCCGGTGGGCCGAGCCGGTCACGGCGGGCGACGACCCGGCCGTCGCGCAGCGGTTCGCACGGCTGATCGCGCCGTTCCTGCTGCGGCGGCGCAAATCCGACCCGGGGATCGCCCCGGAGCTGCCGCGCAAGACCGAGACCGACCGCCCGGTCGGGCTCACCCGTGAGCAGGCCGGGCTGTACGAGGCGGTGGTGACCGAGACGATGGCCCGCATCGCCCGCGCCGAGGGCATCGCCCGCCGTGGTCAGGTGCTGGCGCTGCTCACCGCGCTCAAGCAGATCTGCGACCACCCCGCGCTCTATTCGCGTGAGACCGACCCGGTGCTGCGCGGCCGGTCCGGGAAGCTCGAACTGCTCGACGAGCTGGTGGACACCATCCTCGCCGAGGACGGGGCGGCGCTGGTGTTCACCCAGTACGTCGGGATGGGCCGGCTGCTGGAACGGCACCTGCGCGAGCGCGGCGTCGGCACCCGGTTCCTGCACGGTGGCACGCCCGTTCCCACCCGGGAGGAGATGGTGGCGGAGTTCCAGGACGGCGAGGTGCCGGTGTTCCTGCTGTCGCTCAAGGCGGCGGGCACCGGGCTCAACCTCACCCGCGCCGACCACGTCGTGCACTACGACCGCTGGTGGAACCCGGCCGTGGAGGACCAGGCCACCGACCGCGCCTACCGGATCGGGCAGACCCGTCCCGTTCAGGTGCACCGGATCGTCGCCGAAGGAACGTTGGAGGACCGGATCGCCGGGATGCTGGAGTCCAAGCGCGCACTCGCCGACGCCGTGCTCGCCGGTGGCGAATCCGCGCTCACCGAGCTCACCGACGCTGAGCTGGCCGACCTGGTCGAGCTGCGCGGGAGCGGGGCGTGACCGCGGCGCGGGGCTTCCCCGCCGTCCCACCCCGCCCCGGGCGCCGTGGCCGCTCCTGGTGGGCGCGCGAGTTCATCGCCGCGATGGAGGACGCCGCGCTCGACGCAGGGCTGCTGCGCCGCGGGCGACGGTTCGCCGGAAGCGGCCGGCTCGGGCCGATCACCGTGTCGCCCGGGCGGATCGCCGCGGTCGCCGAGGACCCCGACGGGGCCTACGACGTGGTCGTCCACCTGGCCGAGCTCACCGACACCGACTGGGAGCGGTTCCTCGACCAGGTCCGCGCCGAGGCGGGCCACCTCGCCGCGCTGCTCGACCGCGAGGTGCCGCGGTCGCTGGTGCGGTCGGCCGACGCGGCGGGCGTGCCGCTGCTGCCCACGATCGGCGACCTCGAGTCCGACTGCGACTGCCCGGAGGTCGGCGACCCGTGCCAGCACGCCGCTGCCCTGTGCTACCAGGCGGCGTGGCTGCTCGATGACGACCCGTTCGTCCTGCTGCTCCTGCGCGGACGCGACGCCGACGAGCTGCTCGACGTCCTCGCGAGGCCCCCGGACGAGCCGGCCGAGCCCGCCACGGACGACGGGGACGACCCGGATCTGGACCGGGCGGTACCGGCCGCGGCCGCGTACGCGGTCCCACCCGCCGCGCTGCCCGCCGAGCCGGCCGGGCTGCCCCAGCCGGCGGCACCGGCGTTCCCGGCGGCCCAGGGGTTGCCCGACCACGCCCTCGCGCTGCTCGTCGCCGACGCCGCGGCCCGGGCGCGGGCGCTCCTCGCGGATCCCGCACCGGCGCTCGGCGCGGAGGCCGACGCCGTGCGCTGGGCGGCCACCCACCCCGCCACCGCGGGGCGCGTGGCGACGGCGACCGGTCGCGACCTCGGGCCCGCCGTCCGTGCGTGGGAGCTCGGCGGGGCCGCCGGGCTCGCGGCGCTGGAGCGCGCCGATCGGGCACCCACGGCGGAGGAGGCGACGGCGGAGGGGGCCGGCGACCTGTCCGACGCGCGGGTGCGGCGCGGCCCGGACGGGCGGTGGTACGCCTTCCGGCGCGCCGAGGGCCGGTGGTGGCCGGCCGGCCCGCCCGATCGCGACCTCGAGGCCGTCCTCGACGACGCCTGAGGCCGAGGCGGCCACGTGGGCGGGCTGCGGTCACGCCGCGGGCCGCCGCCACACCAGGGTGTACCGCCAGAACAGGCGCCGGCGCAGCCGCGCACCGGGCACCACGTCGGCGGCCGCAGCGCGGAGGTCCGCCAAGGTGGTGGTCGCGTCCTGCACCGGCATGTCCTCGTCCGCCAGCCGGCCCCGGCCGCGGCTCAGGTGCACCGCGCCGACCGCGGCGTTCGCGGGCAGCGCGAGTACCTCCACCGCGCGATCGGCGAGCGTGGTCTGGCGGTAGAGACCGACGACGGCGAGGGTGCCCCCGGGCCGGACCAGGTCCGCCAGCCGGGACAGGGCGGGGCGCAGCGGCATGTGGTGCAGGCTCGCCACCGCGGTCACGACGTCGTACGCGCCGGCCTGCAGCGGGAGGTCGTCGGCGAGGACGTCGCCGACCAGCCAGCGCACAGCCGTCGTCGGCCCGGACGCCGCCCGCGCACGTTCGATCATGACGGGGGCGGCGTCCACCGCGTCGACCCGGTCGGCCCGGGCGGCGAGCCGCCGGGCGAGCGCTCCCGCACCACACCCGACGTCGAGCGCCCGATGGCTGCGCGCGGGCAGCCGGCGCAGCAGCCACGGGTGGTAGTGCGCGTTGTGGTCCCACCACAGGGCGGCCGGCAACCGGGGCTTCCACACGCCGAGGATCGTAGGGACCGCCGCAACCACAACCGGTAAAGCGTTTCAGGGAGATCAGCCCGCACGCACCCGACACCCCCGTCACCCGGCCCCGGTGGGGAAGCATTCTTCCTTGTCAGCGCCACTGTGGGCCCACCGTTCACGCCCACTACGTGATCCACGTCGCACTCCCGACCCGGTCCATCGATGCTGAAGCGTTTCAATTGCCCCGTTGACCTGCAGCCGACCGGTCTGGCATGGTGCGGCAAGCGCTTTCCACCTACGCGGGCAGTCGCCCGACGAAGAAGGAGTGGTCATGTTCGCTCGGCGACGGAGCTGTGGTCGGACCGCCACGATCATTGCGGCACTCGGGTTGGCCCTCACCGCCACCGCGTGCGGCGGCGGGTCCGGAGGAGGTGGTGACGGCCCGGTCGAGCTGCGGTTCTCCTGGTGGGGCAACACCGACCGGGCGGCGATCACCGAGGAGGCAATCGCGCTGTTCGAGCAGCGCAATCCGGGTGTCGACGTCGTCACGTCGTTCCAGGACTACGAGCCCTACTGGCAGCGGATCGCCACGGAGACCGCGGGCGGGGGCGCGCCCGACGTGTTCCAGATGGACTACTCCTACCTCAGCGAGTACGCCGACCGCGGCGTGCTGCTCGACCTGGAGGAGTACGCGGGCGCCGTGCTCGCGGTGGACGACTTCGTCCCCGGTCTCGAACAGGCGGGCGTCGTCGACGGCACACGGGTCGCGGTCCCCTGGTCCGGCAACACGTTCGCCACGATGTACGTGCCCGCCGAGTACGAGGAGGCGGGCGTCGAGCCACCCCGGGAGGGCGACACCTGGGAGGAGTTCGACAGCAAGGTCGCGCAGTTCGACGGGGCCGCAACCGGCATGTACGGGGCGGCGGACTACACCGGCGTCTTCTACGTCTTCGAGATCCAGCTCCGCCAGAACGGCGGCGTGATGTTCACCGAGGACGGCACGCTCGGCTTCGAGCCCGCCGACCTGGAGGAGTTCTGGCGACACAGCCAGGAGCTGCGGGACGCGGGCGCGGTCGTCCCGGTGGAGAAGGCCGTCGAGGTGGCGCCGGTCAGCGCGCTGGGGTCGGGCATCGTCGCCACGGAGATGTCGTGGGACAACTTCCTGGTCCGCTACGAGGGTGAGCAGGAGCAGGACGTGGCCGGCAGCATCGAGGCCGCGTTCATCCGCATCCACGAGGAGATGAGCTACGGCCGGATCTCCGTCGAGGACGCCGTGGAGCAGTTCTTCGGCGAGGCCGACCGGCTGCTCGCGAGCTGAGCCGGCCACGCACACACCGAGGTGATGCGCCGATGACCACCGGAACCACGCGGGCCGAGCGTCCCGCCGCCGCCCCCGCCGTGGCGCCGCCGGCCGGCACCGGCCGGCGGGGCCGCGGGCGCCGCAGCGACACCACCGCCGGGTACCTCTTCCTGTCGCCCTGGCTCGTGGGCGTCATGCTGCTCACGGCCGGGCCGATGGTGGCGTCGCTGTACCTGTCGTTCACCGACTACAACCTGTTCCAGGCCCCGGAGTGGGTGGGCCTGGACAACTACGTGGCGATGTTCTCCGACGAGCGGTACCTGCAGTCGGTCGGGGTGACGCTGGTCTACGTCCTGCTGTCGACGCCGCTCAAGCTGGCCGCGGCGCTCGGGGTGGCGTTACTGCTCAACAGCACCCGGCGCGGGCAGAGCCTGTACCGCGCGGCGTTCTACGCACCGTCGCTGATCGGGGCCAGCGTCAGCATCGCCATCGTCTGGCGCGCGATGTTCTCCGAGGACGCGGTGGTCGACCGGGTGCTCAGCGCGGTCGGCATCGAGACCGGCGGGTGGATCGCCAACCCCGACTTCGCGACGCTTGTGCTGGTGTCGCTGGCCGTCTGGCAGTTCGGCGCCCCCATGGTGATCTTCCTGGCCGGGCTCAAGCAGATCCCGAAGGAGCTGACCGAGGCGGCGGTGATGGACGGGGCGGGTGTGTGGCGCCGCTTCCGCTCCATCACCCTGCCGATGCTCTCACCGGTGATCTTCTTCAACCTGATCCTGGAGATGATCGCGGCGTTCCAGGTCTTCACCTCGGCCTACGTCGTCAGCTCCGGCAGCGGCGTGGGCGGGCCGGCGGGCTCGACGTCGTTCTACACGATCTACCTGTTCCAGCGGGCGTTCAAGGACTTCGACATGGGCTACGCGTCGGCGATGGCGTGGGTGCTCGTGCTCGCGGTCGGGCTGATCACGCTCCTGCTCTTCCGCACCTCGCGGTCCTGGGTCCACTACGGAGGTGACCGGTGACCACCGTCGCTGCACCGCCCCGGCGTTCGGGCGCCGACCGCCGCCGCTCGTTGCTCTGGCACGCCTCGGCGATCCTGCTGCTGGTCGTGCTGCTGTACCCGCTGGCCTGGCTCCTGCTCGGCACGTTCAAACCGACCAACCGGATCATCGGGGACGTGAACATCTGGCCGGAGGAGTTCGTCGGCTTCGAGAACTACGCCAGCGCGCTCGAGGGGGTCGCCGGGATCCCGGTGGTCCGGTTCTTCGGCAACTCGCTGCTCCTGGCGATCGCCTCGGTCGTCGGCACGGTCGCGTCGTCGGCGCTGGCGGCTTACGCGTTCGCCCGGCTGCGGTTCCGGGGCGACAAGGTCCTCTTCGGCTTCATGATCAGCACACTGCTGCTGCCGTTCCACGTGTTGATCATCCCGCAGTACATCATCTTCCAGCGGCTCGAGCTGGTGGACACCTACGCGCCACTGCTGCTGCCCAAGTTCCTCGCCACGGAGGCGTTCTTCGTCTTCCTCATGGTCCAGTTCATCCGCGGCCTCCCCCGCGACCTCGACGAGGCGGCCACGATCGACGGGTGCGGGCACCTGCGGACGTTCTGGCACGTGATCGTGCCGCTGATGCGTCCGGCGCTGATCACGAGCGGGCTGTTCGCGTTCATCTGGTCCTGGAACGACTTCCTCGCCCCGCTGATCTACATCACCAGCCCGGACAAGTATCCGCTGCCGCTCGCGCTGCAGTTCTTCGTCGACCAGACCAGCACCTCGGACTACGGGGCACTGGTGGCGCTGTCGCTGCTGGCGCTGCTGCCGGTGGTGCTGTTCTTCCTCGCGTTCCAGCGCTACCTGGTGGAGGGCGTCGCGACCCAGGGGCTCAAGGGATGAGCTCCGTGCCCACCACACCGCGCCGGGACGCGACGGCCCCGCTCGGGCAGCGGTTCAACCTCTTCGCCGAGTGCGTGCTCGTGGGCCTGGTCGTCACGCTCGCCTGCCTGCCGCTCGTGACGTGGGTCGGCGGGGTCGCCGCGGGGTGCCGGTGGCTGCGCCGGTACCTCGACGGCGGACGCGGCGGCGTCCGGAGCTTCGCGGCGGACCTGCGCGCGGTCCTGCCCGGGACGCTCGGGATCGCGCTCGCCGGCGCGGGGGTCTTGGCGCTGGTGGCGCTCGACGTCGCGGTCGCGACCTCCGGGATCCCCGGTGGCGCCCCGCTCGCCGCGGTGCTCGGCCTGCTGGTGGTCCCGCTGCTGCTGTCCCAGCTGCGCGCCGCGGCGACCTGGGAGCTCGGTGTGCCGTGGTGGGTGCAGTGGCGCGCGGCGCTCGTGCGCACCGTCACCGACCCGGTCGGCAGCGCGCTGCTCCTGGCCGCGGTGGTCCTCGTCGTCGTCGCCGCGTGGCAGCTGCTGCCCCTGGTCGTCCCCGCCCTCGGCTGCCTGACGATGGCCGCGCTGGCCGTCGAACGCCGCGCCGCGGCGCGGGCCTGACCCTCCTCCCCTCTCCAGACGCCCGCCCCTCGGGCGACCAAGAAAGCGCTCTCCAACCCCACGAAAGGCGTGTGATGAGCTCACGGCACCCGAGACGCCGCACTCTGCTCACGATGGCGGCGTGCACCGCGCTGCTGCTCACCGGAACCGGCGGCCTCGCGACCGCCGCCCCACCGTCCCGGCCGGACCAGCGGGGCGCGAAGATCCAGCTCGAGCGGCTCGACCGCGGGCTCGTGGCCGTGTCCACCGGCGAGGGCGTGTTCCTCAGCTGGCGCCTGCTGGCCCCGGAGGTCACCGGCGCCACCGCGACCGGGATGGCGGGGCCGGACTTCCACGTCTACCGCGACGGCGAGCTCATCGCGACCGTCACCGACAGCACCAATCACCTCGACGCCGCCGGGACGGGCACCTCGACCTACCGCGTGGCCCCGGTCGTCGCCGGCGCCGAGGGGGACGCGAGCGCGGAGGTGACGCCGTGGTCGCAGGCCTTCCACGACCTGCCCCTGCAGAAGCCCGCCGACGGCGTGACCCCGGCCGGTGAGGCGTACACCTACTCGGCGAACGACATGAGCGTCGCGGACGTCGACGGGGACGGTGCCTACGAGTTCGTGGTCAAGTGGGACCCGTCGAACTCCAAGGACGTCTCGCAGGTCGGCTACACCGGCCCCGTCTACCTCGACACCTACGAGGCCGACGGCACCCTGCTGCACCGCATCGACCTGGGCGTCAACATCCGGGCCGGCGCGCACTACACCCAGTTCCTCGTGTACGACTTCGACGGCGACGGCCGCGCGGAGATGATGCTCAAGACGGCGCCGGGGACGAGGACCATCGCCGGCGGTTCCGAACAGCACATCACGATGCCCGCCGAGGACGTCGCGGCCGGGTTCTCCCACGCCGACGACTACCGGATGAGCGCCGAGGACTACTACCAGCACGTCGTCGAGATGTTCCGGACGTGGCACGAGCACCCCGAGGTGGTCGCCGGCCGCTGGCCCGCCACGCTGGAGGAGGCCTTCGGCATCGAGCCGCGGTACAGCTACCCGCTGTCCCAGGCCGACGCCGAGGCGCTGGCCGACCACTTCGTCGACGTCTACGCGCCGGGCCGCAGCGGCCGCAACGACCTGCGGGCGTTCGAGGGCTTCGTCCTGACCGGCCCGGAGTACCTCACGGTCTTCGAGGGCGCCACGGGCAAGGAGCTGCAGACGATCCCCTACCGGCCGGGCCGCCACGACGACGGCCTGATGTGGGGCGACTACGCGATGTCGCGGATCGAGCCCGGCAACCGCGTCGACCGCTTCCTGGCGGGCGTGGCCTACCTCGACGGGAAGAACCCGTCGGCGGTTTTCGCCCGCGGCTACTACACCCGCTCGACCCTCGTCGCCTACCGTTGGAACGGGAACAAGCTCAAAGAGGAGTGGTACATCGACAGCGGGTGGACGCCGATGACCAACCCGTTCAACGACAGCCCACACGGCCGCGACGGCACCGACCCGCAGTTCGGTTCGATCACCACGCAGGGCTTCCACTCGCTCAGCGCCGCCGACGTGGACGGCGACGGCCGGCACGAGATCGTCTACGGCGGCGCCACGATCGACCACGACGGGAGCCTGCTCTACAGCTCGTTCGAGGTGCTGCCGCCGGAGAGCGCCGACCCCGGGGCGAACGCCCGCCTGGGCCACGGCGACGCCATGCACGTCACCGACATCGACCCGCGGCGCCCGGGGCTGGAGATCTTCACGGTGCACGAGGGCGGCGCGTACGCCCCGTACGGCTACGCGCTGCGGGACGCCGCGACCGGCGAGGTCCTCTACGGCGCGTACACCGGCAAGGACACCGGCCGCGGGATGGTCGGCGACATCGCCCCGGACGAGCCCGGCCTCGAGACGTGGGCGGTCGGGGTGCGCACCGCGGAAGGCGGCGAGCTACCCACGCCCGTGCCCGGCACGAACCAGAGCATCCGGTGGGCCGCGGACATGACCACGCAGATCGTGAACGGCTCCGGTGACGCCACGCCCACGATCGAGGACCCGCGGCGCGGCACGCTGCTGACCGCGACCGGCACCCGCACCAACAACGGCACCAAGGGCAATCCGTCGCTGGTGGCCGACGTGCTCGGCGACTGGCGCGAGGAGCTGCTCGTGCGGACGGCGGACAGCAGCGCGGTCCGCTTCTACGTCAGCACGGAGGTGACCGACCGCAAGCTCCACACGCTCATGCACGACCCGCAGTACCGCGCCGAGGTGGCGCGGCAGAACACCGCCTACAACCAGCCGGCGTACCCGGGCTTCTCCCTCGCCTCGGACATCGACTGGTCCCGCGTCCCGGTGCCCCGCGTCCGCTGACCCGCCGGGCCGGGAACGACGCGCACGAATCGCCCGACTCACGCCGCACGAATCACCCGACTCGCGGGAGGTCCGGACGTTCCTCCCGCGAGTCGGGGC
>NZ_JAHKRK010000163.1 GCF_019396355.1 Pseudonocardia nigra
GCAGAACCCGGCCGCGTCGTCGAACAGATCGACCTGACGATCAGCGCGCCCCAACGTCACCCCGAGATCCTCCCGCGGCGCGCCGCCCAGCAGGGCGACCGCCACGCGAAAGACACCAGCCACCTAGGGCGCGTCTGGTGGATCTGGGTCGATGGGCTCGGTGATCCAGGTCGTTCCTGGCAAGGCGGAGGCCCGAGCCGTCGTACCTGGCGTACCCGGTCGGGCCGACAACGCCGCCAGGGGCGATCTGGGCGCCGAGAGCGCGATCCACGGTCCGCCAGACGCGCCCTAGCACCCGGTACGCACGAGCGGCGCTTCCGTCCCGGCGGGACGGAGGTGTCGTTCCGTGCGTGCAGAGGTCCTACTCGGCGCAGCTCTGCGTGATCCGGGCGATCTCCTCGTCCAGGTTCACCTGCGCGGACTCGTCACCGAGCGCGACCACCCCAACGGTCATCTCGATGAATTGCCGCAGCAGGTCGCGGTCGACCTCGAGCACGGCCCGGCCGTCGGTCGACCGGATCTCGATCTCGACGATGTCGTAGCCCTGCACCTCCCGCGGGCGCATCCGGACGTCGCCCTCGCCCGTGGCGCAGGAGAGCGACTCGACGACGAGGTCACGGGCGACGAGCCACTCGACCCAGCGGTCCGCGCTGGTCCGGACGGCGAGGGAGATCGCGAACGGGTCGTCGGCGGTGTAGCTCCACCGCGTCACCACCGGAGCGGGCTGCCCGTGCAGCACGGTGAACATGTCCTGTTGGACGGAGTCGCTGGTCATCGTCGTCGCCCCCTGGCGGTGCAAAGGCCGTCGCTCGTGCGTCGGCGTCATGGAGCTCATCGCCGCCGGGGGCCGGAACGCTGCACTTGACGGGCGGGTTCACCCGAACAAGTGAGCAGCTCACATTCCGGTACTGTTCGATCACTTCCGGTAGTCGGAATCCGAGGTCAGGCGGGGTGTTCCGCGGTGACGACCCAGATCCCATCGTCGCCGGTGCGCCCGGGCTGGGCGAGGGTGAGCGTGAGCCGCTCGCCGTCGGCATTGCGGACGTCGATGCTGGTGCCGTCCGGCCCCGGATACGCCTCGGCCCCGGTCCAGTCGTGCGCCGCGGCGGCGTAGGAGATGGCGACCTCGGACGGGTCGAGCAGCCACGGCTGCTTCCCGCTGTCGACCTCGGCCTGCAGCGCCGCGGCCTCTGCCGCGCCCGTGGCGGGCCATGGCAGCTCGACCTCGGCGGCGGCCTGCGCCGACGTCGGCCCGGCCTGGGCCGCGGAGGGGCCGCTCGTAGCCGGCTCGGTGGCGGTGCCGCAGCCGGCGAGCAGCAGGCAGGCGAGGAACGTGGTCGCGGCGAAGCGGTGCCTCCGGCTGGGGTCGTTCACCGGGCCACCGTAGGCGCGGTGGGGAGGCGTGCCCGCCGCAGCGGGCGGCGCGTCCGGGGGATCGGGTCCCGTCCCATGGGCGAGCTGTCCGAATGGACGGGCGAACCGCGCGTGCGGATGTGACGGTCTCCGATCGGAGGTGAACCGTGAGGGACCGGCTGACTAGGGTCCGGATCGGCAGAGCGGCTACTCCCGAGGTGAGGTCATGAACCGACCGGCAGCATCGTCCTCCGCGGCGGCCTTCTACGCGGCGCGCGAGTTCCTGGTGACGCACCGCGAGGACTACGAGACGGCCTACCGCGACTTCCGCTGGCCGGAGATCGACGAGTTCAACTGGGCGCTCGACCATTTCGACGCCGTCGCGGCCGACCCCGAGCGCGGCGCGGCGAAGGCGTTGTGGATCGTCGAAGCCGACGGCAGCGACGCGCACTGGACGTTCCGGCAGCTCTCGGAGCGGTCGAGCAAGGTGGCGAACTGGCTGCGAGAGCAGGGGGTGGCCCGCGGCGACCGGATCATCCTCATGCTCGGCAACCAGGTCGAGCTGTGGGAGACGCTGCTGGCCGCCCTGAAGCTGGGCGCCGTCGTCATCCCGGCCACCACCCTGCTCACCGCCGCCGACCTGCGCGACCGGCTCGACCGCGGCGGGGCGAAGCACGTCGTGGTGGGCGGGACCGACGCGGGCAAGTTCGCCGACGTCGAGGGCGACTACACGCGCATCGCCGTGCGGGGCGCGCCGCAGGGGTGGCTCGACTACGCCGACGCCGACGCGGCCGCCGCGGAGTTCACGCCCGACGGCGTCACCCGCGGATCCGACACGCTGCTGCTCTACTTCACCTCCGGCACCACGGCGAAGCCGAAGCTGGTGGAGCACACGCACGCGTCGTACCCGGTGGGGCACCTGTCGACGATGTACTGGATCGGGCTGCAGCCCGGCGATGTCCACCTCAACATCTCCTTGCCCGGGTGGGCCAAGCACGCGTGGAGCAACGTGTTCACGCCGTGGATCGCCGAGGCCACCGTCCTGGTGCTCAACTACACGAAGTTCGACGCGCAGTCGCTGCTCGAGGTGCTCGGCCGCTGCGGCGTCACAAGCTTCTGCGCCCCGCCCACGGTGTGGCGGATGCTCATCCAGGCCGACCTGTCGAGCCTGCAGAACCCGCCGGCGAAGGTGGTCGGGGCGGGGGAGCCGCTCAACCCCGAGGTGATCGAGCAGGTCGAGAAGGCCTGGGGTCTGCGGATCCGCGACGGGTTCGGCCAGACCGAGACGACCGTGCAGATCGGCAACCCGCCCGGGCAGGCGGTCAAGCCCGGTTCGATGGGGCGGCCGATCCCGGGCTATCCGATCGAGCTCGTCGATCCCACCACCGGGCAGCCCGCCGACGAGGGCGAGATCTGCATCGACCTCTCCCGCCGCCCGGTCGGGCTGATGGTCGGGTACGCGGGCGACCCGGAGCGCAACGCCGAGGCGATGGCGGGCGGCTACTACCACACCGGCGACGTCGGCTCCCGCGACGAGGACGGCTACATCACCTACGTCGGCCGCGCCGACGACGTGTTCAAGGCATCCGACTACCGGATCAGCCCCTTCGAGCTGGAGAGCGTGCTCATCGAGCACCCGGCGGTAGCGGAGGCGGCCGTCGTCCCGTCGCCGGACCCGCTGCGGCTCGCCGTGCCGAAGGCGTACGTCGCGCTGGCCGGCGGCCACGAGCCGACCGAGGAGACCGCCCGGTCGATCCTCGAGTTCGCCCGCGACCACCTCGCCCCGTACAAGCGGATCCGCCGCCTCGAGTTCTTCGAGCTGCCCAAGACGATCTCGGGCAAGATCCGGCGGGTCGAGCTGCGCGGACGGGAGGGCGAGCTGCGCGCCGACCCGGACGCGACGCCGAGCGGCGAGTTCACGCTGTAGCCGGGGCGGGGGAGGGCTTCGGTGTGGGGTCCCGGTGTGGGCGCGGGCGCCATCGGGGAGTGTCGCTGGGCCGGCGGCTGGTGCGCCGAGCGGACTCGCACGAGCGCCCGTGAACCGGTTCGGGTGACGCTGCGCGGATCGGCGCAGGGCAGCGGCCACTCACCGCGCAGCGGCCCCCCCGCCCGCAATCCGCGACCGGCGGCCGGGTTGAACCGGCCGTGAGCAATGCACAAGAGGCGGCTGCCCTGCCGATGGCCCAGATGATGGCGGGAATGCCGGAGGTCTGGCGGCGGCTGCTGGCCGCGCACGTGTCGGACCGGACGGGTCGCTGCTCGGCCTGCCGCACCGCCAACGGCTCCGGCGCGCTCTGGCCGTGCTCGCTGCACGGGATCGCCAGCGAGGCCCGCCGGGTGTACGGGCTGCGCCTTGGTCAGGCGGTCGGCGGCGAATAGTGACCCGGCCATTGGTCGTGCGGGATCCGGGTGATGTCGAGGACCTCGCCGATCGTGGACCACTCGTTGCGCCCGAGCCGGGCGAGCGGGCGGAGCTTGTCGATCGACGGGAGCCCGCCCCGGCGGATGTCGCCGTCGACCACGTCGGGGGAGACCGCGGCGTGCACCACCCGGCCGATCACGACGGTGGAGTCGCCCAACTCCAGGGCTCGGTGCAGCGTGCACTCCAGCGCCACCGGCGACTCGGCCACCCGGGGCGGGGCGACGAGCGCGCTCGGCTCGGCGGTCAGTCCGACGGCGGAGAACTCGCTGACGCCGGCCGGGAAGTTCGTGCCGGTGGCGTTGACCTGCTCGAACAGCGGCTCGCACGCCAGGCACACCACGAACTCGCCGGTGGCGAGGACGTTGCGCAGCGAGTCCTTCACCCCCACGCTCGTGAACTGGACCATCGGCGGATCCACGCAGGAGACGGTGAAGAACGAGTGCGGGGCGAGGTTGTCCACGCCCTCGGCCGACCGGGTGGACACCCACGCGATCGGGCGGGGCACGACCACCGCCGTCAGCAGCTTGTAGAACGCCCGGGGGCCGAGCTCGGCGGGGTCGAGGTCGCTGCGCATGGCCTCGATGATCCCCCGTCCCCCGGCCGGTCGCGCGGCGCACCGTAGCGTTCCCGGGGTGAGATCGCGCGCATGGGCCCGGCCCGCCGGGCTGCTGCTGGGAGTGGCCGCCGACGCGGTGCTCGGCGACCCGTCCCGCGGGCACCCGGTGGCCGGGTTCGGACGGGTGGCCGCCGCACTGGAGCGGCGCTGGTACGCCGACCGGCGGGGCGCGGGCCTCCTCCACACCGCCGTGCTCGTCGGCGGCGCCGTGGGACTGGGGGCGGTCGCCGGCCGCGTCGCCCGGCAGAACCCGATGGCCGAGGCAGGCGTGACGGCCGCCGCGACCTGGGCCGTCCTCGGTGGGACCTCGCTCGCCCGGCACGGGGCCGCCCTCGCCGGCGAGCTGGCCGACGGGGACCTGGCCGCCGCGCGCCACCGCCTGCCGTCGCTGTGCGGTCGCGATCCCGCGGCGGTGGACGCCGCCGGCATCGCGCGCGCCGGCACCGAGTCGATGGCCGAGAACACCTCGGACGCGGTCGTGGCGCCGCTGCTGTGGGGTGCGGTCGCGGGCGTGCCGGGGCTGCTGGGCTACCGCGCTGTCAACACCCTCGACGCGATGGTCGGCCACCGGTCGGCGCAGTACGCGCGGTTCGGCTGGGCCGCCGCGCGGCTCGACGACCTGGCCAACCTGCTGCCCGCGCGGGCGGCCGCGCTCCTGTTCGCTGCGCTCGCGCCCGCCGTCGGGGGCTCGCCGCGTGCCGCGCTGGCCGCGTGGCGCCGGGACGCCGGGGCGCACCCGAGCCCGAACGCCGGGCCCGTCGAGGCCGCCGCGGCGGGCGCGCTGGGCGTGCGGCTGGGCGGGCGCACGGTCTACAAGCACGCGGTGGAGGAGCGCCCGGCGCTGGGTACGGGGCCGGCCCCCGGCCCGGACGACCTGCGGCAGGCGGCGAGGCTGTCCCGCCAGGTGGGCCGGGCCGCAGCCGTCGTCGCCGTGCTCGTCGCCGCCTTCCCTCGCGCGAACGGCAGTGTCGCTCAAACCTATTGATCGAAAGTGCCGTTCGCGCGGTGGGTGTCAGCGGGTCAGGGCCGTGCGGCAGTGGGCGATCAGTGCTGTCGTCAGCGTCGTCGGGCGCACCCCCTTCGGGAGCGCCGCGAGCACCGAGTTGGTGCCGAGGTCGTCGACGATCGGCAGGAACCGCAGCGGTCGGCCTTCGTGGCTGGCCGGGACCTCCTCCATGAGCAGCCCCCAGGCCAGCCCGCGTCCGACGATCGCGCGGATCGTGAGAACGCTGGCACTGCGGTAGACGACGTTCGGGGCCACCCCGAAGCGGCGCAGCATGGCCTCGTTGAGGTAGGTCGCGGGCTCGACGTTCAGCAGGGCGCAGGGGTGGGGCTCGAGGTCCGCGACGGTCACCGCGTCCTGTGCGGCGAGGGGGTGGTCGGCGCCGAGGGCCACGCGGTAGCGCCGTTGCCGCAGCAGCACGGTGCTCACCTCGGAGTGCTTCTGGGCCTCGTAGAGGAAGCACAGGTCGATCTGTCCGCGCAGCATCCGTTCCTGGATCTCCGGTCCGGAGCCCTCGACGATCTCCAGCCGCACCTTCGGGTATGTCCGCGCGAGGAACTCGGCCACCTCGGGGAGTACCACCGGCGAGAGCGTGGTGAAGCAGCCGACGGTGTAGGTCCCCGAGGCCGACTCCGCGGCCTCGTCGGCAGTGCTCACGAGGTGCCGCACCTCGCCCAGCAGGCTGCGGCTGCGGGTGGCGACCGCGCGACCGGTCGGGGTCAGGTGCACGCCTTTCGACTTGCGGCGGATCGCGAGCTGGACGCCGAGGACGGCCTCCAGCTCCTTCATCGCCTGGCTGATCGCGGCCTGCGTCACGTGGCACTTCATCGCCGCGCGGGTGATCGACTGCTCCTCGGCGACCGCCACGAAGTACTCGAGCTGCCGCAGCGTGACGTCCTTCATAAGCGCAGCTTAGGTCTTAACCGAGAAGAAGCAGTTTTACATGTGAAGTGAGCGGCCGCACCGTTGTCCGCAACGCTGTGACACGAAGGAGTGCCATGACCGACCCGACAGCGACCGATCGGACAACACCGCTCCCACACGTGGTGACGCTGGGGACCGCGGGCGGCCCGCGGTGGTGGGACCGCCCGGACGGGACCTCGCGCAGCGGGATCAGCACCGCCGTCGTCGTCGGCGACGCGGTGTACCTGGTGGACTGCGGGCAGGGCACCGGCCGCCAGCTGGCCCGCGCCGGGCTGCGGATGGACCAGGTGCGCGGGCTGTTCCTCACCCACCTGCACTCCGACCACGTGGTGGACCTGCCGTCGTTGCTGCTGTTCGGGCAGTTCGAGCGCAAGGACCCCGCCCTGCCGCCCATCGCCGTCCACGGGCCCGGCGGCCGCGGAGCGCTGCCGCCGGTGTCGGCGCACGCCACGACGACTCCGCGGCCCGTGGCGCCGGCGAACCCGACGCCCGGCACGGTCGACCTGGTCCAGCAGCTCTGTGCGGCGTACGCCACCGACATCAACGACCGCGTGTTCGACTCGCTCACCCGGCCGCCGTCGGACCACTTCGACGTGCACGACATCGCACTGCCGGCCGGCATCGGGTTCAACCCGAACGGCGAGGTCGCCCCGGAGATGGAGCCGTTCGACGTGTACCGGGACGACGACGTGGAGGTGACCGCCACGCTGGTGGCGCACCCGCCGATGGCGCCGGCCTTCGCGTTCCGCTTCGACACGCCCTACGGTTCGGTCACCGTCTCCGGCGACACGGCCCCGTGCGCGAACCTCGAGCGGCTGGCCGGCGGCACCGACCTGCTGCTGCACGAGGTGATCGACCTGGACCTGATCGCCCGGCGCTACACGGACACCGCGATGCTGAACGCGACGATGGACCACCACCGCCGCGCGCACACGACCGCGCGGCAGGCCGGCGCGATCGCCGAGCGGGCGGGCGCCCGGGCGCTGGCCCTGCACCACCTCGTGCCCGCCGACGCGCCACACGCGTCGTGGTTCGCCGCCTGCGAAACGTTCGGCGGCCCGCTGTACGTCCCCGACGACCTCGACGTCATCCCGTTCGCCACGGCGCCTGCCGCGATCGCCGGGGAGGTCCTCCGATGACCAGCGCGAAGCCCGCCCCCGCCACAGCGCCCGGCGCCGCGGGTACCGACCCCCGCGAGATGCGCCGGATCCTCGCCTCCAGCTTCCTCGGGACGGCGATCGAGTACTACGACTTCATCCTCTACGCCACCGCGGCGAGCATCGTGTTCGGCGAGGTGTTCTTCACCGGCGTCGGCGAGGGCGTCGCCCTGATGCTGTCGTTCGGGACTCTGGCCGCCGGCTACCTCGCCCGCCCGCTGGGCGGCCTGATCTTCGGTCACCTCGGCGACCGGCTGGGCCGCAAGGCGATGCTCGTCGTCACGCTCGTGCTGATGGGCTCGGTGAGCGTGCTCATCGGCCTGCTGCCGACGCCCGCGCAGATCGGCGTGGCCGCACCGCTGCTGCTGGTGGCCCTGCGTGTCCTGCAGGGCATCGCCGTGGGCGGCGAGTGGGGTGGCGCCACGCTGCTGGCGTTCGAGCGGGCGAAGAAGGAGAGCCGCGGGTTCGCCGCGTCGTTCGCCTACATGGGCGCGCCGGCCGGCACCATCATCGCGACGCTGGTGCTGAGCGCGGCGTCCACACTGCCCCGCGAGGACTTCCTGGCCTGGGGCTGGCGGATCCCGTTCGTGCTCAGCGCGGTGCTCGTGGCAGTCGGGCTGGTGATCCGGCTGAAGGTGGCCGAGTCGGCCGTGTTCACCGAGCTGGCGGCGCAGCCGCACCCGCGCAAGGCGCCCGCCGTGGAGGTGCTCACCCGCTACCCGCGCAGCTTCCTGATCTCCGTGGGCGCCGCGATCGCCCCGCAGGCGGCGCAGGGCCTGATGGGGGCGTGGGCGATCTCCTACGCGGTGCAGCAGGCGACGCTCGACCCGACCGCCGTGCTCAACGTCAAGGCGCTGGCCGGCGTCGGCACGATCCTCATGATCATCGTGGCCGCCCGGTTGAGCGACCGGATCGGCCGCAGGCGGGTGATGCTCGGCGGCACGGCGGCCGCGATCGCCCTGGCCTTCCCGATCCTGTTCCTGCTCGAGTCCGGGCAGGTCTGGGCGCTGTTCCTGGCGCTGTTCCTCGGGTTGAGCGTCATCCAGGGGTTCACGGCGGGCCCGTACGGCGCCTTCGCCGCCGAGCTCTACCCGACGCGCATCCGCTACAGCGGTACCTCCATCGGCTACCAGAGCGCCGCGACGCTCGGGGCCGGGTTCACGCCGATGCTCGCGACGGGGCTGGTGCTGGTGGCGGGCGGATCGCTCTGGATGGTCGGGGTCGCCTGGGTCGCACTGTCGGCGGTCACCGGTGTCGCGCTGCTGGCATCGAGCGAGGGCAAGGACAAGGACATCCGGGAGATCGCGTAGCAGCGACCGCGTGGTCCCGGATTGCAGCAAAGCCACTTTCATGCCACGTGGTTGCGTGAAAGTGGCTTTGCTGCAACGACGGCGGCGGGGTCGGGCGTGGGCGTCAGCGGCGGCCGTAGCGGTCGGCGAGGGGCGTCTCGCCGGCCGGGGTCTCGTCCGGCGCGCCCGGCTCCCCGTCCTCGCCCGCCAGGGCTCGCCGCAGCGCCGCCTTCTCGGCCTTGCGGTCGGTGCCCTTCCGCCGCTGCAGCAGCTCCAGGCGCACGAAGTAGGCGAGCGCGAAGAGCGCGATCGCCCCGAATGTGAGCCACTGCAGCGCGTAGGAGAAGTTCGTGAACGGTGCCCCGCCGGTGTTCGGCTCCACCGGGAGCGGGGTGAGGACGCCGGGCTGGTCGGGGTTGAGCTGCAGGTAACCGGGTTCGAGCGCGAGGCCGGTGGCGGCGGCGAGGGTGCGGGAGTCGGCGGCGTAGAGCTGGCGGTGGCCGTCGGCCTCGAACGGCGCGCGGGCCTGCGGGTCGGTCTCGTTCGTGCGCAGCCGCGCGGTCAGCGTGACGCGGCCCTCCGGTGGCGCCGCGAACTCGGGCACGATGCTTCCGCTCGGCGAGGTGACGTAGCCGCGGTTGACCGTGACGAGCCTGCCGTCGTCGGTGCGGAACGGGGTGAGCACTTCGAACGCCGGCTTGCCCTCCATCACCCGCAGGCGGACCAGCGCCTCGGCGTCGGGCAGGTACTCGCCCGTGACGGTCACCTGCCGCCAGACGACGTCCGGGCCCACCCCGGTCCCCGGCGCCACGAGCTCGCCGAGCGGCACGGGCGGGTTGGCGTACGAGGCGTCGATGGCCTGCTGCTGGGCGTCGCGCTGGGCCTCCCGACCGAACTGCCACGGCGCGAGCAGCGTGTAGCAGGCGACGACGAAGCCGACGACCACCGCGATGAGGGCGAGCCAGCCGGGCCGGAGGAGGAACCGCACGGCCCCAGGCTACTGCCGCGATACTGGCGCGGTGAGGGGCGCACTGCTGGTGGCGGGCACGACGTCGGACGCGGGCAAGAGCGCCCTGGTCGCCGGGATCTGCCGATGGCTCGCACGCCGCGGCGTGAAGGTGGCGCCGTTCAAGGCGCAGAACATGTCCAACAACTCGGTGGTCACCGCCGACGGCGGCGAGATCGGCCGCGCGCAGGCGATGCAGGCGCACGCCTGCGGGCTGGCCCCGAGCGTCGACTTCAACCCCGTGCTGCTCAAGCCGGGCAGCGACCGCAGTTCCCAGGTCGTGGTGCGCGGGCGGGTGGACGGCACCGTCAGCGCGCGGTCGTACCAGGGGCGCAAGGCGGCGCTGCTCGATGTCGTCACCGCGACACTGGCCGACCTGCGCTCCCGGTTCGACGTGGTGGTCTGCGAGGGCGCCGGCTCGCCCGCCGAGATCAACCTGCGGGCCGGCGACATCGCGAACATGGGGCTCGCCCAGGCCGCCGATCTACCGGTCGTCGTCGTGGGGGACATCGACCGCGGCGGGGTGCTCGCGCACCTGTTCGGCACCGTCGCCGTGCTGGACACCGCCGACCAGGCCCGCATCGCCGGCTTCGTGATCAACAAGTTCCGCGGCGACCCGGCGATCCTCGCGCCGGGCCTCGACCAGCTGCGCGCGCTCACCGGCCGCCCGACGCTCGGGGTGGTGCCGTGGGCGGAGCGCCTGTGGCTCGACGCCGAGGACTCGCTCTCCGCCGTGGCCGACGGCGTGCTCGGGCGGCCGGCCCCGCCGCACGGGTCGCAGTGGCTGCGGGTGGCGGTGGTGCGGCTGCCACGGATCTCCAACGCGACCGACGCCGAGGCACTGGCCTGCGAGCCGGGCGTGGCGGTCCGCTACGTCACCGAGGCGTCCCGGCTGGCCGACGCCGACCTCGTGGTGCTGCCCGGCTCCAAGTCGACCGTGGCCGACCTCGCCTGGCTGCGGCGCACCGGGCTCGCCGAGGCCGTGCTCGAGCACGCCCGCGCCGGGCGCCCGGTGCTCGGGATCTGCGGCGGCTACCAGATACTCGGGCGCCGGATCGCCGACCCGCACGGCGTGGAGGGCGGGGATGCCGACGGGCTGGGCCTGCTCGACCTCGAGATCGAGTTCGATGCCGACAAGCACCTGGGTAACCCGACGGGCACGGCGTGGGGCGAGCCCGTGCAGGGCTACGAGATCCACCACGGCCGCGTGACGCGCTCGGGCGACCGGGAGCTGCTGGTGGGGGAGGGCTCCGACGCGGGCGCCGTGCTCGGCACGCACTGGCACGGGCTGCTGGAGAACGACGGCTTCCGCCGCGCGCTGTTGCACCGGGTCGCCGAGCAGGCCGGGCGCACGGGGTTCGTCGCGGCGCCCGACACCTCCTTCGCGGCGGAACGGGTCGCTCAGCTCGACCTGCTCGGCGACCTCGTCGAGTCCCACCTCGACACGCACGCACTTGAACATGTCATCAGTCACGGTGCGCCCGCCGATCTCCCGCACATCACCTCCGTTCTGGCATGCTCGCCGCGATGACCACGTCCACGTTCCCGTTCTCCGCGGTCGTCGGGCACGACGACCTGCGCCTCGCGCTGCTGCTCAACGCCGTGCACCCGGGGGTGGGCGGGGTGCTGGTCCGCGGGGAGAAGGGCACCGCGAAGTCCACGGCGGTCCGGGCGCTCGCGGCGCTGCTCCCGGCGCTGTCGGTGGTGCCCGGCTGCCGGTTCGCCTGCGACCCCGCCGCTCCCGACCCCGACTGCCCCGACGGTCCGCACGTCGAGAGCGGGCCGGCCGAGCCGCGCGCCGCGCAGCTCGTCGAGCTTCCGGTGGGCGCCACCGAGGACCGGCTCGTCGGCTCGCTCGACCTGGAACGCGCGCTGGCCGAGGGCGTGCGCGCCTACCAGCCGGGGCTGCTCGCCGACGCCCACCGCGGCGTGCTCTACGTCGACGAGGTGAACCTGCTGCACGACCACCTCGTCGACCTGCTGCTCGACGCCGCCGCGATGGGCCGGGCGCACGTCGAGCGCGACGGGGTGTCGGTGTCGCACGCGGCCCGGTTCCTGCTCGTCGGGACGATGAACCCGGAAGAGGGCGAGCTGCGGCCGCAGCTGCTCGACCGGTTCGGGCTCACCGTCGAGGTGCGCGCCGCGCGCGAGGTCGACACGCGCGTGGAGGTGGTGCGGCGCCGGCTGGCCTTCGAGGCCGACCCGGCCGGGTTCGCGGCGGCCTGGCAGGACGCCGAGGCCGGGACGGCGGAGCGGATCGCTGCGGCGCAGGCGCGGCTCGCCGCCGTCGTGCTGCCGGACGCGGAGCTGCGGCGGATCGCCGCGGTCTGCGCGGCGTTCGACGTCGACGGCATGCGCGCCGACCTGGTGATCGCCCGCGCCGCCGTCGCGCACGCCGCGTGGCGCGGCGTGGACGCCGTCACCGAGGAGGACGTGCGCGTCGCGGCCCGGCTCGCGCTGCCGCACCGGCGCCGCCGCGACCCGTTCGACGAGCCGGGGATGGACGAGCAGGACCTCGACGACGCCCTGCGGGAGGCGGCGGAGCAGGAGCCGCCGTACGACGACCCGGACGACGACCCGGACGACGACCCGGACGACGACCCGGACGACGACCCGGACGGCGGCGGGGACGGCGGGGGCCCGGGCGGGTCCCCCGACCCGGCGGACGGTCCGCTCGACCAGGGAACGGGATCGTCGGACGGCCCGTCGGAGGAGGCCCGACCGGGTGGGGACGGCCGACCGCAGGCCGCGCCGCCCGCGTCGGCACCGTTCCGGGCCCGGTTGCTTCAGGTGCCCGGGATCGGCGAGGGCGCACCCGGCCGCAGGTCGCGGGCGCGCACCGAGTCCGGCCGGGTGGTGCGGGCGTCCGGGGCGGCGCCGCGGCGCGTGTCCGACGTGCACCTGCCCGCCACCATCGCGGCGGCCGCCCCGCACCAGCGCAGCCGTGGCCGCGCGGGCGCCGGGCTGCTGCTGCGCCGCGACGACCTGCGCCGCGCGGAGCGGGAGGGCCGCGAGGGCAACCTGGTGCTGTTCGCCGTGGACGCGTCCGGCTCCATGGCCGCGCGGACCAGGATGGCGGCCGTCAGCGGCGCCGTGCTGTCGCTGCTGCGCGACGCCTACCAGCGGCGCGACAAGGTCGGGCTCGTGACGTTCCGCGCCGGCGGAGCGGAGCTCGTGCTGCCGCCGACCTCCAGCGTCCCGGCCGCGCAGGCCCGGCTGGCCGGGATGCGCACCGGCGGGCGCACCCCGCTCGCCGACGGGCTGCTGCGGGCCCGGGCGGTGCTGCGCGTCGAGCGGCTGCGCGACCCGCGCCGCCGTCCGCTGCTCGTGCTGCTCACCGACGGGCGGGCCACCGTCGCGGCCCGGTCCGGCGGCGATCCCGTCCACGACGCCTGCCGCGCCGCCGGGCTGCTCGCCGCCGACGGCGTCGCGACCGTGGTCGTCGACTGCGAGAGCGGACCGGTCCGTCTCGGGCTCGCCGCTCGCGTCGCCGCGGCCGCCGGGGCGCCGAGCGTGGGGCTCGCCGAGCTGTCCGCCGACGCCGTCGCCGGTGTCGTCCACGCCGCACGCGCGGCCTGACACTCACGACCCGACGGAGGAGGGAGACAACGTGCCGCAGGGGCAGGTCACGACGGTTCCGGACGACGGGCTCACCACCCGCCAGCGCCGCAACCGCCCGCTCGTCGTCGTGCACACCGGCGAGATGAAGGGCAAGTCGACCGCCGCGTTCGGGCTCGCGCTGCGCGGCTGGAACCAGGGCTGGTCGATCGGGGTGTTCCAGTTCGTGAAGTCGGCGAAGTGGAAGGTCGGCGAGGAGGCCGCGTTCCGCGCGCTCGGCCGGGTGCACGCCGAGACCGGCGAGGGCGGGCCGGTGGAGTGGCACAAGATGGGCGAGGGCTGGTCCTGGACCCGCAAGCAGGGCACCGAGGACGACCACGCCGCCGCCGCGGCCGAGGGCTGGGCGGAGATCCGGCGCCGCATCGAGGCGCAGGCCCACGACGTGTACGTGCTCGACGAGTTCACCTACCCGATCAAGTGGGGGTGGGTGGACGTGCACGAGGTCGTCGCGGTGCTCGCCGCCCGGGCGGGCCGCCAGCACGTGATCATCACCGGCCGGGACGCCGCGCCCGAGCTGATCGAGGCCGCCGACCTGGTCATGGAGACCACGAAGGTCAAGCACCCGATGGACGCCGGGCAGAAGGGGCAGCGCGGGATCGAGTGGTGAGCGCGGCGGCCCCGACCGGGGCTAGGGTCGCGTTCCGTGGACTACACGCGACTGGGCTCGACCGGCCTTCAGGTGTCCCGGATCTGCCTCGGCATGATGAGCTACGGCTCGCCGAGCTGGCGGGAATGGGTGCTGGACCTCGACGCCTCCCGGCCGCTCGTGCGCAGCGCCGTGGACGCCGGGATCATCTTCTTCGACACCGCCGACATGTACTCGCTCGGTGCGAGCGAGGAAGTGACGGGCACGCTGCTGCGGGAGTGCTTCGCCGACCGCGACGACTACGTGCTCGCCACCAAGGTCTACCAGCCGATGAGCGACCGCCCGAACGACCGCGGCCTGTCGCGCAAGCACATCCTGGCGAGCATCGACAAGTCGCTGCAACGGCTGGGCACCGACCACGTCGACCTGTACCAGATCCACCGCTTCGACCCGAACACGCCGATCGAGGAGACGATGGAGGCGCTGCACGACGTCGTGCGCGCCGGTAAGGCCCGCTACATCGGCGCCTCCAGTATGTACGCGTGGCAGTTCGCCAAGGCGCAGCACACCGCCGACCTCGGCGGCTGGACGCGGTTCGTCGCGATGCAGGACCACTACAACCTGATCTACCGGGAGGAGGAGCGGGAGATGCACCCGCTCTGCCTCGACCAGGGCATCGGCGTGATCCCGTGGAGCCCGCTCGCCCGCGGCCGGCTCGCCCGCGTCCCCGAGCAGCGCACCACCACGCGCTCGTCCAGCGACCCGATCGCCGACCGGATGTACACCGAGTCCGACGACGCCGTGGTGCACGCGGTCGCCGACGTCGCGAAGGCCCGCGGACTGCCGCTGGCCCAGGTCGCGCTGGCGTGGATGCTCCACAAGGACGCGGTGACCGCGCCGATCGTCGGGGCCACCAAGCCGGGGCACGTCGAGGACGCGGTCGCGGCCGTGGACGTCGAGCTGTCCGACGAGGAGATCGCCGCGCTGGAGGCCGCCTACGTGCCGCACCCGGTGCTCGGCCACCAGTGAGCCGCGCGCTCGTCGTCGCTGCGCCCGCGTCCGGCAGCGGGAAGACGACGGTCGCGACCGGGCTGATGGCGGCGCTGCGGCGGCGTGGCACGGCGGTGGCGCCGTTCAAGGTCGGGCCGGACTACATCGACCCGGGCTACCACACGCTCGCCGCGGGCCGGCCCGGCCGCAACCTCGACCCGGTGCTCGTCGGCGCCGATCGCATCGCGCCGCTGGCCCGGCACGGAGCCGCGGGCGCCGAGGTGGCGGTCGTCGAGGGGGTGATGGGCCTATTCGACGGCAGGCTCGCCGACGGCGCGGGCTCCACCGCGCAGGTCGCGGCACTGCTCGGGGCGCCCGTCGTGCTCGTCGTCGACTGCCGCGGCCAGTCCCGCAGCCTCGCGGCGCTGCTGCACGGCTTCCGCTCGTTCGACGCCTCCGTCCGGATCGCGGGCGTGGTGCTCAACCGGGTCGGCAGCGAGCGGCACGAGACGGTGCTGCGGGCCGCCGCGGACGAGGCCGGCCTGCCGGTGCTCGGCGCGCTCCCGCGGCGCGACGCCCTGGCCGTGCCGTCGCGGCACCTCGGGCTGGTGACGGCCGCTGAGCACGGCAGCGCGGCAACCGCGGCCGTGGACGCGATGGCGGACCTGGTGGCCGCGCACGTCGACCTGGACGCCGTGGTCGGGCTGGCCGAGTCGCTGCCACCGGGTCCGGTGTGGTCGCCCGCCGACGAGGTGGGGCCCGTGCCGGACGCCCGCGCGCCCCGGATCGCCGTCTTCGGCGGGCCCGCGTTCACGTTCGGCTACGCCGAGCACGCCGAGCTGCTGGCGGCGGCGTGCGCGGAGGTCGTGACCGTCGACCCGCTGCGGGACGAGATCCTGCCCGACGGCACGGCCGCGCTGGTGCTCCCCGGCGGGTTCCCCGAGGAGCACGTCGCGGCGCTCGGGGCGAACGTGCCGCTGCGGGCCGCGGTGCGCGAGCTCGCCGCGTCCGGCGCGCCGGTGCACGCCGAGTGCGGCGGGCTGCTCTACCTGTGCGAGTCCCTCGACGAGACGCCCCTGTGTGGGGTGCTCCCGGCCCGCGCCGCGATGACCCCGCGGCTCACGCTCGGCTACCGCGACGCCGTCGCGCTCGCCGATTCGCCGATGTTCGCCGCGGGCGCCCGGGTGGCCGGCCACGAGTTCCACCGGTGTGCGGTCACTCCCCGTGCGGGCGCCGCGCCCGCGTGGGCGTGGCGCGGCGGCGAGCCGGAGGGCTTCGTCGCGGGCGGGGTGCACGCGTCGTTCCTGCACACGCACCCGGCCGGGGCTCCGGAGGCCGTGGCGCGGTTCGTGGCGGCAGCCGCCGTCCCGACGGCACACACCCCGTAGGGACGGCACGCGGCGCCGGCGGTGTGTGCGGCCACCACACGATGTGTGCCGTCGTGGTCGCGTGCGGATTCTCGCACTCCGGTCGGGCGCATGGACGCCGTCGCGTGGCGCAGCCCAGACTGTCCGGCGTGGATCGCGGGAGAGTGTCGTTCGTCGGGGCCGGGCCGGGTGCGGCCGATCTGATCACACTGCGGGGCGCGCGCCGCATCGCCGAGGCCGACATCGTGATCTGGGCGGCGAGCCTCGTCACCGAGGAGTGCGTCACCGAGCACGCGCGCGCCGACGCCGAGCTCGTCGACTCCTCGAAGATCGCCCACGACGACGTGCTCGCCCTCTACCGCCGCGCCGCCGTCGAGAAGCTCGCGGTCGCACGCGTGCACTCCGGGGACCCCGCGCTGTGGGGCGCGGTCCAGGAGCAGTACGACGCGGCCGAGGAGATGGGGCTCGACGTCGAGATCGTGCCCGGCGTCTCGGCGTTCGGCGCGGCTGCGGCCGTGGCGGGCCGTGAGCTGACCATCCCCGAGGTGGCGCAGTCGGTGGTGCTCACCCGGCTCGAGGGCGGCAAGACGCCGATGCCGCCCCGGGAGAAGCTGCGCGAGTTCGCGCGGCACGGCACCACCATGGCGATCTTCCTGTCCGCCGCCCGCACCGCGCAGCTGGTCGAGGAGCTGCGCGCGGGCGGCTACCCCGACGACACTCCGGTGGTCGTCGCGTACCGCACGAGCTGGCCCGACGAGCTGACGCTGCGCTGCCGCCTCGACGAGGTCGAGGCCGTGTGCAAGGAGCGCAAGCTCTGGCGGCACACGCTGTTCCTGGTGGGCGCGGCCCTGGGCGCGAAGGGCACCCGGAGCCACCTGTACCACGCAGGCCACTTCCACACGTTCCGGAAACCGGACCGGGCGGCCCGAGCGGAGCTGCGCGCCGCCCGCCAGGCGAAGTGACAGCACTTCGGAGCCGTACCGCTGCCGGCGGGCCTGCGGAACAGCAGTACAGCTCCGCAACGCTGACTGTGGTGGGGATCGACGGCGGTCCGCTGCCGCCGGGCGCGGCCGACGCGCTCGCCGGCGCCGAGGTCGTGCTGGGTGCCCGGCGGCACCTCGACGGCGTTCCCCTGCCGGACGCGGCGGAGCGCATCGTGCTCGGGCCCGTCGCGCCCGCGCTCGACGCCATCGGCGGGCGGCGGGCGGTCGTACTGGCCAGCGGCGACCCCGGGTTCTTCGGCATCGTGCGGCTGCTGCGCGAGCACGGGCACCAACCGGCCGTGCTGCCCGCGGTGTCGAGCGTGCAGCAGCTGGTCGCCCGGATCGGGCGCTCGTGGGACGACGTGGCGGTGGTCAGCGCGCACGGCCGCGCGCTCGAACCGGCCGTCAACGTCTGCCGGGCGCGTGCCGCCACCGCCGTGCTGACCGCGCCCGGCGCCGGTCCCGCCGAGATCGGGGCCGCGCTGGAGGGCTGGCCGCGCACGCTCGTCGTCGCCGAGGACCTGGGCGGGCCGGGGGAGCGCGTGACCACCCTCCCGGCCGCGGAGGCCGCCTCCCGGGAGTGGCACCCGCTCACCGTGGTGCTGTGCCTGCGCGACCCGGGAGCGGTGCCCGCCCGCGGCTGGTACGCCGGCGGTGAGCCGGCACCGCCGCCCGGCGGCTGGGCGCTGCCCGACGACGCGTTCGAGCACCGGGCAGGCATGGTGACGAAAGCCGAGGTCCGCGCCGTCGCGCTGGCCCGGCTCGCCCCGCGGCCCGGCGCGCTCGTCTGGGACGTCGGCGGGGGCTCGGGCTCGGTCGCCGTCGAGTGCGCGCGGCTCGGCGCGGCCGCGCTCGCCGTCGAGCGCCGGGCCGACGACGTCGCGCGGATCGCCGCCAACGCGGCCGCGCACGGCGTCGACGTGCGGGTCGTCGCCGGGGAGGCACCCGCGGCGCTCGCGGGGCTGCCGCGTCCGGACGCGGTGTTCGTCGGCGGCGGCGGGCCCGAGGTCGTGGCCGCGG
>NZ_JAHKRK010000164.1 GCF_019396355.1 Pseudonocardia nigra
TCGCGGTGTCCGGTCGGGCAGCAACGGCTCCAGCCGTGCCCACTCCGCGTCGGTCAAGTCGTGGCGATCAAGCACAGAAGAGATCTACCGCAGCCGACCCGCATGATCCACGGGACACGCTCTAGCCCGGCCCCGGCGCTGATCCCGTGGACCGCGATGCGGGCGGGGTCCACGCCCAGCGCGTCGGCGTGCTCGACGAGCCAGAGCAGCGCGGCATGCACGTCGTGCAGGGCGGCGGGGAACGGGTGCTCCGGGGCCAGCCGGTAGTCGACCGACACCAGCGTGGCGCCCAGCTCACGCGCGAGCTCGGTGTTGCGGGCGTGGCTGCTCTCCAGGTCGCACATCACGAAGCCGCCGCCGTGGGCGTGCAGGATCGCGGGCCCGGGTGCGCCGGTGGCGTCCCGCTGCGGGTGGTAGACCCGGATCTCCACCTCGGGCTCGCCCGGCAATCCGGGGATCAGCCGGTCCGTCACGTGCACCCCCGTCGTGTCGACGGGTGGCTGGGCGGCGATCGTCTGCCGGATGGCGCGGCGCACGGCCGGCAGGTCCGACAGGTCGCGTTGGGGGAGCTGGGCCGCTGCGGCCGCCAGCTCGGGTTCGTACCGGTATCCCATTCCGGGTCCTTCCGGGTCGGGGAGTGCGGCGTGCATCGCCAACGTAGCAAGCCAACCTAACGCTTGCTACGGCTCGTCGTCCCCGCCCCGCGCCCTTGACGGCGTGTGGCCGCACTCACTAACCTCCGCCCAATCAAGCGCTTGGTAGTGAGGAGGACCGTGATGAGACGCTCGCGCCTGATCGGGTCGGCGATGGCCACCGCGGCCCTGCTCGCCGTCACCGGCTGTGGTGGTGCCGGCGGGCCGGGATCCGCCGGGGCCGGTGGGGCGGACGAGCCGTTCCGGGTCCTGGTCAGCGGGGGATCAGCGCCCCCGGCGTGCTCGGGGCGAACGCCCAGACGTCCGTGCTCGGCGCCAGGGCGGGGGCCGAGGCGATCAACGAGGCCGGCGGGATCGGTGGCCGGCCGGTGGAGATCACCGTGGTCGACGACGGGGGCGACGCGACCGTCGCGGTCACGAAGCTCCGAGAGGCGATCGCGTCGGACGCGAGGCCGGACGCCTACATGAACTCCGGCCCGTCCAACCTGGCCGCCGCCACGCTGCCGATCCTCACGCAGAACGAAATCCTGTCGTTCAACATCGGGCCGACGGAGAACTCGGCGGACCCCGCGGTGTTCCCGCTCAACTTCGACCTGTCGCCGAGCCCGCAGGACATGATCTCGGGCTTCGTCGCCCACATCCGGGAGAACGGCCACGGCTCGGTCGGGATCATCCACGGCAGCAGCGCCTACGGGGAGACGTTCGGGACCGTCGCGGAGGAGGGCCTGTCGGCGGCCGGCATCGACGTGGTCGGCACCGAGGAGTACGACGTCGCGGCGCTCGACATGACCCCGCAGCTGCAGGCCCTCCGCGCGCGCAACCCCCAGGCGCTCGTCGTCGACGGCTACGGCGCACCGCTGGGGTACCTGCTGCAGAGCATGGAGAAGCTCGGCTGGGAAATCCCGCTGCTGGGTAACACCTCGGTCTCGGCCACCGGCCTGGTCTCCACCGAGCCGCCTGCCGGACTGCTCGGCACCCCGCTCGTCGAGCCCCTGCTGATGCAGGTCTACACGAGCACCGCGTACGACCCGGCGGCGGAGAAGGTGAACCGCATGGTCGAGCGGATGACCGCGCTCGGGCCGATCCCCGCGAGCCTGATCCTGGCCTACAACTACGACGCGTTCTTCCTGCTCGCCGCGGCCGCCCGCGATGCGGGGTCGACCGAGGCGGCGGCGCTCGCGGCCGCGCTGGAGAAGCCCGAGGTGCAGCGGGACGCGGGCACGGCGGTGCTGCCGCTCTACAACTTCACCGCCTCCGCCCACGCCCCGCAGGTCGGCGCCGACGCGTTGACCTTCGTGGCCCCGTCGAAGGTCGTGAACGGCCAGTTCGCGACGCCGGTGCCGTGACGCTCCTCTGGTCCGGGCTCGCGCTCGGCGCGGTGTACGCGTTGGTGGCGATCGGCTACAACATCGTCTTCATCTCGTCGAACACGTTCAACTTCGCGCAGGCGCAGTTGATGATGATCGGCACGTTCGTCGTCTACACCGGGCTGGTCACCCTGCGGCTGCCGGTCCTGGTGGTCGCCGTGCTGGCGATGGCGGTCGTGCTGGTGCTGGCGGGCCTCGAGGAGCGGTTCGCCGTCCGGACCGTGGCCGACCACGAGACGCAGCTGGTCACCACGCTCGGGGTCGCCACGCTGCTGAACGGGGCCACGCAGCTGATCTGGGGCGCGCAGCCGCTGACGGTGCCGTTCTTCGGTTCCGACGGCGTCGTGACCCTGCTGGGTGGCCGCGTGTACCCGGTGGAGATCGCCCTGCTGGTCGTGGCCGTGCTGCTCGTCGTCGCCCTCGGCTGGGTCAGCCGCCGGACGATGCTCGGGCTCGCGCTGGTCGGGATGTCGGAGGACCGCGAGGCCGCGATGCTGCGCGGGATCGACGTGAAGCGGCTCGCGTTCGGGGCGTTCGCGTTCTCCGGGGCGCTCGCCGGCGTGCTCGGCCTGTTCGTCGGGCCGAAGACCTACGCGGTCGCGACGCTCGGGGCCGCGCTGGCGATCAAGGGCTTCGTGGCGCTCGCGATCGGCGGGTTCGGCTCGGTGCCCGGGGCGCTCGTCGGCGGGCTGGCCGTCGGGCTGATCGAGTCGCTCGCCGCCCGCTACCTGGGAGCCGAGTTCAGCAACCTCTCGGTCTTCGTGGTCCTGCTGGTCATCCTGATGGCGCGCCCGGCCGGCCTGTTCGGCCGCACCCGAGAACGGACGGTGTAGAGATGCCGATCTGGCGCATGCTGCGCGGGCTCCCGTCGTGGGCGCTGCCGCTCACGCTCGGCGTGGTGGTGTTGCTGCTCCCGCTCGCCGGCCTCGGCTTCACGGCCACCCGGCAGATCCAGCTCGTCTGCATCCTGGCGCTCCTGGTCAGCGGGCTGAACCTCTCACTCGGCTACGCCGGGCAGCTCGCGCTCGGCCAGGCTGCCATGTACGCCGCGGGCGCCTACACCGCCGGGGTGCTCTCGGTCGCCGGGTACACCGACATCCTGGTGCAGCTGGTGGCGGCGGGCGTGGTCGCGCTGGCCGTCGGGCTGCTGACGGGCGTCCCCGGGCTGCGGCTGGGCAGCTGGTCGCTCGCCATGACGTCGTTCTTCCTGGTGCTGCTGGTGCCCGACGTGATCGCGATCCTCGGGGACGTGACCGGCGGGCGCAACGGCCTCTCCGGGATCGCGGGGGCCACGCTGTTCGGCGCGCCGCTGGGCCCCGACGCGTTCTACACGGTGGTCGTCGTGGTGGCGATCGGCTGGTTCGCGGTGCTGCGCAACATCGTCGTGTCCCGGCACGGGGTGGCGTTCCGGGTGCTCAAGCAGAGCCCGGTGCTGGCGTCGTCGGTGGGGATCTCGGTGTTCCGGATGAAGCTGCTCGGCTACGCGATCGGCGCCTTTCCCGCCGGGCTGGCCGGCGCGCTGTTCGCCAACCTCGACCTCTACATCTCCCCGGAGGCGTTCGGGTTCACGTTGGCGACCACGGTGCTGGCGGCGTCCATCCTCGGCGGCTCGACGAGCGTCTACGGTGCGGCGGTCGGGGCGGCGATCATGCAGCTGGGCCCGAACCAGTCCACCGAGTTCCAGCAGTACGCGCTGGTGTTCCACGGTGCCTTCCTGGTGCTGGGCGGGGTCCTGCTCAGCGGCGGGTTGGCGAAACTCTTCCGCGGGCTGGTCGCCCGGCTCGACCGGGCCGCCGGGCTGACCGGGCCGCCGCCGACCGACCCCGGGGCCCGAGAAGTGGATCTTCCCGCCCTGCGCGGGGCCACGCTCGCGGCGAGCGGGGTGTCGAAGTCCTTCGGCGGCAACCAGGCGCTGCGCGAGGTCACGCTGCGGGCCGAGCCGGGACGGGTGACGGCGCTGATCGGTCCCAACGGGTCCGGCAAGACGACCCTGCTGAACATGATCTGCGGGTTCTACCGCACCGACGCCGGCCGGATCGGCGTGGGCGACACCGAGGTCCAGCGGCTCGCCCCGCACCGCGTGGCGCGGGTCGGGGTGGCGCGCACGTTCCAGACCCCCAGCCTCCCGGCCGGGGTGAGCGTGCTCGAGGCCGTCGCGTCCGGCCGCTACCTCCGGCAGCGGGCGTCGATGCTCGCCGCGGTGCTGCGCACGCCCGGGTTCCGCCGCGTCCGGGACGCCGATCGCGCCGAGGCCGAGCGGGTGCTCGACCTCGTGGGCATGGCGCACCTGCGCGACGCCGAGGCGGTCTCGCTGCCCCTGGGGATGCGGCGGCTGCTGGAGGTGGCCAGGGCGCTGGTCGCCGAGCCGCGGGTGCTGCTGCTCGACGAGGCCGCGTCCGGCATGGACGAGGACGAGGTCGACCGGCTCGCCGCGCTGATCCGCCGGATCCGCGACGCGGGCGGCACCGTCGTGCTCGTCGAACACAACTTCCGCCTGGTGCTCGACCTCGCCGACGACATCGTCGTGCTCGCGCACGGCCAGGTGATCGCGCACGGGCCGCCGTCGGTGATCGAACGGGACCCGCGGGTGGTGCGCGAGTACCTCGGGATCCGCGACGCGGACGAGGCCAGGAGCACGGAGTTGACGGGGGAGCGGGCATGACGGTGACCGAGCCGACCGAGCCGATCCTGCGGGTCGAGCACCTGGCCACCGGCTACGACGACCTGCAGGTGGTGTGGGACGTCTCCCTCGAGGTCCGCCCGGGGCGGCTCACCGCGCTGCTCGGGCGCAACGGCGCGGGCAAGACCAGCACGCTGCGCGCGATCTCCGGGCTGAACCGGCTGACCGGCGGGACCGTCGAGCTGGCGGGCGAGGACGTGTCGCGGCTCCCGCCGCACCGGCGCGTGCGCCGCGGGATGGCCTACGTGCAGGAGGGCAAACGCGTCTTCCACCGGCAGACGGTCGAGCAGAACCTCCTGCTCGGCGGGTACGGCCGGCGCCGCGCGGCCCTGCGGCCGTCGGTGGACAAGGTGTACGACCTGTTCCCGGTGCTCGCCGAGCGGCGCGGCCTGCTCGCCGGCGCGATGTCCGGCGGCCAGCAGCAGATGCTCGCGATCGGGCAGGCGCTGATGGCCGAGCCGTCGCTGCTCCTGCTCGACGAGCCCTCCGGCGGCCTGGCCCCGGTGATCGTCGCGGAGGTGATGGACCGGGTCGCGGAGCTGAAGCGGACCGGGCTCGGCATCCTGCTCGTCGAGCAGGCCGTCGAGGCGGCGGTCGCCGTGGCCGACGACGTCGCGCTGCTCGACATCGGCCGCGTCGTGCTGACCGCGGCGGCACAGGACGTCGCCGACCCCGCGGTGCTGCGGGACGCCTATTTCGGCCGGACCGCCCCCGTTCCAGCAAAGCCACTTTCACGCAACGAGCTGGCATGAAAGTGGCTTTACTGCAATCCCGCCGGGCCCCTCAGCGGATCGTGGAGCCCGCGTCCACCGGGAAGGCGGTCCCGGTCACGTAGCGGGCCTCGTCGGAGGCGAGGAAGACCAGCGCGTTGCTGACGTCGATCGACTCGATCCGCGCCACCGGCAGGCTGTTCATGAACACCGGCCCCAGGTCGGGCCGGCGTTCCAGGAGCCCGGGCAGGACGGGCGAGTGTCCCTGCGGCGTGTCCACGCCCGTGGGGTGAACGGTGTTGACGCGGATGCCGCGGTCGGCGAACTCCAGCGCGAGCGAGCGCGCCATCCCGACCAGCGCGTGCTTGGCCGCCACGTAGGGCAGCAGGAACGGCAGGCCCTTGAGCCCGCCGGACGACCCGGTGATCACGATGCTGCCGCCGCCGGCGTCGAGCAGGTGCGGCATCGCGGCCGCGCAGGTGTTCCAGACGCCGGTGAGGTTGACGTCCAGCGTGGTCTGCCAGATCTCGGGCGTCAGCTCCTCGAACGGCTGCACCGTGCACACCGAGGCGTTCGCGGCCACGATGTCCAGCCGCCCGAGCTCGGCCACGCCCGCGTCGACCACCGCGGCCAGCGCTGCGGCGTCGCGGACGTCGGCGACGGCGGCGTGGACCCGCCTGCCGAGCTTCTCGACCTGCTGGGCGGTCTCGGCCAGCCCGTCCTCGGTCCCCATCGGGTAGGCGACGAGGTCGAGCTGGCGGCAGATGTCGACCGCGATGATGTCGGCGCCCTCCTCGGCCAGCCGCACGGCGTGGCTGCGGCCCTGGCTCTGCGCGGCGCCGGTGATGAAGGCGACCTTGCCGGACAGTCTCATGACCCGGAGTCGACCGGAACGCGGGAGCGCCCGGGCGGGGTCGTCTCGGTGAGCGGGAGTGCGGCGTCGATCCCGCCGGCCCGGCTTGCATCCTCGAGCCGCGCGACGAGGACAGGAGGCTCTCATGACGTCAGCGGAGACGGGCGTGACCGTCGACGAGGTTCGGGTGATCGAGGCGGTGGCGCCCCCGACCCGGTACGCCCGGGGCTGGCACTGCCTGGGGTTGGCTGAGCGCTACCGCGACGGGAAGCCGCACGCGATCGAGGCGTTCGGCACGAAGCTCGTGGTGTTCGCCGACAGCGCGGGCACGCTGAACGTCCTGAACGCGTACTGCCCGCACATGGGCGGCGACCTCAGCCGCGGCTCGGTGAAGGGCGACGAGGTGGCGTGCCCGTTCCACGACTGGCGATGGTCGGGGAGCGGCCGATGCGCGAGCATTCCGTACGCGCGGCGCGTGCCCCCGCGGGCGCGGACGAAGGCCTGGACGGTGCTCGAGCGCAACGGGCAGCTGTTCGTGTGGCACGACCCGCAGGGCACGCAGCCGCCGCCCGAGGTGACGATCCCGGAGATCGCCGCCTTCGGTGACCCGGCCTGGACGCCCTGGACATGGAACTCGCTGCGGATCGAGGGGTCGCACTGCCGCGAGATCGTGGACAACGTCGTGGACATGGCGCACTTCTTCTACATCCACTACGCGTTCCCGACGTACTTCAAGAACGTCTTCGAGGGCCACGTCGCCAGCCAGAACATGAACTCAAAGGCCCGGGCCGACGTCAAGATCGGCACGAACTACTCCGACGACAGCACGCTGCACTCCGAGGCGGCGTACTACGGCCCGTCCTACATGATCGACTATCTCTGGAGCAGCGCGGCGGGCCAGACGATCGAGACCGTCCTGATCAACTGCCACTACCCGGTCTCGCCCACGAGCTTCGTCCTGCAGTGGGGCGTCATGGTGAAGAAGCCCGAGGGGATCACCGACGAGCAGGCCGAGCAGATGGCGCAGGGCTTCGCGACGGGCGTGGAGCAGGGCTTCGTGCAGGACGTCGAGATCTGGCAGCACAAGGCGAAGATCGACAACCCGCTGCTGTGCGAGGAGGACGGGCCTGTCTACCAGCTGCGGCGCTGGTACGAGCAGTTCTACGTCGACGTCGAGGACGTGACGCCGGAGATGACGCAGCGGTTCGAGTTCGAGATCGACACCGAGCGCGCTATGACGTTCTGGCAGGCCGAGGTCGACGACAACCTCGCCAACGGCCGGGTCATCACCTCGGACCCGGCCACCACCTCCGCCTGACGGGGGCGGCGGGTGGTGGCGCACCGCCACCACCCGCCGGTGCCCGTCCGTCCGACCGCGACCGACAGGAGACATCGGTGCAGCCCTTGTCCTGCCGCCGCTGCGGCACCAGCGTGCTCGTCGAGAAGAACAGCCTGGCCCACACCCTCGTGCGGTGGACCACCGCGACCGACGGGTGCGTCGAGCTCACCGAGCACGCGCAGCGCGTCCCGGAACGCGCACTCACCCCCACGTGCCTGCAGCTGCGGGACAGCATCGAGACGGCCGTCCGGCGGGGCGAGCTCGTCGTCCCCGAGTCGTGACCGAGCTTGCGAGGTCACCGTTCAGCGCAGCACCGCCGGGCGCGTCGCCGCCGAGCGCCAGCGAGGTGGTGTCGTGACCGGGTACCGGCTGCGGGTCCGGCGGGTGGTCGAGGAGACCGCCGACGCGCGCTCGATCGTCTTCGAGGTGCCGGCGGAGCTGGCCGACCGGTTCGCCTACCGGCCCGGCCAGTTCCTCACGCTGCGCATCCCCCGGGCCGACGGCACGGCGGTCGCCCGCTGCTACTCCCTCGCCAGCGCACCGGGCGTGGACGCCGACCCGAAGGTCACCGTGAAGCGCGTGACCGGCGGGTGCGGGTCGAACTGGATCTGCGACCACCTGGAGCCGGGCCAGGAGGTCGAGGTGCTGCCACCCGCCGGCACCTTCACAGCCGACCGGCTGGCCGGGGACCACCTGTTCCTCGCCGGCGGCAGCGGCATCACCCCGGTCATCTCCATCATCAAGTCGGTGCTCGCCGAACCGTCCGGCAGCGCGGTGCTCGTGTACGCCAACCGCGACGAGCGCTCGGTGATCTTCGCGTCCGAGCTGCGCGAGCTCGCCGAGCGCCACCCCGGCCGGCTGCTGGTGATCCACCTGCTGGAGACCGTGCAGGGCCTCCCGACCGCTGACGTGCTGGCGCAGCTGCTCGCCCCCTTCACCTCCCGGGACACCGCGTTCGTGTGCGGGCCGGCGCCGTTCATGGCCGTGGCGACCGAGACGCTGTCCCTGTTGGGGATGGCGCGGGAGCGGGTGGTGGTCGAGCGGTTCCGGTCGCTGACCGGCGACCCGTTCGCCGAGGTCGTCGTGCCGGCGTCCGCCGAGGAGTCGCCGGAGGCCGCGGCGACGGTCACCGTCTCGCTGGACGGCGAGCAGCGCACGCTGCCGTGGCCCGCGGAACGCACCCTGCTGGAGCTGTTGCTGGCCGACGGCATGGACGCCCCGTTCTCCTGCAAGGAGGGCGCCTGCAGCGCCTGCGCCTGCAAGCTCGTGTCGGGCGAGGTCAAGATGCTCCGCAACGAGGTGCTGGAGGACGAGGACCTCGCCGAGGGCTGGGTGCTCGCCTGCCAGGCCGTGCCGATCAGCGACGAGGTCGAGGTCAGCTACGACTGATGGGGGAGAACATCCACGTGCTCGACGACACCCGGCGCCGCCGCGCCGCCGACCTGCTGGCCGCGGCCGAACGGGACCGCGCACCCATCGACCCGCTCGCCGACCTGTTCCCCGGGATCGACGTCGTCGACGCCTACGAGATCCAGCTGGCCGGCATCCGCCGGCGGGTCGCCGCGGGCGCGGTGGTGCGGGGCCACAAGGTCGGGCTGTCCTCGCCGGTGATGCAGCAGATGATGGGCGTGGACGAGCCGGACTACGGCCACCTGCTCGACGACATGGCGCTCGACGAGCACATCCCGGTCCCGGTCGCTGCCTACTGCGCCCCGCGGATCGAGGTGGAGGTCGGCTTCCTGCTGGGCGAGTCGTTGCCGGGGGCGGGCTGCACCGAGCAGGACGTCCTGCGGGCGACCGAGGCCCTTGTCCCGAGCATCGAGCTGATCGACAGCCGGATCCGCGACTGGAAGATCGGGATCGCGGACACCATCGCCGACAACGCGTCGTCGGCGGGGTTCGTGCTCGGCGCGGCGCGGGTCGACCCGGCGCAGGTCGACCTCACCGCCGTCGACGCCGTCCGGTGTCGGACCGGCGACGACGGCGCCGACGAGGTCGTCACCGAAGGGCGGTCGGACGCCGTGTTGGGCAACCCGGCGCGCGCGGTCGCGTGGCTGGCGAACACCGTCGCCGCGTTCGGCGTCCGGCTGGAGGCCGGCCACATCGTGCTGCCCGGATCCTGCACGCGTGCCGTCGACGTGTTCGCCGGGGACCGCTTCCGCGCCGAGTTCACCGGTCTCGGCGCCGTCGGGATCACGTTCGCCTGACCGCTCACCGCGGCGGGTCTGCTGCGGGCGCCTCCTTCGGCGTGACGCGGTGTACCCCGGTGACCGTCGGCTGGTAGATGACCTGACCCGGCGCGAGGTTCCCCGCCATCTGCAGCGTGTCGAACGCGGGGCCCGTGGCGAGGGGCCGGCGCGCCTGGACCTCTCCGGTCTCGGCGTCGATCACGGTGTGTTCGAAGCCGTCGCCGGGTCCGGTGCGGCTGACCGTGTAGATCCGGCCGTCGGCGAGGGACAGCTTGGGAACGGCCGCGGAGCGGACGTCGGTGGTCCACGTCCGCTCGCAGCCGGCGCCATCGGCGTCGATGTCGACCCGGGTCATGCCGCCGGTGAAGCCGGCGGTCGGCGGGACGCTCGGCCCGGCGTCGGAGGGGAGGGCGGGGTAGGGGTAGCCGAACGTCGACGCCACGACGACGGCGGTGCCCGACCCGATCGGCGAGTTCTCCGTGCCGTCGACGACCGGGATCGAACAGACCCGTTCCCCGGTGGCGGTGCGGTACACGAGGAGGTTGGCCTCGGGCACCGCGTTGTCGGTGATCGCGACGTAGTCGGTGCCCGTCGCCGGGCCGAAGAAGGTCGGCGTCGCACCCGTTCCCCAGCTCAGCTGGCCGGGCTTGCGACCGGGGCCGCGGTCGTACTCCCGGCGCCACAGCACCTCCGGGGAGCCCTGCCCGTCCACGCCGACCAGGTACAGGGCGTGACCGGTCGCCACGGCCATCCCCTCGGGCGCCGTGGAGATGCTGTTCGCGATCCGTTCCCCGGGAGGCAGGGCGATCGAGCCGCCCACCCCGGTCGTCGTGTCGACGATCCCGACCGTGCCCCCCGCGGTGACGAACCAGACGCCGCCCCCGTATCCGGGCGCCGCCGACACCACCGAGTCACATCGCGGGGCGCCGCAGTGCACGTCCACGTACCGCCCGATGGGGGTGGGCTCGGCGACGAACAGCCGCCACGACCCGTCCGGCCCGCCCCGGTCGTGGCCGACGCGCACCACGTTGCGGTCACCGTCCACGGCGACCAGGCGGTCGGCCTCGTCGACGTACCCGTACACGCCGGTGAAGAGCTCGCCCTTCGCGAGGGCGAGCGAGGCGACGGACGCGCCGCCGGCGGGGTCGAGCAGGTGCACCACCGGGCTGAGGTCGGCGTTGGTGTTGCACAGTGCCTGGGGCATCCCGTCGGATCCGATGAGGACACTGGCACAGGTCGCGCCGAGCGGCGTGAACGTGCTGCTGACCGGGCGGGTGCCGGGTCCGGCGAGCGGCGTGGTGTCGGACGAGGCGGCGTCCCCGTGCTGGGTGGCGGTGCCCACCGGACCGAGCGCCGGATGCGGCGGGGGCAGCGGCCCGGGACCGGCCCGGTGCGTAGACGGCTGCGCGCACGCGGACAGGAGCGCGGCAGCGACGAGGGGCCCGGCGAGAGCGGCCCGGCGAGCGGCGTGGACGGGGCGCACGGCTGCCTCAGGCGTCCCACTGCACGTGCAGCGCGTTCGGTCCCCGCAAGGCCGCGCCGATCTGGCTGGTGACCTTCGCGTCGGCCACGGCGTCCGCCCGCAGGCGCAGGCCCGGCAGGTGCTCGAGCAGGACGGTCAGCGCCGCCTGCAGCTCGGCGAGGGCCAGCCAGTTGCCCAGGCAGGAGTGCGGGCCGCCACCGAAGGCGGTCAGCGGCATCGCGTGCCGGGTGATGTCGAAGCGGTCCGGCTCGGCGTACCTCGCGGGGTCGCGGTTGGCCGCGGTGATCCCGAAGATCATGGGTGTGCCGGCGGGGATGGCGATGCCCTGCCAGGTGGTCGCCTCCGGGCAGAAGCGGGGCAGCATCGCGACGGGCCCCTCCCAGCGCAGGCCTTCCTGCACGGCCCACGGCACCTCCTCCTCCGGGTTCGACCGCACGCGGTCCAGCTGGTCCGGGTGGGTCAGCAGGGCCGCCAGGAGGCTGCCGAGGGCGAGCGAGGTGGTGTCGGCGCCCGCGGGGAACAGCAGACGCAGGAATGCGAGGATCTGGTCGTCGTTCAGCCGCTCCCCCTCGACGGTGCTCCCGACCAGCGTCGAGATCAGGTCGTTCCCGGGGGTCGCCCGGCGCTGTGCGACCACCGGCGTGATGTACGCGGTGAACTCCTGGGAGGCGCGGACCGCCGCGTCCGGATCGATGGGGAAGTTGAACAGGTCGTGCGCCCAGCGGGACATCTCGGACGCCTCGCGGGCGGGCAGACCCAACAGCGCCGAGATCACCCGGACCGGGTACGCGGTGGTGAACTCCTGCACCAGGTCCGCCTGCCCCCGGGCCGCGAACGAGTCGATCAGCTCGTGCGCCAGCGGCTCGAGCAGCGTGTCGGTGTACCCCGCGGACACCAGCCGGCGGAACGGCGGCGCGACGAGCGACTTGTTGATCCGGTGCTCACGCCCCGTCATGCACTGCAGCGTGTGACCGAGGACGGCGCCGGTGGAGACCTGGTAGCTCGCCCTGGCCGGGAACGTCTTCTCGTCCTTGACGGTGCCCGTCAAGTCCACGCTGTTCGTCATCGGCTCCCGAGAGAATGACGAATAATCGTCATTGAAGCGATGGATAGTTGATGTGCCCGGGATGCTAGGAGGAACAGTGGAGAGCGACAACGCCCAACCGGGTGACCGGCGCAGCGAGTCACCGCCGACCGACCGCGTCGTCGCGATCGTGGAACTGCTGGCCGGGGAACCGGCGGGGCTCTCCGTCGCGCAGGTCGTCTCGCGGCTGGACCTCAACCGGGCCACCGTGACGGCGGTGCTGTCGGCACTGGAGAGCGCCGCGTGGGTCCAACGGGGACCCGGCCGCGGGTACGCGCTGGGGCCGGGGCTCGCCGGCGTCGCCGAGGCCGTGCGCCGCGCGCTGCCCGTCTCGCCGGCGGCCGCCGCGGCCCTCGAGGTCCTCGCCGAGCGGACTGGCTGCGGCGCCGCGCTCAGCGCCGTCGGCAGTGGCCATCTCACGTTCGTCGCACTCGCCCCCGGCCGTGGCCGGATCCCGGCAGGGGTCGACGTCGGAACGCGCCTGCCGCTGCGCCCCCCGGTCGGCGCGGCGGTCGTCGCCCACAGCGATGCGGCGGCGCGGGCCGCCTGGCTCTCGACCGCATCGGCAGCCGACCGTCCGGCGTGGGAGGGCCTGCTGGAGCAGATCCGGACGAGCGGCTACGCCGCCTTCCCGATCGGGCCGACCGACGCGGAGATGCTCGACGTGCTGGCCGAGATGGCAGCCCTGCTCGCCGAGCATCCGACGCGGGCCGCGCTGCGCCGGCGCGTGCTCGGGCTGTTGTTCGGGGTCGGCGGGCGCGCCTACACCACCGCCGAGTTCGGGAGCGCGGAGCCGCTCTCGATCAGCTACCTCGTGGCGCCGGTGTTCGACGCGGACGGCGCCGCGCGGTACGAACTGCAGATCGGACCGCTCCGGCCGGCCGTCCCGAAGGCGGAACGCGCGTCAACGTCGAGGCGCTGCGCGGTACTGCGAACACCCTGCTCACGCACCGCGCCTGAGCCTTCCCCCGCCCCGTCGCCCAGCCGCCCCGCTGCGTGCTGCGCGACGACGTTGCCGTAGACGAGGCCCTGCCCGATCGTCGCGCCCGCCCCCGGGTAGGTGGTGCCGAACGCGTTGGCCGCGGTGTTACCGATCGCGTAGAGGCCCTCGATCGGGGACCCGTCGGTGCCCAGGACGCGCCCGTACCCGTCCGCCCGGACGCCACCGCACGTCCCGAGGTCGCCGAGGACGATCTGCACCGCGTAGAGCGGGCCCGCGCCGAGTGGCCGCAGGTTCGGGTTCGGGGTGATGGTCGGGTCGCCGTAGTAGCGGTCGTAGGCGCTGTCGCCGCGGTGGAAGTCCTGGTCCACCCCGGCCGACGCGAGCGCGTTGAACCGGCCGACCGTCTCCGCGAACGCCGCCTCGGGCAGGCCCGCGGCCCGCGCGAGCTCCTCCGGCGTGGCGGCGCGGTGCGCGATGCCGGCGTCGTACCAGCTGCGCGGGATCGCCATGCGGGGATACAGCCCGGCCGCGAAGACGTAGCTGTTGCGGTACCGCTGGTCGAACACGATCCACATCGACCGCACGGGGTCGCCCGACCGTTCCCGGTCGAGGATGCGCTGGCCGAAGCTCATGTAGTCGGTGGCCTCGTTGACGAACCGGCGGCCGTTCCCGTCCACGATGAACGACCCCGGCAGGGACCGCTCGGCGAGCATCACCAGCGGCGCCGCGCCCGGCAGGGGCGCCACCACGGGGAACCACCACGCCTGGTCCATGAGGTCGATGTCGGCGCCCACCTCCTGCGCGAGGCGGATCGCATCGCCGGCGTTGCCGTCGCTGCCCAGGCTCCAGCCCGGCTGGAGCGACGGCGACTGGTGGCGCCTGCGCATCTCGAGGTCGTGGTCGAAGCCACCGGCGGCGAGGACGACGCCGCGGCGCGCGGTGACGGTGACCTCCCGGCCGTCCTGCGCCAGCACGGCCCCGGTGGTGCGGCCGCCGTCGGTCACCAGCCGCACGAGCGACGTCTGCGTCCACACCGGGATCCCCGCGCGCAGGATCCCGGCGTACAGCCCGGCGGCCAGCGCCTGGCCGCCCGCGACGTACTCCTTGCCCAGCACCTTGCCGCCGACGCCCTGCAGGAGCCGCTTCAGCACCAGCGGAACGCCCTTCCGGGGCACCTTCGCCATGAGGTTCATCCAGCGGTAGTCGGCGCCGGTGACCGGCATCGGCACCGGGGCGGCCATGACCGCCGGGCGCAGCCGCGCGCGCTCCGCGCCCAGGGCCGATACGTCGAACGGGCGGCACTCGCAGCTCCGCCCGGTCGCCGCACCTCCCGGCTGCTCGGGGTGGTAGTCGGAGTACTCGCGGGCCCACTGGAAGCGCATCGGGGTGGTGCGCCGGAGCATCTCGACGGTCTCGGGCCCGTGCCGCAGGAAGGTCTGCCAGCGCTCGTCGGGAGCCGAGCCGGCGACGACGGAGCGCGTGTACTCCGCGGCCCGCTCGAGCGAGTCGCCCGCCCCCGCTTCCTGCAGGGCGGGGTTGGCGGGGATCCAGAACGCTCCGCCGGACCGTGCCGTCGACCCCCCGACGTAGGGCGTCTTCTCTACGACCAGGGCCGTCAGCCCCAGCTCGTGGGCGGCCAGCGCCGCCGCCATCCCGGTGCCGGACCCGATCACGAGCAGGTCCACGGTCATGTCCCGGGCGGGCGCGGGGGGCAATGAGGTGTTCTTCGTCATGGCGCTGATATCCCACGCGGGCGCAGCGGCCCGACGCAGAGGTCCCGATGAGCGGGATGGCCGCCCTCCCCGCCTCGGCCGCCGCCTTAGCGTCGCGTCCTGCCCGTCACGGTTCTGACCGGGCCGCATCCCGACCACCACTTCAGCCCGGAGGTGTGCTGATGGCCCATGAGGTTGTTCACCGAGTTCGCGATCTCGCCGGTCGGCTCGCCGGGGTCGCCGAGGAGACCGAGCGGCTGGGCAAGCTGGCCGACGAGAGCGTCAAGGTGGTGCGCGAGGCCGGCGTGATGCGGCTGCTGCAGCCCACCGAGTACGGCGGGTACGCCGCGCACCCCCGCGACTTCGCCGAGGCGGTGATGGAGGTCGCGAAGGTCTGCGGGTCGACCGGCTGGGTCTGCGGTGTGGGCGGCCTGCACCCGTGGGAGATGGCGCTGTGCGACCGCAGGCTCCAGGAGGAGGTGTGGGACACCGACTCCGACACGTGGATCGCCTCCCCGTACATGCCCAGCGGCGTGGCGACCCCGACCGACGGCGGGTACGTCCTGCGCGGCCGCTGGCAGTTCTCCTCCGGCACCGACCACTGCGACTGGATCTTCCTCGGCGCGCTGCTCGGCGACGCCGACGGCAACCCGGTGCAGCCACCGAAGTCGCTGCACGTCGTGCTGCCCCGCGCCGACTACACCATCGTCGAGGACTCCTGGAACGTCATCGGGCTGAGCGGGACCGGGAGCAAGGACATCGTCGTCGACGGGGCGTTCATCCCCGCCTACCGGACGATCGACGCCGACGAGGTGGCCGCGGGCGAGCTGGCCGCGGAGCGGGCCGGGCGGACCGAGACGGTGTACAAGCTGCCGTTCTGGTCGATGTTCCCCCTCGGCATCACGGCCGCGGTCGTCGGCATCGCGGAGGGCGCCCTCGCGGCGCACGTCGACTACCAGCGCGACCGCGTGATGGCCGTCGGCACGAGGGTGAAGGACGACCCGTACACGCTGTACGCGATCTCGGAGGCGGCGGCCGAGATCGCCGCGTCGCGGACGCAGCTGCTCGACGGCGTGAGCCGGCTCTACGACCTGGCCGACGCCGGCAAGCCGATCAGCTTCGAGGACCGGGCGGTCACCCGGCGCAACCAGGTCCGGTGCGCGTGGCGGGCGGTGTCCGCCGTGGACGAGATCTTCGCGCGGTCGGGCGGCAACGCGGTGCGCCGCGAGAACGTCATGCAGCGGTTCTGGCGGGACGCCCACGTCGGTCTGCAGCACGCCATCCACATCCCCGGCAGCGCCTACCACTCGGCCGCGCTGACCCAGATGGGCGTGGAGCCCCATGGCGCCCTGCGCCTGTTGATCTGACCCGCCGACAGCTGGGAGACACCGATGACCGCCACGGCGGACCTGACCTACGACGCCACCAGCCGGCGCCTCGACGGGCCCGAACCCCTGCACTACCACGTGGCCGGCACCGGCCCCGGCCTGTTGCTCCTGCACGGGTCGGGGCCGGGGGTGACCGGCTGGGCGAACTTCGGCGAGAACCTGCCGGTGTTCGGCGAGCACTTCACCACCGTGGTGCCCGACCAGCCGGGGTACGGGGCGAGCCTCGTGCCGGCGCTGGACCGGCCCTACGCCGAGGTGTCGGTGGCGGCGCTGCTGCGCCTGCTCGACGACCTCGGGCTCGAGCGGGTGCACGTGCTCGGCAACTCGCTGGGCGGGATGGTCGCCACCCAGCTGGCGCTCGACCATCCCGACCGGGTCGACCGGCTGGTGCTGATGGGGCCGGGCGGGGTGGGGGTTCCGCTGTTCACCCCGCAGCCGACCGAGGGCATCAGGCTGCTCGTGCAGTTCCTCGAGGACCCGACCCGGGAGCGGCTCGTCGCCTGGATGCGGTGCATGGTCGGCGACCCGGCCTTTCTCACCGAGGAGCGCATCGAGGCCCGGTGGCGCACCGCGTCGGCCCCGGGGGCGCTCGACTTCACCCGGGACTTCTACCGCGCGGCGATGCGGGCGATGGCGTCCGGCGCCGCGCCGGGCGTCCCGATCTGGGCCCGCCTGGGCGAGCTGACCCACCCGACGCTGCTCACCTACGGCCGCGACGACCGCGTGACACCCCTGGAGGGCGCGTTCCTGCCGCTGCGGCACATCGCCGACGCGGAGCTGCACGTCTTCCCGAAGTGCGGCCACTGGGCGATGCAGGAGCGCAAGGACGACTTCGAGCGGGTCGTACTGGAGTTCCTGACCCGCTGAGACCCGGACGACTCGACGACGACGACGAAGGAGTGCGGCATGACCGACATCAGTTCCCTGGGGTACGTGCGGGTCCGGGCCACGGACCTGGACGCGTGGCGGAAGTTCGCGTTCGACGGCATCGGCTTCGCCGAGGGCAGCGGGCCCGACCCGGACGCGCTCTACCTGCGCACCGACGAGCGGCACGCCCGGATCGTGATCCTGCCCGGCGACGAGGACCGGGTGGAGGGCGTGGGCTGGGAGGTGCGCGACCACCTGGCGCTGCGCCGGGTGCAGGCGGCCGTGGAGGCCGCGGGGATCGCGACCAAGCCACTGTCGTCCGAGGAGGCCGACGACCGCCGGGTGGAGGCCGCGATCGCGTTCGAGGCCCCGGGCGGCACCCCGCTGGAGATCTTCCACGGCCCGGCGTTGGACCACAGCCCGCTCGCGACGAAGTACGGCAATCGGTTCGTCACCGGGGACCTCGGCCTGGGCCACGTCGTGGTGCCGGTCGGTGACCTGGACGCCGCCTACCGGTTCTACGCCGAGACCCTGGGCTTCCTCCCGCGGGGGGCGTTCCGGCTCCCGGCACCGCCCGAGTACGGCCCGATCCGCCTGCGGTTCATGGGCGTGAACGCGCGCCACCACAGCCTGGCGATCCTGCCGTCGCCCGACCTGAAGGCCCCGGCGCTGGTGCACATCATGGTGGAGTGCGAGACGCTCGACGAGGTCGGGCGCGCCCTCGACCGCGTCACCGAGGCGGGCTACCACCTGTCGTCCACGCTGGGCAGGCACACGAACGACAAGATGGTGTCGTTCTACATCCGCACGCCGGGCGGCTGGGACCTCGAGGTCGGCTGCGAGGGAATGCTCGTCGACGAGACCTCCTACACCGCCGAGGAGATCACCGCCGACAGCTACTGGGGTCACAAGTGGGACTTCAGCTGTAACTCATCCCTGAAGGAGCGGGGCCGGTCAACCCCCTGTTGTTGTAGTTGATCTTTTCTTCGTTGGCTCTCCGACTGTTCTTGGGCGCGTCGAGGTAGGCGGCGGGGTCAAGGAGCGCCCGGGAGGGCGCCCG
>NZ_JAHKRK010000165.1 GCF_019396355.1 Pseudonocardia nigra
ACCACACGACGCCCACGCCGAGATCGGCCACCGGCCGCTCCCCCAGCGGCAGCACCGCGGCCGCGAGCAACGCCGCCACCGGCAGCGCGGCCCCGCCGACCCGCCACAGCACCGCATCGGCCGCCACCGTGCGGCGCCGCTGCCCGACGAGCAGCCGCGCGGTCTCGCGGACGGGCGCGGCGAGCGCGACCCCGACGCCGCCGGGACCGCCGCGGGCCCGCGAGGCGAGTGCGGCGTCCCAGGCAACGGTCGCCCAGGTGGCCATGGCGAGCAGGACCGGCAGCAGGAGCACCGACCACAGCGGCAGCGCCGACGTTGCGGAGTCAGCCATGCCGGACCACCTCCCGGGCCCCGACGTGCGGGTCGAGCGCGGCCACGACCAGGCGCGCGGCGGCGAGCTCGGCGCCGATCAGGAGGTCGGGCAGCTCCTCGGTCCCGGGCCGCTCCGGGATCGCGCCCGTCGACGTCAGGGCGCTCCGCACCGCCGCGAGTCGCTGGTCGAGCAGCGCGGCGACGTCGACCGGGCCGGCCGGGATGCCGCGGACGAGCCACCGCAAGGTCCGGGACCGGCGCACCCGGCGCAGCAGCGCCTCGGCGGGCTCCCGCACCTCGGCGGGGGACGCGCCGGCGAGGAGCGCATCCCGCAGCCGCCGGGCCCGGGCCGCGGCGTCGGGCCAGCCGGCGACGCCGAGGAACCGCGCGAGGGCATCGAGCTCACGGACGGCGACACCGCCGGGAACGGGTGCGGCCGCCTGCTCGCCGTCGAGCACCTCGGCCACGGCCTCCTGGATCACGTCGCCCTGCAGGGTCACCCGCAGGACCAGCCCGGCGGGCCAGTCCGGCAGCACCGGGCCCAGCCGGAGGTGCAGCCGGTCGAGTTTCAGGCCGTCGCGGTCGTCGCCCAGGTCCGCCATGGGCAGCCCGCCGGGCATCTCCATGCCGCCGCCGTGGTGGTCGTGATGGCCGCCCCCGTGGTCACCGTGGTCGCCGTCGTCACCGTGATCAGCTTCGTCGCCGTGGTCGCCGTGGTCGCCGTCACCGTGATCAGCGTCGCCGTGGTCGCCGTGGTCGCCGTGGTCCCCCGGGTCGGAGGTGCCAGCAATGGCTGGTGGTCCGGATCGGCCAGCAGCGCGGCGGCGGCGTCGAGGGCGTCGCGCACCCGGGCCGGGTCGGCGACGGCAGCGCGGGCGCGTGGGGCCGGGACCTGCCGCCAGAGCCCGTCGACCACTGGGGCGAGCCCGGGCCCCACCTCGCCCGCGACGACGAGGAGGTCGGCGTCGGCCGGGGTGCTCGCGGTGGCCCAGCCGCGCCGGACCACCTCCGCCTCCAGCGCGTAGCGGGCGGCCGTCCCACCGACGGCGGGCACCATCAGGACGTGCGGGCGGCGGGCCGCGCCGCGCAGGAGCAGCGAGGTCAGACCCACCGGAAGGCCCCCTCGCGCCACGCGTAGAGCACCCCGGCGAACAGGATGCCGAGGAACAGGAACATCTCGATCACGGCGGCCGGGCCGACCCGGGACACGACGAGCGTCCACGGGTACATGAACAGCATCTCCATGTCGAAGGCCAGGAAGACCATCGTCACCGGGTACCAGCGCACGTGGAACCGGGACACGGCGTGCTCGGCAGGCGGCACACCCCCGGCGAACGCCGGTGCGGCGTCCATCGCCCGTTGCACCGCGGCCACCGCGGAGACGGCGTACCCGCCCAGCACGAGACCCACCGCAACGGCGAGCAGCGCGAGCAACGGGACGAAGCCGTCCACCGACACCTCCTCGCTTCGATACCCGTAAGGGGTACGCCATGATGGCCGCGGAGCGCGGATCTGTCCACCGCGGGGCACCACCGGGGTAGGCGACGCAGGCCGGAGCCAAACCAGCGGTGCTGAGGCAGCCGACACATACCCCCTCCCCGTACTACTCCAACAGAGTGATCTCCGCATCCGCAGGGGGCCGCGCGGTGCTAGCGTCCGCCGGGCTGGTACCCCTACCGGTAAAGAGTAAGAAATGTCAGCCACCTCACCGGCTGCCGCACGGCGCCGGCTCGGGCTGCTGGTCATCGCCACGGCCCAGTTCATGGTCATCATGGACACCTCGATCATCGGGGTCGCCCTGCCGCAGATGCAGGCCGACCTCGGCTTCTCCCCCGAGGGCCTGTCCTGGGTCTTCAACGCCTACGTGGTCGCCTTCGGCGGCCTGCTGCTGCTCGGCGGCAGGCTGTCGGACCTGTTCGGGGCCCGCAGGCTGTTCGCCATCGGCTGGGCGATCCTGCTCGGCGGCTCGGTGCTCGCCGGCGCCGCGGGCACCGCGGGCTGGGAGCTCACCGGCCGCGCCGTCCAGGGCGCGGGCGCGCGCATATCGCACTCCCTCGCTGCGCTCGGTCGGCGCTTCGCGCAGGGCGCTGTTTCATGATTCGCTCGCAAGCTCGCTCATGCCGCCCCGGCCGCCCTGACCCTGCTGATGATGCTGTTCGGCTCCGAACCGAAGGAGCTGACGAAGGCGCTGGCGCTCTACGGCGCCGCCGCACCGGCCGGCGGCACGGCCGGCGTCTTCCTCGGCGGGGTGATCACCGAATACCTCAGCTGGCCGTGGGTGTTCTACCTCAACGTCCCCATCGCGGTGGCGGTCCTCGCGGTCACCCCGTCCGTGATGCCCGCAGGTGGTCAGCGTCGCGGTTCGGTGGACGTCGTCGGCGCCGTCACGGTCACGGCCGGACTCGCGCTCGCCGTGTACGGCATCGTCCGCGCACCGGAGGCGGGCTGGTTCGCCGGCGAGACCCTGCTCGCGGTCGGGGCCGCGATCGTACTGCTGGCCGCGTTCGTCGCGCTCCAGACCCGCCGGCGCGACCCGCTTGTGCGGCTGGGCATCTTCCGCGCCCCGAACCTCGCCGCCGCCAACGTCGCGCAGCTGCTGCTCGGCGCGGCATGGATCCCGATGTGGTTCTTCCTGAACCTCTACCTGCAGCAGGTGCTGGGCTACACCGCGTTCCCGAGCGGCGCCGCGCTGCTGCCGATGACCATCGTGATCATGATCGGGATGATCGCCCTGGCCCCGCGGCTGATCGGCCGGATCGGGCCGAAGGCGCTGACCGTCACCGGGCTGGCCGTGCTCGCCGCCGGCATGGCGTGGCTGGCGTTCGTCCGACCCGACGGCACCTTCTGGGTGGACGTCCTGCCGGCCTCGGTCGTGGCCGCACTGGGCATGTCGATGGCGTTCATCCCCACCTTGGGCACAGCCGTGTCGGCGGCGCGACCCGAGGAGGGCGGCCTCGCCTCCGGCATCGTCAACACCAGCTACCAGGTGGGCTCCGCACTGGGCCTCGCGGCGATCACCGCGCTCGCCACCGTGCAGGGCGCGGACGCACTCGGTGACCCTGCCACGCTGACCGACGGCTACTCCGCCGCGTTCGTCGGGGCCGCCGTCGTCGCCCTCGTGGGCGCGGTGCTCGCCGCTGCCACCCTCCGCGGCGCGCGGACGCGAACGGGCGACGAGGCCCGTCCGTCGACGTCGCCTCGTGACCCCCACCCGAACGCTCGCCGCGCCGGTCGCCGGAAGACACCGGCGCGGCGAGCACCACCACCCCCAGGAGTCCTGATGGCCCGCCTGCGCCCCCTCGACCCCGACCAGGCCCCCTCGACCGCCCGCGACCTGCTCGGCGGCATCGTCGCCCGCCACGGCGACGCCGGCCCGATGGTGCGGACGATGGCCCACTCCCCCGCCGTGCTGCAGGGCTACCTCGAGCTGTCCCGGGCCATGAAGCGCTCCGCCATCGCCCGCCCGCTGAGCGAGAAGATCTCCCTGGCCGTGCAGGAGTGCTCGGCTGCGCGCTCTGCCTCGACGCCCACACGGCCGCGGCGCGCGCCGCGGGCGTCCCCGACGCCGAGATCGCGCTGGCCCGCCAGGGCACCGCCACCGACGCCCGCGAGGCCGCGCTCATCACCTACGCGATGCGCGTGCTCACCGAGCCGGGCTCGATCACCGACGCCGACGTCGAGGAGCTGCGCCACCACGGCTGGAGCGACCGGGTAGTCGCCGACGTCGTCGGGCTCGTCGCCCTCAACCAGCTCACCGGCGCGTTCAACCTGGTCGCAGGCCTGGAGCCGGCCGCAAGCCCGACGGGGGCCTGACGGGCCGATCGCCCAGTACTGTGGAGGGCGGTCGAGGAGGTCGGATGCACGGTTACACCCAGGACAAGGACGCCTACCTCAAGCGTCTGCGACGGGTCGAGGGGCAGGTCCGCGGCATCGCCAAGATGATCGAGGACGACAAGTACTGCATCGACGTCCTCACCCAAGTCTCCGCCGCGACGAAGGCCCTCGAGGCCGTCGCACTGGGCCTGCTCGACGAGCACCTCAAGCACTGCGTCGCCCAGGCCGCCGCCGACGGCGGCGCGGTCGCCGACCAGAAGATCGCGGAGGCGAGCGCGGCCATCGCGCGCCTCGTGAAATCGTAGCCGGTCCGAGTTCCCCCGCGGGAAGGCGGCTCTCCCCGACAGGAGCGCCGCCTTTCCGCTCTTCCGGCCTGCCCTGATCGGGCAACCGTACCCCCACCCCGTATCGTAGGTCACACCGCCGACCGTCAGGCACGGCTTGTGCCTACCCCCCTAGGGTATAGATTCGGTGGCGTCGACCGGGAGGAGGAGCGATGAACGGATACGCCGGCGACAAGGACGGCTACCTCAAGCGGATGCGCCGGATCGAGGGACAGGTCCGCGGGATCGCCAAGATGATCGAGGACGACAAGTACTGCATCGACGTCCTCACCCAGGTCTCCGCCGCGACGAAGGCCCTCGAGGCCGTCGCGCTGGGCCTGCTCGACGAGCACCTCAAGCACTGCGTCACCCAGGCCGCCGCCGAGGGCGGCACGTTGGCCGACGAGAAGGTCGCCGAGGCGAGCGCCGCGATCGCCCGCCTCGTCAAGTCCTGACCCGAGAGGAAGTGCAGTCATGAGCGAGAACACCTACACCGTCACCGGGATGACCTGCGGGCACTGCGTCGCCTCCGTCACGGAGGAGATCAGCGAGATCGACGGCGTCACCGACGTGGCGGTGGACCTGCCCACCGGCGCCGTCACCGTCACCAGCAGCCGCCCGGTCGACGACGCGGACGTCCGCGCCGCCGTCGAGGAAGCCGGGTACCAGCTCGCCGGCTGATCTGCCGGCCCGCACACAGGATGTGACATGAACACAGCCGCGAAGCTCTCCGCCTACGGTGCGGCGCTCGCCCTGCTCGTCGCAGGTGCGTACGCCGTCGGCACCGCTGTCGGTCCCCTCTCCGCTGACGCCGCGCGCGGCGACAGCACCCCCGACGCTGGGAGCGCCGGGCACGGGGATGCACATGGGGGATGGCAGCCGGCGGAGCCTGCGAAGCCGGCGGGGCGGGAAGAGCACAGCGGCGCCGTCGCGGTGAGTGCCAGCGACCAGCCCGGAGGGCTGGCGTCGAGCAGGGGCGGCTACACCTTCACGCCCACCGACCCGACGCTCACCCCGGGAACCTCCGAGGACTTCACCTTCCAGATCATCGGACCCGACGGCGCACCGGTCACCGCGTTCGACGTCGAGCACGACAAGCGCATGCACCTCATCATCGTGCGCCGCGACACCACCGGCTTCCAGCACGTGCACCCCGAGATGGCCGCGGACGGCACCTGGAGTGTCCCGCTGACGCTGCCCGCGGGCGGCAGCTACCGGGCCTTCGCCGACTTCACGCCCACCGGGGGCGCGGGCACCACGCTCGGCGTGGACCTCGCAGTGCCCGGCGCGTTCGAGCCGGTCACGCACGCACCCAGCCGGGTCGCGCAGGTCGACGGCTACACCGTCGAGCTCACCGGGGACCTGCTGCCCGGCCAGGGCTCGCCGGTCACGCTCACCGTGAGCCGCGACGGGCAGCCGGTCACCGACCTGCAGCCCTACCTCGCGGCGTACGGTCACCTGGTGGCGCTGCGCGACGGCGACCTCGCCTACCTGCACGTGCACCCCGACGGGTCCCCCGGCGACGGGCGCACCCCTGCCGGCCCGGACATCACGTTCCACGCCGAGGTGCCGACCGCGGGTACCTACCGGTTGTTCCTGGACTTCCAGCACGACGGCGTCGTCCGCACCGCGGAGTTCACCGTGCCCACCGGCCCGGCGAGCGCGACGCCCGTCCCCCCGGCGGCGCCGCACGGCGCCGACGGCCACGGCCACTGATCGGGAAGGAGAACGGCGACATGAGTACCCCCACGGCTCCCGTCACCGATGTCGAACTCGCGATCGGCGGCATGACCTGCGCCTCGTGCGCCAACCGGATCGAGCGCAAGCTCAACAAGCTCGACGGGGTGACCGCCAGCGTCAACTACGCCACGGAGAAGGCCAGGGTGAGCGCCCCGGCGGGCGTCGACCCGGCCGTCCTCGTGGCCCAGGTCGAGGCCGCGGGCTACACGGCCGAGCTGCCGAAGCCGCCGGCACCGGCCGACGACGCGGTCGCCCAGGCGGCGGCCGAGCCCGACGCGACCCGCCCGCTGCGCAACCGGCTGGTCACCAGCGCCGTGCTCGCGGTGCCGGTGATCGCGCTGGCGATGGTCCCGGCACTGCAGTTCACCTACTGGCAGTGGATCTCCCTCGCGCTCGCCGGCCCGGTCGTCACCTGGTCGGCCTGGCCGTTCCACCGGGCGGCCTGGGCGAACCTGCGGCACGGGGCCGCCACGATGGACACGCTGATCTCGATGGGCGTGCTCGCGGCGTTCCTGTGGTCGCTCTACGCCCTGCTGTTCGGCACCGCGGGTGTCCCGGGGATGGTGCACCCGTTCGAGCTGACCATCTCCCCCAGCGACGGCGCGGGCAACATCTACCTCGAGGTCGCGGCGGGCGTCACCACGTTCATCCTCGCCGGGCGCTACTTCGAGGCCCGCTCGAAGCGGCGGGCGGGCGCGGCCCTGCGGGCCCTGCTCGAGCTGGGCGCGAAGGACGTCACGGTGCGCCGCTCCGTCGATGGCAGGGACGCCGAGGTCCGGATCCCGACCGACCAGCTCGCGGTGGGCGACCGGTTCGTCGTCCGGCCCGGTGAGAAGATCGCCACGGACGGCGTGATCGAGGACGGCAACTCGGCCGTCGACGCGTCGATGCTCACCGGCGAGTCGGTGCCCGTCGAGGTCCGGCCCGGCGACACCGTCGTCGGCGCCACCGTCAACGCGGGCGGCCGGCTGGTCGTGCGGGCCACCCGCGTCGGTTCCGACACGCAGCTCGCCCAGATGGCGAAGCTCGTCGAGGACGCCCAGAGCGGCAAGGCGGCCGTGCAGCGGCTCGCCGACCGGATCTCCGGGGTGTTCGTGCCGATCGTGATCGCCCTCGCGGTGGCCACGCTCGGGTTCTGGCTCGGCACCGGTGCCGGCGCCGCGGCCGCGTTCACCGCCGCCGTCGCCGTGCTGATCATCGCCTGCCCGTGCGCGCTGGGGCTGGCCACGCCCACTGCACTGCTGGTGGGCACCGGGCGCGGCGCCCAGCTCGGGATCCTGATCAAGGGCCCGGAGGTGCTGGAGTCCACCCGACGCGTCGACACGGTCGTGCTGGACAAGACGGGCACGGTCACGACGGGTCAGATGAGCCTGGTGGGCGTCCACGTCGCCGACGGGGTCGACGAGGCCGAGGTGCTCCGGCTGGCCGGGGCGCTGGAGAACGCCTCCGAGCACCCGATCGCGGCGGCCGTGGCTCGCGGCGCCCGGGAGCGGCTGGGCACGCTGCCCGAGGTCGAGGAGTTCACCAACGTCGAGGGGCTCGGCGTGCAGGGCGTGGTCGACGGGCACGCGGTGCTCGTCGGGCGGTCCGCGCTGCTGGAGGACTGGAGCCAGCCGCTGGGGCCCGAGCTCGCCGCCGCGAAGGCCGCGGCGGAGCAGCAGGGCCGCACCGCGATCGCCGTGGCCTGGGACGGCGCCGCCCGCGCCGTGCTCACCGTCGCCGACACCGTCAAGCCGACGTCGGCGCAGGCCATCGCCCAGCTGCGGGCACTCGGGCTCACCCCGGTGCTGCTCACCGGCGACAACACCGCGGTCGCGCAGACGGTGGCGGCCGAGGTCGGGATCGAGACGGGGGGTGGGTCTCTCGGAGAGGGGGGCGGGAACGACAGAGTCGTGGCGGAGGTCCTCCCGGCCGACAAGGTCGACGTCGTCAAGCGGCTGCAGGCCGAGGGCAAGGTCGTGGCGATGGTCGGCGACGGGGTCAACGACGCCGCCGCGCTCGCCCAGGCCGACCTCGGGCTGGCCATGGGCACCGGCACCGACGTCGCCATCGAGGCCAGCGACATCACGCTGGTCAGGGGCGACCTGCGGGCCGCGGCGGACGCCATCCGGCTCTCCCGCCGCACGCTCGGCACGATCAAGGGCAACCTGTTCTGGGCGTTCGCCTACAACGTGGCCGCCCTGCCCCTGGCCGCCGCCGGGCTGCTGAACCCGATGCTCGCGGGTGCCGCGATGGCGTTCAGCTCGGTGTTCGTGGTGGCCAACAGCCTGCGGCTGCACCGGTTCGCCTCACGCGCGGACGAGCAGCCCGGGGGCACGACACGGACCGCGCGGCGGTCCGCACGGGAGCCGGTCGGCGCCCACTGATGGCCCGCCCCCCGTGGCAGCAAGGTGGCAATACTGCCGTCCAGTGGCAGTATTGCCACCTTGCTGGCGTTCGGCCGGAGGGTCAGGCGGCCTGCGACGCCGGCTTCAGGCTGCGGAGGCGGTCGGACAGGTCGCTCGCGAAGAAGTCGAGGAAGGCGTCCGGGTCGGGGCCCGCGTTCATCAGCACGATGCGGTCGAACCCCGCGTCCACGAACTGCTGCACCACCTCGACGTGCCGGTCCGGGTCCGGCCCGCACCCGAACTTCGCCATCACGTCCTCCTCGCGGACGGTGCTGGTCGCCGCGTCGAAGTTGACCGGGTTGGGCAGCTCGCTCATCACCTTCCAGCCGGTCAGCGCCCACCGGGTCGTCTCGCGGACGGCCTGGGCCGCGGTCCGCTCGTCCTTCGCCCAGGCCAGCGGGGCCTCCGCGTAGCCGGGCCCGCTGCCGCCCGCGTCGCGGTAGTGACTGACGATGTCGGGCTCCGGGTCGGTGGCGAACAGCCCGTCGCCGAGCTCGGCCGCGATCCACGCCGACGCCCGACCACTCGCGGCGACGGCGATCAGCGGCGGCTCCTCGGGCAGGTCGAACACGCGGGCGTCCTCGAGCTGGAGGTGCTTGCCCTCGTAGGAGTGGTACCCGCCGCTCCACAGCAGCCGGATGATCTCCAGCGCCTCGCGGAGCATCTCGTGCCGCTTGCGCACCGCCGGGAACTCCCGCCCGACGACGTGCTCGTTGAGCCGCTCACCCGCGCCGATCCCGAGCACGAACCGCCCGTCCGAGACCAGCCCGAGCGTGGCGGCGGCCTGCGCGATGATCGCCGGGTGGTAGCGCACCGTCGGGCAGGTCACGCCGGTGGCCAGGCCGATCCGCTCGGTACGGGCGGCGATCGCGCCCAGCACCGTCCAGGCGAAGGGTGAGTGCCCCTGGTTGTCCAGCCACGGGTGGAAGTGATCGCTCATCTCGACGAAGTCGAAGCCCGCCTCCTCGGCGCGCACGGTCTGGCGGATGAGCTCCGCGGGCCCGAATGCCTCGGCGGCCAGCTTGTACCCGATCTGCATGGGTCGCGAGGTACCCGGCATGCCGCCCCGGAAATGGCCTCCCGTCGCATCGGACGCCGCCACCCGGGGTATGCGCAGGTATGGCCGACAAGCACAAGCAAGCCGAGGACATGCGCGACGACGTGCCGTCGACGATCGCGCGCTCCGACGACAAGGCCGTCCGGACGTACAAGAAGACGCTGGAGTCCGCCGAGGACAGCTACGGCGACGGCGAACGCGCGCACCGCGCGGCCTACGCCTCCCTGAAGCACACCCACGAGAAGGTGGGCGACCACTGGGAGCCGAAGGACGAGAAGGGCCCGTCCGACGAGCGGGCGGAGAAGGGCGCGTCCGACTCCGGCGACAGCAAGACGGCCCAGGGCGTGAACGCGAACGCCAAGAAGGGGCACCTCGAGGACGTCGCGAAGAAGGTCGGCATCGACCATCCCGAGGACATCAAGAAGGCCGACCTGGTCGAGGAGATCGAGAAGGCCAACGCGCGCGAGACGCGCAAAGCGCGCGACAAGTAGCCGTCAGGGGTGCATCGGACGCGGTGAGCCGCGCAGCGCCCGGTAGCACGTGGCCAGCTGCTCACGGCTGCGCGCCGGCCGGATGGCCGCCCGGGTGGTGGCACCGAACCGGCAGCGCAGCGCGGTGGTCACCGCGCGGTGGGCGTGGGAGGTGAGGTCGTCGGCGCGGCCCGGCGGCGCGGCTCCGTGCAGGACCACGGCGTAGGTCAGCACCAGGCACGGGCCCTCGGTCCGGCTCAGCAACGGCACCCAGGTGAGCTCCGCCGTCATCGCCCGCCCGGGGGACGCCGTGATCGCGCGGAGCACCTCGGCCTCCACCGCGCCCGGATCGGCGTCGTCGGGCACCTGCACCCGCAGCAGCGCCGGAACGACCGCGTCCCGCCGGTCCACCACGACCCCGTCCTGCACAGCGTCACCCCTTCGGCCTCGTTGCCCGGTTCCTCCCTTTTACCTGGTGGCGTCGGGACCAGCCTGTGCTTGACCGATCAGGGAGACGGGGATCGCAACAGGCACATGGAACGATCGGCCGGGTGCGTGCCCAGCAGGTGATACCCGCGATCCGTCCGCTCGTCGAGGCCGGGGTCGTCCCCGGCGCCGTCGTCGGCCTGCGCCAGCACGGGGAGACGACCCTCGACGCCACGGGAAGGACCGAGCCCGGAGGCGAGGACCCGTTACGCCCCGACGCCCTCGTGCGGATCAGCTCGAACACCAAGCCGATGATCGCGGCTCTCACCTTGCTGCTGGCGCAGGACGGCGTCCTGGCCCTCGACGACCCCGTGGAGCGATTCCTCCCCGAGCTCGCCGGCCGACGCGTCCTGCGACGGCTCGACGGCCCCCTCGACGAGACCGAGCCCGCCCAGTGGTACTCCTGGCCGGACCACGAGCTCGCCGCCGTCCTGGTCACCCAGGTCCTGCCACCCTCCGGCGAGGTGTTCGAGGCGTTCACCAACGCGATCGAGAGCGACCTCACCTGCTGAGCGCGCCATTCGGTCGGTGACCGATCGGGGAGTCGCAGCCGGCTTCAGCCCGGCCGGCCCGTCGAGGGCGTGGCCGATCTCGATCAGTGCTTCGGCTCCACCGCCGCGGGCCTGGGCATCCAGCTCGCCGGCGACTCGCGGGATCGTGGCCCCTCGGCCCCGCGAGTCGCCCGTTTCCTCCCCGCGAGTCGCCCGTTCGCGCCATCCGAGTCGAACCCCTGCGCCAATCGGCTTGACCGGCGCGCACCGGACCCGTACTTTGCCCTCCAGGTCAAGAGCGCCAGCGTCAAGCCCCGGCTCGCTGGCCGGCAACCCTCCTCCGCGGTGGGGTGCTCCGGGTGACGACCAGGCCGCCGTGGAGCCACGGCGGCAAGCGCGGATCCGACACATCCCGGGTCCTGAGAGGGTCCGGAGGACCGTCATGACCGCTGTGCTGCCCGCCCGCCCCGACACGCCCCGCCCGGCCGCACCGCGGCTCCCGCGCGTCGTCGGCGACCTCGAGGTCCCGCTCGTCACCGGCGGCCGGGTGCCGTACGCCAACCTGGACCTCGCCGCGAGCGCGCCCGCGCTGTGCGCGGTGGCCGACCACGTCGCCACGCTGCTGCCCTACTACGCGAGCGTGCATCGCGGCGCCGGGTACGCCTCGCAGGTCTGCACCTCGGTGCTCGAGCGGGCGAGGGACACCGTCGCCCGGTTCGTCGGCGCCCGCGCCGACGACGTCGTGGTGTTCACCCGCAACACCACCGACGCACTGAACCTGCTCGCCGGGTGCGTGCCCGGCGGCGTCCTGTGCCTGGACGTGGAGCACCACGCCAACCTGCTCGCCTGGCGGTCCGCAGGACATCGCGTGCTGCGTTCCGCGGGCACCGTCGAGCGAACCCTCGACGACCTGCGGGCCGCACTCGCCGCCGAGCCGACGGCGCTGCTCGCCGTCACCGGCGCGTCGAACGTGACGGGCGAGGTGCTCCCGCTGGAGCGGGTGGCGGCCCTCGCGCACGCGGCCGGGGCGCGCGTGGTCGTCGACGCGGCCCAGCTCGCCCCGCACCGCCGGATCGACATCGCCGCGGCCGGCGTGGACTACCTCGCCCTCTCGGGACACAAACTGTACGCGCCCTACGGGGCCGGCGCGCTGGTCGGCCGCCGCGACTGGCTCGACGTCGCCGCCCCACACCTCGCGGGCGGCGGGGCCGTGCGCCGGGTGGCGACGACACCGGCCGGGACTGCGGAGGTGACCTGGGCGCCCGCACCGCACCGGCACGAGGCCGGCACCCACGTGCTCGGCGCCGCCGCGCTCGCCCAGGCCTGCCGCACCCTGGACGGCGTGCTCGACGCGGCCGGGCCGGCGCACGAGCGCGCACTCCTCGACCGGCTGACGGACGGGCTGGCCGCGCTCCCCCGCGTCCGCCCGCTGCGGATCTGGCCGGACAGCACCGACCGGGTGGCCGTGCTGAGCTTCGTGGTGGACGGCGTGCCCGCCGGGCTCGTCGCCGCTCACCTGTCCGCGGAACACGGGGTCGGCGTGCGCGACGGCAAGTTCTGCGCCCACCCGCTGCTCGACCGCCTCCCCGGCGCCGCGGACGGCGCCGTGCGGGCGAGCCTCGGCCTCGGCACCACCGCCTCCGACGTCGACCGGCTCGTCGAGGCGGTGCGGTCCCTCGTCACGCACGGACCTCGCTGGACCTATGGCGTCGTCGACGGCCGCTGGGCCCCGACCCCCGACCCGCGCGACCACGACCCGCTCGGCCTCGGGCCCAGCCGCGCCCTCGCCGCTGCCGGCTGCGGCGAGTGAGGCGCGCCGCCGTCGTCAGGTGACGAATTCGCCCCCGAGCAGGCGCTCCCTGGCGAGGCGCTCCACCAGCTCGGGCAGGGCCCCACGGGCGAGCCCTGCAGGTCCCGCCGGCAGCCGAGGATCACCCGGCTGATCGTGCCCAGGTCCACCCTCGCCGCGAACTCGGCCATGAGCCGCTCCGCGACGTCGGCGAACGAGTGGTCGGCGGCGCCGGCGGGCGTCGTGATGTTCAACATCGTGCGTCCTGTCCTGACAGGTGAGGTGAAGTCGGAACGGCGGTCGAGCTCAGCGGAGCCCCATCACCTCGACGTTCCGGTCGGGCGCCTGCCGTGGCAGCGGAAGCGCGTGCTCCCCGCACTCGGCGCGGTCGGCCCGGTCGAGCTGCTCGGCCAGCCGCACGGCCGCCCGGCGGACCGGCTCGGGCAGCCCGTCGGGGTGCTCGACGAGCTCCCGGCTGAGGGCGTCGAGCAGGTGGCAGACCGCGAGCAGCGTCTGTTCCTCGCCCAGCCCGCGGTCGCGGTGGCGACAGATCCGGCGCCGGAGCAGCTGCGACGCCTGCAGGCACGCGCCGGCCGCAGGCTCGGCCGCCCGCCCGTTCACGGCCTGCCCTCCCGCGGCGCCGGAACCTGCGCGGGCGGCGGCGCGGGCACGTCGAGCCCGTCGTTGTCGCCGGGGTCGTCGAAGTCCTCGAGAGCGACGCCGTGCAGGGCGGAGAGCACGCGCAGCACCTCCTGGGCCGCCGGGTCGGGCGCGAGAGCGTGCGGGCCCACCTCGGGCGACGCCTCGGGAATCCCGCCGTCGGACAGGGTGCCGCCGGAAACACAGGTCGCGTCGCTCATCAGACTTCTCCTACCTGCAATCTGCGAAATCTTCACCAACCGTAGTAGATATTGTGTGACAGCGCTCACGATCGCAACCGCTGAACGGTCGGATCTCAACGCGCGTGACGGGGCGGGCGGCAACCAGAAGTGGATCACCCGGGCGGAGGTCTCCCGTTTCTTGCAGCGGCCGGCGCAGATATGCTGACCCGATCCTGGTGAGGACCCGTGCGGAGACGAGGAAGGGCAGGCGCCGAGGAGACCGATGGGACTTGACCGCCTCAACGACGACGACTACCCGGTGTGGACGATGGGCCAGGCTGCCGAGCTCCTCGACGTGGAGCCCGCCTTCCTGCGCAGCCTCGACGCCACCGCGGTGATCCGTCCGCACCGATCAGCAGGGGGGCATCGTCGCTACTCGCGGCGCCAACTCCACGTGGCCGCCCGCATGCGTGCGCTCCTCGACGAAGGGCTCACCAGCTCCGCGGCCTCCCGGATCCTCGTGTTGGAGGACGAGCTCGCCCAGGCCAGGCGGGAGATCGCCGAGCTCGAACGCCGGCGCGACGGCACCGAGCCGGGCCGCCGCGGGTAGGCCACCCGCGAGCGGCGTACCGGCGGCCCGTCACTCCCCGGTGCCGGCGACCTCTCCGGACCCGTCGCCGCTCGGGTCGCCCAGCGGCTCGTCCCCGGCGATCTCGAGGTAGGTGTCGATCTCCTCGGGGGTGGGGTCGACGCTCACCGACTCGGCGTACGCCTCGGCCGCCTCGGGGTCGTGCTCACTGCCGGGCTCCGCCGTCCCGGCGTTCGGGAGGTTCTCGTCAGGAACGGTCATGCTCGCCTCTACCCCGCTTTCCGGTCCGTCAGGCGTGACACCCCCTACAGGGGCGGCAGCTTCTGGTGCCGCCCCACCAGCGGGGCGAGCGGATCGCCCTTCCGCCGCAACCGCTCGACGACGCTCCGCACCGTCCACCGGTCCGGCCGCAGGTCCGGGTCGTCCAGCTCGTCCCATGTGATCGGGACCGACACCGGCGCCCCCGCTGCGGGGCGCGCGCTGAACGGCGCGATGAGCGTCTTGTTGATCGCGTTCTGGGTGTAGTCCAGCCGCGCGAGCCCTTCCCGGCGGTCCTTGTGCCACTCCCAGCTGATCAGGTCGGGCACCGTGCGTCCGATCGCCCGCGACACCTTCTCCACCCACGCCCGGGTGTCGGCGAACGTGTAGCCGGGCGCGACCGGCACCCAGATCTGCACCCCACGCTTGCCGGTGACCTTCGGCATCGCGCTCACGCCCAGGTGGTCCAGCGCGGTGCGGTAGAGCCGCGCGAGCACGAGGACCTCGTCGAACCCGGTGCTCGTACCGGGGTCGACGTCGATCAGGGCCCAGGTCGGCTGGTGCACGTCGGGCAGCCGGGACGTCCACGGGTTCAGCTCGATCGCGGCGAAGTTCGCCATCCACACGAGTGCGGGCACGCTGTCCACCACCGCGTAGCACTCGGTCTCGCCCGGGTCGGCCTCCGCGTTGCGCCACCTGGCGAGCCACTCCGGCGCGTGCCCCGGCACCTCCTTGTGCCAGAAGCCCGGCCGGTCGACCCCGTCCGGGTAGCGGTGCAGGTTCACGGGCCGGTCAACCAGGTACGGGAGCAGGTACGGGCCGATCACGGCGTGGTAGCGCACGAAGTCGCGCTTGGTCACCGGCTCCTCGCCCTTCCGGGCGGGGAAGAGGGCCTTGTCCAGGTTGGTGAGCTTCAGCTCGCGCCCCTGCACGGCCCAGCTGCCGGCCCGCCCGAGCCGGTCGAGCGCGGCGAGCTCGTCGTCGGTCGGCGGGTCCCAGGAGCGGGTGGGCCCGCCGAGCGCGACGGCGGCCTCCGCGGCCGGCAGGTCGCTGCGCCACAGCGCGTCGGGGTCGGCGGCGACCTCGTCGTTGGTGCGGCCGGTCTTCACCGACCGGCCGTGCTCCTCCGGATCCCACCCCTGCCGGGCGTGCTCGTCGTTCTTGTGGATCAGCAGCCACTGCTCCTTGCCCGGCCTCCCGTCGCCCCGGCGCACGAGCACGAAGCGGCCCGCGAGCTTCTCCCCGCTCAGGTCGAAGTGCAGCTCACCGCGCTCGATCGCGCGGGCCGCGTCGTCGGTGCCCGACGGCTCCCACGTCCCCCAGTCCCAGACGATCACGTCCCCGCCGCCGTACTCGCCCTTCGGGATCACGCCCTCGAAGTCGAAGTACTCGACCGGGTGGTCCTCCACGTGCACCGCGGTGTGCCGGGCCGCCGGGTCCAGGGTCGGCCCGCGGGGCACCGCCCAGCTGACGAGCACCCCGTCGACCTCGAGCCGCAGGTCGTAGTGCAGCCGCCGCGCGCGGTGGCGCTGCACGACGAACCGGCTCGACCCGGTGGGCGCCGCCGCGCCCGCGGGCTCGGGGGTCGCGGAGAAGTCGCGCTTGGCCCGGTAGGTGGCGAGCCGTTCGTCCATGCGATCAGCGCGCTGTCCCGCCCCGCCCGTCCCGGTGCTCGGGGGGCTGCCACGGCCACAGGAGTGCGGCCATGATCCCCACGAGCACGAAGCCGGTGAGGATCAGCGAGGCGTTGCTCGACGGGTCGGGCGCATCGCCGACGACCTCCGGGTTCGCCGATTCGACCACGTAGAGCAGGACGAACACGACGCCGAGCAGCACGACGGCGGGCTTGACGAGGCGCTTGCGGGGTGCGACGGCCAGTGCGGCGGCGCCCGCGAGCAGGTGGATCAGGTACACCCACACCCACCCGTCGGCCAGCAGCTCGACGAGACCGACCACCACCAGCACGGCGCCGAGGGCCGCGAGGATCCACTGCGGCGGTTCCATGCGGGCGAGGGTGTGTCGGGGACCGGCGGCGGACAGTCTGCTCATTCCACTTCACCTCGCTGCGGGGGGTCGAGCCGTGCCCTCACGGACTTCCCGGCGACCGCCAGGGCAAACCGCGCCGTCCCTCGGTCACCGTCACCTCTCACTGCGCCATCTGGCTACGGCGGCGCTGCTCCCGCTGACTGTAGGCGGCCTGCCGCACGGTCGAGTCGTCCTCGAGCCCGGAGCCGACCGCGCCCGCGACGAGGCCCATCGCGGTCGCCATCAGCGCCACCCGCAGGTAGTCGAACGGACCGATCGGGCGGCCGAGCTGGGTGGCGAAGAAGTCGGGCGGGATGACCACGACCGCCGCCGTGAGGTTGATCAGCAGCAGCGCCCCGAAGAACAGCAGTACCCCGGTGACGACGGTGACGACCGTGCTCGCGTTGATCAGCCGGTACACCGGGGCGGAGCGCCGCTCCCACAGCCCGTGCCCGGCGATGAGCCAGACCACGAACACCGTGACCGCCCCACCGGTCACCGCGACGAACCGCCACCAGTCCAACTGTGCGCCCAGCGTCCAGATGGTGGAGTAGAGGATGCCGAACAGGCTGCCGGTCGCGGCCCCCGCGAGCGCCGTCGAGAGCCCGACCGTGAGGTGCCACGGCCGGTTGGCCCGGACCAGCCCGGCCAGCAGCCGCAGCGCCCCCCAGCTGCGCACCAGCTCGGTGTCGACGTCCTTGTCCACCGGCGCCGCCCGCCGTGCGAGCCCGGCCGTTGCCGACGGCCGCTCGTCGGTCGGCGCGTCGGCGCGGTCGACGGCGATCAAGCCGCCCGCGAGCTCGTCGACGAGTGCGACGATGACGTCGCGGGTGTGCCGCGTCAGCCGGAACCCGCCCATCGCGGGCAACGACAACAGCGCCACGTGGTCGCGGATGCTCACATCGGCGACCACCGCGCCGTTCGCGGTGCGGATCGGGACGTCGGTGATGCAGATGGCGATGTCCCAGCCCACCCCGCTGACGCGCTGGCGGGCCTTGTCCAGCAGCCGGTCGTAGTCGGGGGCGCCCGCCTCGAACGGGTCGCAGACCGTCTCCACCTCCCAGGAGACCTGGTCGGTGATCCGCTCGGCGAGCACGTCCGGGAGGTCCTCGGCGATCCGCCGCGCGATCTCGACCGGCAGGTCGGGGTCGGCGAGCAACCCGACGACCACCGACGTGCCATCCTCCGCCGGGCCGTCGTCCGGGTCGTGACCTGTAGTGGGAGAGGAGCGCATCGCGGGCCGGATACCCCGCGCTGCCGAAGGGAAACGGCCGATGGTCGCCGGCGGGCCGGGGCGAGAAACCGATGCCGCCCGTACCGTGCCCCGGCTACGGTCGCACCGGACCCGCGCCCGGAGCCGTCACGCTGTTCCCGCGCCCGACACCAGAGGTGCTCTGAACGCGCGAACGGCACTTTCACACGAACCTGTCGTGCGAAAGTGCCGTTCGCGCACT
>NZ_JAHKRK010000166.1 GCF_019396355.1 Pseudonocardia nigra
CTTCCGCGCCTGCCAGCAGCCGCCGCTGCCGCTCGTCCAGGTGCGGGAACAGCGCCTGGAACTTCACGGACAGCGAGTGCTGAGTCTCCACCGGTATGGCCATACCACACCAACGACGACCACGACGAGAAGCAGCGTCTTATTTCTCTGCAAGCACTAACTGAACGGCTTTGGGGTTAGCCCTGATCGGAAGATGCGGGTCCGCTCGGACGCGCGAGGCGGCGTCTCGGCAGACAGTCGAGACAACCAGCCAAGTCTTGGAAGGAACCACCATGACGACCGCCGTCCCACCCGCCCTGCCCGCTGCCGCTCGGAGGCGGCACATCTCGGTAGTCGCGGCCACCTCCCTCTGGGCAGCGCCGCTAGTCGCCCTGGCCGCGCGCGTGCTGTTGATCCCGTGGTACCAGGACAACCAAGACCGGCCGGACAACATCCGTTACCTGACCGAGCTGGCCGCCGCTCCAGTGCGCAACGACGTCGGAGCCGCTCTCACCTTCCTGAGCGCTGTGCTGTTCGTCGGCGCCGCGTGCGTGCTCACCGACATCGCCCGGCGCCGGATGCCACGGACCGCGCTCGCCGCAGGCGCGCTCGTCGTCGTCGGCGCGTTCGGTCTCGCCAGCATCTCGGTCATTTCCATGGCATTCGGCGAGATGGCCCGGGTCGAGGACCGGGCCGCCATGGTCGCGCTGCTGGACCGGCTGATGACCGCACCCCAGTTCGCCGTGTACTCCGCGTCCCTGTTCGCCGGCGCCGTCGGCGCGGTGCTGCTCGCCATCGGCCTGTACCGCAGCCGGCTGGTGCCCCGCGCTGCCGCCGTACTCACCGGCATCGGAACCGCCGCCGTCATGGTCACCGCCCCCGGGCCGCTGGCCCCGTTCATCGTCCGCTCCGCCGTGCTCGCCCTCGCCGGCCTGGCATGGGTCGCCATCGCCGCCCGGCGGGTCGCCCAAGACGCGAACCCACACGTGAATGGCTGACGTCAGGACATTCAGGTGCTCGTGGCCAGACCTGGACGAGATGTGAGCGCGGACCGACGCTTGATCTCCGAACGGTTCCCCCGCTCGGCGGCTTACCACCCGGAGTGGCTGATCGCCGGCGTGAGCGGTGGGGCGAACGCGCTGTGGCTGACCGAATGGCTGTCCGAAGCGATGGACCTTCAGCCCGGCATGCGGGTGCTCGACCTGGGCTGTGGGCGGGGCGTGTCGTCGATCTTCCTATACCGGGAGTACGGCGTGCAGGTTTGGGCTACCGACCTGTGGTTCAGCCCGTCGGAGCGGTTACAGCGGATCCGCGACGTGGGCATCGAGGACGGGGTGTTCCCGATTCGTGCCGACGCCCGGTCGCTGCCGTTCGCGCACGACTTCTTCGACGCCGTGGTGAGCATCGACTCGTTCGTCTATTACGGCACCGACGACCTGTACCTGTGCGATCTCGCCCGGTTCGTCAAACCCGGCGGCCAGATCGGCATCGCAGGCGCCGGGCTGGTGCGAGAGATCGACGGTCCGGTTCCCGAGCACCTTCGGGATTGGTGGGAGCCGAGCATGTGGTGCCTGCACTCGGCACCATGGTGGCGTCGGCACTGGGAACGGACCGGCGTCGTCGACGTCGAGCGGGCCGACAGCATGGCCGACGGCTGGCGGGCGTGGCTGGACTGGCAGCGGGCGGTCACCCGGGACAACAGCACCGAGATCGACGCCCTCGAGGCCGACCGCGGTCGCTATCTCGGCTACGTCCGCGCCGTCGGCCGCCGCCGGCCCGATGCGACGCTGGCCGAGCCGGTCGTTTCGGTGCCCGTCCGCTATCGTCCGACGCCGCTGTTGCGGGGCGATTCGTAGCCTCACGCCCCGCATCACCTCGCGATCTTGGGATCGCGGCTGCCGGTGCGGTCATCGGCGTCGAACGACGTGTGACGTCGTTGTTCAGCCGATCCGCTCCCACCGGGCAAGGTTGAACAACGGCGCGAGCACGCCGACGCTCGGTCGCCCCCACCGGATGCTGCCGTCCTGGACCGTCCACTGGGCGGTCCACGTGGGTGGAAGGCAATGCGGGTCGTTCCAGTCCAGTGCGGGGTTTGTCGTGAATTGGGCGGTGTCGCCGTGCACGGCGTACCAGCCGCCGCACTTCCTCGGTGCGATCCCGGGCGCGCTGGGGTGGACGGTGGCGGTCCATTCGCCGTTCTGCATCGTCCAGGTGAACACGCCGGCCCGGGACCCGTGCAGCATGCTGTCCTGGTTGCTGCCGGTTAGCTGCACGTCCTCGACGGTCAGGAGGTAGCGGTAGGTGCCGGCCGGCAGCTCGCCGGTCGGCCCGGGGCCGGTGAGCGGGGTCGGCCGCAGCGTGGCGACCTGTTCCTCACCGGGCCGATATCGGCAGGAGTCGGCAATAGCCGGTGCGGGCTCGGCCGGCGTTCGCGCTTTGAGCTCCTCGATCCGGGCCATGCCGCCGGCGGTCGCCGGATCGGCCCGGAGCGCGGCGTAGAGCGGTTCGACGGCCCGGTGAAGGGCCGCCTGCTGGCCTTCGGTGGCGAGCGCTATCCGGCCGCCGTAGCGGCAGGCGAGGGCGATGCGTTCGGGGACTAGGTCGTCGGCGTGTTCGGCGGACTCGGCGATGGATTCGCGGGCGGCCTGCCGGAGCCACCGCTGCTGGGCGGCAGTGAGGCGGCGGAGCGAGTCGGGGTTGCCGAACAGGACCGTCGTCCGGGGCGAGAGCACGACGTTCGGGGTCACATACGGGGCCGGCACGTACATCGCGCCAGATGTGTAGTACATCCACATCTGCTCGACGCCGTCGAGCGTGCCGTCGTGCAGCATCTGCCGCGGGTCGCCGCCGTACCTCGCGGTCGCTCCGAGCGCGTGCAGGGCGGCGCGCTGGACGTCGGACTCCAGCATCCAGATCTGGGCGCCCCGCCAGTCCGCGGGACCGAGCAGGGGCCTCGCGGTGGCGGCGGGGAACCGCATCTCGTCGGCCAGCAGAGCGAGTGGTTCGACGCCGAGCCGGCCGACCGCCGACAGCATCGCGGTGCTGGCCGGGTCGTTGACGACCGCGGCCTGCAGTTCGTAGCTGTCGATCAGGAACGGGGCGTGCAACGGCTGCAGCTCGCGGACCCCGAGCAGGTCGAACACGCGGCTACCGACCCAGCCGAGGTCGGCGCGGCCGCCGGCCACCGTGCCGACCTCCTCGCCGTGCGTGGCCCACGGGCCGATCTCGCCCCGGACGACAAGCTGGCCGCCGGACAGGTCCCGAACCCGGTCGACGAACCACGCGACGGCCGGCGCCGTTTCCAGCCCGCTGCCGCTGTCGTGGTTGATCATGACGAGCTCCACCGGAGGGTCCGGGCCGCCGGACTTGGGCCCGGCGGCCGTGCAGCCGCCGAGCGCGGTCACCACCGCGGCCAGCGCGACGGCCGGTGCCCATCGCCGCTCTCTCACGCCCTTACCCTCCTCGCTCGCGGTCTCGTGCGCTCGGCCGATGCGCGGCGCCGTCATCACCCCGGATGCTCATGCCTGGCGTTCCGCTCAGTGGCGCAGATAGGTGAGCACGGCGAGAACTCGCCGGTGACTGTCGGCGGTATCGAGGATGCCGAGCTTCCTGAAGATCCGGCCGACGTGGCTCTCCAGGGTCTTGATGCTCACGTGCAGGGCGTCGCCGATCGATCGGTTGGATCGGCCCTCGGCCATGAGCGCCAACACTTCGCGCTCTCGGGCGGTGAGTTCGTCGAGCGGCCCGCGGGATCTGGCCCGGCGAAGCAGTCGGGACACGATCTCGGGGTCGAGCACGCATTCACCGGCGACCAGGCGATGCAGGGCGTCGGTGACCGTCTTCAGGTCGGTGATCCGGTCCTTCAGCAGATATCCGACCGAGCCGCGGTCGTCGTCCAACAGGCGCATCGCGTAGGACGACTCCAGGTACTGCGAGAGCACCAGCACCGCGACCTCGGGGAACTCTTCGCGGATGCGCCCCGCGGCGACGATCCCCTCGTCGGTGTGCGTCGGCGGCATGCGGATGTCGACGATCGCCACGTCGGGTCGGGCGGAGTCGACCATCCTGAGCAGCGTGGCGGCGTCGGCGGCCTCGCCGACGGTTTGGACGCCGGCCTGGGCGAGAAGCAGGGCCAGGCCGGTCCGCACCAGCATGGTGTCATCGGCGATCACGACGCGCATGGCAGCTCCAGGCGCACTCGCGTGCTGGACGGATCGGACGCAGCGATGATAAGCCGGCCGTCGAGCGCGCCGACCCGATCTTCGAGTTCGGTGGCATCGTGACCGCCGGCGCCGGGTGCCGCGTCATCGACCAGGTCCACCACCAGGATGCTGCCCTGTTGGCGGGCCGCGACGGTCAGTGTGGTCGCCGCCCGCCGCCGGGCGTTCTTGATCGCGTCGATGACCACGAGGTAGGCGGCGACCTCGACACCCGGCGGGTAGCGTCCGGTCGGCAGCGCATCAATCCGGACGACCAGGTCGGTCGAGGACTCTGCGAGGTCGGGTACGGCGGCCGCCAAACCGCCGTCGGTGAGCACGGCGGGGTGGATTCCGCCGGCGACTCGGCGGAGATCCTCCAGGAGTATCGCGGCCAGCTGTTCCGAGCGGGTGAGCATGGCCGGCGCCGGCGATCCGGGGGCGGTTTCGGTGCGGGCTCGCAGCAGGCGCAGCAACAATGCCATGCCGAGCACGCGCTGCTGCGCGCCATCGTGCAGGTTGCGCTCGAGACGCATCCGCTCGGCGTCCGCATGCTCGATGAGGCGCGCGCGGGATGCCCGCAGTTCGATCAGCTCGGCCTGCGCGGCGGCCTGGAGCTGGGCATTCTCCACTGCGAGCAGTGCTGCCGGTCCAATCAGACGTTCGAACCGCCCGCCGTCGATGCCGGCATGGTGCACGACCGCGGCGACGGGCTTGCCACGCCGGACGATGGTGGAGACCGTCGCCTCGCTCTGGCCGGGTGTCCGCGCCGGGCGGCCGGTGGCGTCGACATAGCCACCTCGCGACTCGGACCAATACAGCAGTCGAAGCCGTGGATCTCGCAGGATCCGGGCGAACGCGCCCCCCAGTGACTCGGGGGTCGGGGCGGTTCGCAGCTCCTCGACCAGGCGGGTGAGGGCCAGCCGCAGCCGCCGATCTCGGCCACGTTCCAGGCAGACGCCCAGCGCGACCACCATGGCCCCGGCGTTGGCCGCGACGAATGATGATTCGATCGCCACCATGTCCGGCACGTGGATGGTTCCGACCGGTACCACGAAGGGCACGGCCAACCCGGCAAGGAGCACCGTCCCACCAGCCAAGATCAACCCGGAAAGCGGATCGAACGGTGTGGCCCGCGTGGCCCGTGTCGTGCCGATCAGTCGCCTCCCCACCAGCAGCGCGACGGCAGCCATCGCGACGAGGATCAGCGCGACGCCGGCGCCTTCGATGACGAGTCCCGCAACGTGCAGGTCGGCAACCTGCAGCGGGTTGTGGCCGCAGAACCGCAGGCACCGAGGATCGAGGAACGGGTCGATCAGGGCGACGCGGGCGACGGCGACGGCGGCGGCACCGGCCATCGCAGCGACGATCAGCACCGTCCTGGCGCGGGTCGGCAGTCCCACCGCCGCGGCCACCGCCGCGACCGCCGTTGCCGCCAGTACGGCGCCGGCGGCGTCGGCGACGATGCGCAGCCAGCTCGGCCCACCGACCCACCCGGCCCACTCGGGAACCAACCACAGCAGACCGGAAGCCGCGGTCGCCGCCGCGACGCCCCGACGTCCACCACCGGCGGCTGCGATACCCGCGATGACCAGGCCCGCGGCGGCGACCGCTTCGGTCCAGCGCCACCACGGGCCGAGCCCGCCGTATGTGGTGTGCGGATTCTCCAGCGTCATGCCCGCCGACACCGCGATCAGTGCCGCGGCGATCGGCCACAGCACATGCCGCGTACGCGGCGGGAACCGGCGCGCCGTCATGGCAGCGGAACCCGTGCCCGCACCCGGGTGCCGCCTGCCGCACGCTCGGCGAGTTCCAGCCGGCCGCCCACCGCGTCAAGTCGGTCCGCAAGGCCGGCGAGGCCGCTGCCGTCGCCCGGCTGGGCCCCTCCGACGCCGTCGTCGGTCACGGTGGCGACCACGTCGGTCCCATCGAGCGCGATCTCGATTTCCATCGCGGAGGCGTTGGCATGCTTGACGACGTTCGCCGCGGCCTCGGCGCATACGTACCAGAGCGTCGTCTCGACCGTCGGATCGAAGCGTTCCTCGGGTGCACGGACCGCGGTGCGGACCGCGGCGTGAGCGGCGAGGTCGTTCAGCGCGGTGCGCAGCCCGCCGGCCACCAGAATGCGCGGGTGGAGACCGCGGGCCAGCTGCACCAGATCGTCACGGGTCGCGGCGACCTCCCGCTTTGTGCGATCGGCCAGGGAGCGCGATGCGTCGTCGTCGGCGACGGCGGCGAGCGCGGTGAGGGTGTGATCGAGCTCGTCGAGGTGCCGGCCCGCTCCGGCGGCCAGGCGTCGCTCCAGCCGTCGCCGCTCGGTGTCGGCCGCCTCGACCAGCCGGCGCCGGGACAGCCGAACCTGTTCCACCTGGGCGGCCAGGTTGTCGTGGAGTCGGGCGTTCGCATTGAGCAGCTCGGCGGCGTTCGTCAGCACGCCGAGAAGCGCCGGATCGCTCACCCCTCCCGGCGGCTCCCGCCCCGCACGCAGCGACCCGACCATGGCGTTCAACCGCGGCGATTCGACGTCGGCCAGCTCGACCACGGTGTCGGTCACGCCTGACACGGTGCCGCTGCGCTGCAGCACGGCAACCAGCAGCACGGCGCCGGCCGCCCCCACCAGGACGGCATATCCGAGCGCCACCGCGTCGGCGTTCGGGCTGACCGGCTCGACCAGCCGGATGACCGCTGGTGCGGCGACCGCGATCCCCAGCAGCACCGCCGACCGGGCGCCGACCGACGCGGCGCGCCGGCGTGCCAGGGAGGCGCGGGACGCCAGCGCAACGCCGACCACGCCGACGCCGATCCCGACCGCGGCCATGACGACGGCACCGGCTCCCACTGGGGCGATCACCGCGCTGACCCACGCGGCCGCCACCACAACCCGGGACGGGACGCCGCGCAGCCGCCCGTCCGGGTAGCCGAGCGCGGCGTGCACCATCAGCGGCCGGTGCAGGTAGGCCAGCGGGTCGGCGAGGTTGGCGGCGAACCACGCGACGCCGGCCAGGTAGGCCAAGGCCGCCAACCGGCGGTTGTCCGGCCGGCCGGCGGCGACCACGCCGGCGGCCAGGAACGTCGCCCCCGCGACCGCGTCTGCGAGGGCGACGAGGAGGGCGCCGGTACCCACCGCCGTCGCTTCCCCGCCGACGACCACGCCGACCGCGACAATCGCCAGCCACCACCGCGCCATGGCTACCCCACGACCGCGGCGATCGTCGACGCGGACAGGTCGCCCTTGTGGATGAAGCCGGCGGCCGTGGTGGTGGCCATCCGACCCCGGACATCCCGCGCCGGACGGCTGGAGATGAGCACCACGACAGGTGGGCTTGGCAGCGCCGCGAGCCGTTCGGCCACCGCGAACCCATCCTCGCCGGGAAGGTGAATGTCCAGCAGTACCACGGCCGGCCGCAGCGCGAGGGCCGCGGCCAACGCGGAGGCGCCGTCGGCTGCCTCGCCGACGACCTGGAGTCCGTCGGCTTCGAGCAGCTCCCGGGCGAGCGAGCGGAATCCGGGGTGGTCGTCGACGATCAGCAGGCTAGGCGCCACCGGCAGGACTGTCCCACAGCGTTGTGCCTGGTGCATCGGGGTTTGCACGGACGGCGCAATGGGGGCTCGCTCGGACGACCACCGGGTGCTCGCCGCCGCACCCTGTGGGTCCCGAGCAAGGAGGAGAGCCGTGTCCGGTGCCCTGCGGTTGGTGGCGTCGATGATCCTGGTCGTCGGCCTGGTCGGCTGCACCTCCGAGGAGGCCGCCGCCCCACCGCCGGCCGCCGACTGCTCGCCGCGCAGCACCGCCCGGCCGGAGATCCCCACCGCCGGGCCGGCCTCGGCGCCGCCGGACATCGCCGGTGTGCTGCCGGCCGAGCGCGCGGTGCGGTGGAACCCCGGCCTGAACGCGGTGGGTGGGATCCCACACCGGTCGACGGTGTTCCAGACGGTGCAGCCAAGCGGGGACGACGACACGGCGGCCATCCAGGCCGCGCTGGACCAGGCGCCGGCGGATCAGGTGGTTCAGCTCGCGGCCGGCACTTTCCGCATCTCCGGCGAGGGCCTGAAGATGATCCGCTCCGATGTGACGCTGCGCGGCGCGGGCCCGGCGCAGACGAGGCTGGTCAAGGAACCGGGCAGCAACGAGTCGTTGATCACGATGGGCACCAAGTGGTTTCGGTACACCCAGCCGGTCGACCTGGCCGCGGACCCCGCGCAGGGGTCGAACACCGTCACCCTCACCAGCGACCCCGGGCTGCAGCCGGGCGAGATCGTCGTCGTCGACCAGCTGACCGACCCGGCATCGACCGTGTGGAGCGAGCGGTCCCCGCAGGGCGACCCGAGCCGCGGCTGGTTCGGCCGCTACAACCGCCCGATCGGCCAGGTCCTCGAGGTCTCCTCGATGGGGGGCAATGTCGTCACGTTCAGCACCGGGCTGCACATCGATTTCCGCACCGAGCACAGCGCGCAGCTGGTTCGGTTCGCGGAGGTGGAGAACGGCCCCGTCACCCCGGCGGTCCGCTCCGCGGGCATCGAAGATCTCTACGTGTGCGGCGGTGAGGGCGGCGACGGCGGCGGGAACATCCACCTCTTCGGCACCGCCTACAGCTGGGTCCGCAACGTGGAGAGCGCCGGCAGCCTCGGCGGCAGCGTCGTGCTGGACGGCACGTTCCGCTCGGTGCTGCGCGACTCCTACCTGCACTCGACCCGCGAACCGAACCCCGGTGGCGGCGGGTACGGGATCGTGCTCAACGCCTACGCGGCGGACAACCTGGTGGAGAACAACATCTCGTGGAACTTCAACAAGGTCATCGCCATGCGCACAACCGGCGGCGGCAACGTGATCGGCTACAACTACATGGAAGACGGCTGGGGCCAGGGATATCCGATGCTGCCCGAGGTCGGGCTCAACGCCTCGCACATGACCACGCCGCATCACGAGCTGTTCGAAGGCAACCAGTCGTGGAACTTCGGCGGCGACTCGGTCTGGGGCAACTCGATCTACATCACGGCGTTCCGCAACCACCTCACCGGTCAGCGCCGCTCGCTGCCGCCGCTGCAGCTGCGCGACGAGAGCCGCCATTTCGTCGGCCTGCAGACCGCGCACCGCTGGTACAGCTTCCTCGGCAACGTCCTGGGCACGGCCGACCAGACCCCCGACCCCGGCGAGACCTTCGAGTACGAACGCAGCCCGGAATCCGGCGACCCGGGCAGCGCTGTCCCCGTCTGGCTACTCGGCTACGACGGAACCGACCCGGGCAAACCGCTCGACCCGACCGTTGCGCAGACCGCGATCCGGCACGGCAACTTCGACTACCCCACCCAACACACCGACCAGCAGGACGGCCTCCCAGAAACCCTCCCGCACTCGCTCTACCTGACCGCCAAGCCCGCCTTCTTCGGCGACCACCCGTGGCCCTGGGTCACCCCAGAGCAGCCGTCGAACGCGGTCGGCACCCTGCCCGCCTGGGAACGGATGGACCAATCATGAACGAGGTCCGCGGGCTGATCCGCCGCGCCGTCGCACACGACGACGCCGACGCGATGCGTGACGTCTCGAGCGACTTTTCACCGACCTGTCGGCCGAGGGCGGGAGTTCCAACTTCGGCACGAGAACTACGCCATGAAGATGCAATTCGCCGGCGTCGGGCGGTACGGCGGTCCCACGGCGGTCCCGCCGGGGGGCCGTACGAGCTGGGGGCAGGCCGGCTGTTGCCCACCGCGCGCCGAACCGACCCCGGGTGTGGCCGTAGTGGGCGACGCGCCGCCGACGACCCTGAACGCCATCGTGAAGCCGGATCCCGGGAGGAAACATGTCCGCGCGAACCGCTACTCCGGCGAGGACCGGCGAGTCGAGGGCGACCCGGGGCGGGATGCTGGCCGGCCTCGCCGTGGCCTGGGCGGCCGGCTCCGCCCGTCCGCCCGTGGACGCCTGACCCGACGGCCACGATCACGAACCGCCCGCCGAGACGCTCGGGTTGGCTGGCTCGTGCGTCGGCGAACTGGCCGGGCCCGTGTGCCTACGGTTCTACCGTTGCCAAGCCAGGATGGAGGATGCCCCCATGTCCGCGGATGCCACTCACCCGCCGCAGGTGCTCGTCGTCGGCGCGGGCCCAGCGGGCCTGGTGGCGGGGATCGCGCTGGCCCGCCACGGGATCGGCGTGCTGCTGGTGGAGAAACGGGCGGCGATCTCGACGCTGTCGCGGGCGCTGGTGATCAGCACGCGCAGCATGGAGATCCTGCGCGCGTGGGGGTTGGAGGCGGCGGTGCGGGCCGGGGCCGCGAACGTCGAGCCGTGCGGGTGGGTGACGCCCACCCTCGCCTCCGGAGAGGGCGTCGAGATTGCCCTGGGCTTCCCAACCGCCGCGCAGGCCGCCGCGGTGAGCCCGACCCGACCCGCGTGGGCGGCGCAGGACCATCTTGAGCCGCTGCTGCTCGGGCTGCTGCGCCACTACCCGTCGGCGCAGGTGCGCTTCGACGCCGAGCTGATCGGCCTCGAGCAGGACGACGACGGTGTCACCGCCGCGGTCCGCGACCGTCCGTCGGCGGGCACCCAGTCCGTGCGCGCGGAGTTCGTGATCGGCGCGGACGGGGCGCACAGCGCGGTCCGGGAGCTGCTGGGAATCCGGCTGGAGGGACCGGACAATCTCGCGGAGTTCCACGCCGTCCAGTTCCACGCCCCACTCACCGAGCTGCTCGGGCCGCGCCGCTACGGCCTCTACGTCATTACCCATCCCGACGCCGCTTGCGTGATCGGCCGGCGCGGGCCGGGTGACCGCTGGGGCTGTGCGCGGGAGTGGCGGCCGGGACAGGACCGGCTGGTCGACGCGGACGAGCACCGGATCGCGCAGCTGATCCGCACCGCCGTGGGCGTGCCCGACCTGCACCCGCGGATCGAGCGGACCAGCGCCTTCTCCTTCGCCGCCCAGCTCGCCGACCACTACCGCGCAGGACGCGGCTTCGTCGTCGGCGACGCCGCGCACCGGATGACCCCGCGAGGTGGCACCGGCATGAACACGGCCATCCACGACGCGTACGACCTGGGCTGGAAACTCGCCTGGGTCCTGCGCGGCTGGGCCGCACCCGCCCTGCTGGCCTCCTACGAGGCCGAACGCCGGCCGGTGGGCCGGCACAACGTCGAACGATCCGGCGACCCCGCAGGGGCGCGGCGCACCGCCGAAGAGGCGCTGCCCCACGACCTCCACGGCCGGGTCGCGCATCACTGGCTGCGCCCTGGTGACGGCGCGGTCTCCACCCTGGACCTGCTCGGCGACGGGCTGACCCTGCTCACCGCCGACGACGAGGCCGGCTGGGCCGCGGCGGCGGCGCGGCTCGACACGCGCGCTCCGATCGTCGTCCACGCGGTCGGAGCGCCGATCGCAACGGCCGCCGGGGCCGCACCGAACGGCGCGGTTCTCCTGCGCCCCGACGGGAAGCTCGCCGCGAGCTGGACGGAACCGACCGTGCCCCCAACGGCAGACCTCACTGGCCTTACGCCTTCGATGAGAGCCGGCTCATGATCGTGTCATTCGCCTGTCGCCGCGGCGGAGGAGAACAGGTCCATGACCACTCGTTCGTATGCGGCGAGCGCGTGGGGGATGCCGGTCGCCGCAGCGAGGGACTCGGCCAGGAGGAGGCGCCCTCGAGGGCCATCGCGGCGCACTGGGCCATGTTCGGGGAGGTCGCGTGGCCGCGTCGCCGATGAGCAGCACGGCGCCGTGGGACCAGGAGCCGAGCACGACCTCCTGGACCGGGCCGGCGTGCACGGGGTGCTCACCGCCGGCCTGGTCGAGCTGGTCGAGCGTGTCGAGCAGGGTCGGGACCGGTTCGGCGTATCCGGCGAGCTCGGACCTCGCGATCGCGGGTGCAGCCGTCGGCAGGTCCGGTGGCGCCGAACTGGACCAGGGCGAGTCGGCACCGTCCCCTCGTGAGCCCGGGGACCCGTCCGAGCCATCGGCGTCGCCGAGCAGCACGGCACGGCCAACCATCGAGCCGAGCGAGCCGGCCACCACCACCGAGCCGGCGCCAACGGAGTCCTCCGCTCCGCCGATCGCGCTGTCGGCCACCTCCCGCAGCGCCCGAGCTCAGCGGCGGTGGATACCCGGGCCGCTCACGGACGTGGTCAACGCGGTCGGGAAGGCACTGGTCGGCGCCGCCAACCTGGTCATCGACGGAGCGTCCGTCATCCTGCGAGGCGTCGGACGCGTCGCGATCTCGACGTTGCTGGCGCCGGTGACCAGGATCGCCGGCGTCATCGGCACGATCGCTCAGGTCACGTCCGTTGTGCGCCCGTGGGCCGTTGTGGTCACGGCCGAGCCGGCCCGCAACCGCAAGGCGATCGGCTCCGAAGCGCCCATCCCCGGTCGGGTCACCGCGCGGATCGAGCTCGGCGGCCTCGACGAGTGGCCGCCGTTCCTCGCCGACTGCGCCGAGCGAGCCGGCGCGCCGTTGCCGTCACTCAAACCCGCCGGCAACCCTCTGACCTGGACGTACACCGGCACCACGGCAGATCTGATCATGGCGGACGTTCAGCAGTCCACACTGGACGAGAACGGCAGCTCGACCGTCGGCTACCACACGACGGGTGGAGCCGAAGTACCCCAATGCCGCCGATGCGGTCGGGCTCGTCTGGGCCAACGCCGTGGTCCAGCGAGACGACGTGACCAAGCTGCAGCAGGCGGTCGTCAAGCTGATCCAGGAGGGGCTCGCGAGCCTGGTGCCGCCGGTCGGCAACGTCGTGGTGCCCCTGGTGTTCCCCGTCGTGCAGCCGATCATCACGAGGCGTTCGACACGCTCGCCCACCTGCGCGACGCGAGCGGCACCGTCAACGTGCTGATCGACTACCACATCGAGGGCGAGGACGAGCCGGACCCGAGGCGGGGGCCGGTTGGTCAACCGGAACCGCCGGCCGCGAGCGCGCTCATCCCGGACAGCTGCCCCACCCCTGGGCGACGTCCGTGCCGCGGCGAACGGCGCCCAGTTCGACACCGCGGACGACGGCGCGGGATACGGCTCGCTGCCGATCGCCGCGTGGGAGTTCGGCTGCGACTACTTCCTGGAGGTCATCCTCGAACCCGACGACGGCCTGCAACACGGCGGGCTGCACATCGTTCTCGGCTACAACCCACCGGACCAGCGGGCGGATATCACGGCGGAGCTGCAGAACTATCACAGCGCCCCGTGCCAGCCGATCTCCGTTCCCGGCGCCATCAGCGCCTGCGTCGGGGCGAACGCCGACCTGCCGAACACGCACTTCATGGTCCTGACCACCGAACGAACCCTCGCCGCCGTGAGCGTCACGCGAACTACGACTCGAAGGGTCGCACGGCCCCGCCACCGGCGTGGGCGGGCCGGAGCCGGGAGATTGTGATGGCCATCGCCCGCCTCATCGATACGCAGCTACGCGGCCTGCGCTGACAGGAAGCCAGCTGGGCGCGCAGACGTCGAGAGCGCGCGGGCCGTGTCAACCAGAACGGGCCGCGGGCGGCGCCTCCCGCGTGTCGGCATGGACGCGGGTCCGGTGGCGGCGATCGCGCTGATCCGCTTCCTGCTCGGCCTCCACGAGCTCGAGGAAGTCACGCATGAGCGCCTCCACCGGGGTGTCCAGCGCGGCGACGCGGACGTTGAGGTCGGCCACCTTCGTGCTGGCCGCGTCCCGCGCCCGTTGGTACCCGCGCAGCGCGGCGGGGAGCGGCACCCGGCCGGCACGGTCCGCGAGCACCGCGTCCGCGAGCAGCTCCGCGTCGCGGAACGCGTCCGAGATGCCGCGGGCGACCAGGGGGCCCTTGTGGTGCCCGGCGTCCCCGACGAGGGCCCAGCCCGGGCCCGCGGGCGTGCGGAAGAAGTTGGGCAGGTCGGTCATGCCGATCACCCGGCCGACGATGCGGGCACCGTCCAACCCGGTGGCTACCTCGGGCACGGACCACAGCGCGGCGAGGTAGTTCGCCTCGACGTCGCGGACGAACCCGGCGCGGCGCGCGATCGGCAGCTGCACGAACGCCAGGGTCTGCCCGTGGTGCGTGGGAACATGCCCACTCCCAGCCCCGGCCGCAGATACAGCGCGACGGACCTCGCGTCGACGCCTTCCCAGTACGCGTAGTAGGCGAGGCTGACGGGTCGGCTCGACCTGGTAGCTGGTGGCTCCGGCCAGGTGCGCGACGCGGGACCTGCGCCCGTCGGCCCCGATCACCAGGTCGGCCCGTTCCGACTACCTCCGGCCGGCGCGGTCGCGCAGGCGCACCCCCGTGACCCGGTCGCCGTCGGAGAGCAGCCCGGTCAGCGACGTCTGCAGGGCCACGTCGGTGCCGGCGTCGGCGGCGGCGTGCAGCAGGAGGTCGTCGAGGACGGTGCGCCGCGGGGCCAGGGGGGTGAGCGCCCCGGGATCGGACGGCACCTGCAGCCGCTGGACGCCGAAGTCCACGATGTGGCCCTCGATGCGGGGGCAGCCGCTGGCGAGCACGGCATCCAGCAGCCCCCACCGCTGCAGCCGCTCGACACCGGCGAGCTTGATCATGTGTCCGGACACGGTGTCGCTGGGGAAGTCAGCACGATCGATCAGGAGCACGCGCAGCCCGGCGCGTGCCATGAGCAGCGAGGTGGACCCCCCGGCGCAGCGGGCCCCGACCACGATCACGTCGTACGTCATGCCGACGAGGGTCGCGGCTGGCTCGGGGCGGCCACATCACGCGTTCACGGGACCCGCGCCCAGGGCGGGAACGTCGTCGACGCGGTGGTGGTCGCCGCCCGGCTCGACGGAGACGTCCTGCTGCAGACCCACGACGCATTCACGGTGGAGCACGCCCGCACCGGCTTCGAGCTCCACGGCACCGACGGCTCCCTCATCGCCGTCGACGCCATGACCCAGGACCCGGACGGGTCGGTCGTCCTCCGCCGATCCGGCAGCGACGTGGAGATCGACATCCCGGACCGGGACGACCTCTACGTCCGGGGGCTCGACGCGTTCGCCGCGGCAGTGCGCGGGACCGGTGCACCGGCCGCGACCGGGGAGCACGGCGTGCGATCCCTCGTCGCCGCCCTCGCCGTCGCCGAGTCCCTGCAGACCGGACGCACCGTTGCGGTGTCGGCCGCCGGTCTCCCCCACCCGACCGACGTCTGATCAGCACATCCGGCGTGCCGCCGGCATGCCCGAACAAGGGAGTTCACGCAATGCCTCGAACGACCAGGCTCCTGACCGCGGTCACCGCCGCGGCGGCAGCCCTCTCCCTGACCGCCTGCGGCGGCGCGGGATCCACCGGCGGTGGCGGCGGGACCGCATCCGGAAGCCTCGAGGTCTTCTCCTGGTGGACCTCCGGCTCGGAGGCAGCCGCCCTCGATACGCTGTTCAACGGATTCAAGGCCAAGGCCCCCGACGTCGAGGTGGTCAACGCGGTGGTATCCGTCGTGCTGCGGGCCGTCGGGATCGAGAATCCACCGAGCTGGGCCAGCTGCCGAGCGGCAGGTCGGCCAGGCTGATGGGGGGCGGTCCGGGTGCGTCCGCGACCGTGACGGCTCCGCTTCCTCGTCTCTGCTGGGCAAGCAGGGGGTCGGCAAAGTCAGTTGATCATGAGTAGTTGGAGTGGTCGGCGGGCGTCGCGGGCGTGATGTCGGAGCGCGGCGGCGATGTTGGTGGCGCCGGCGAGGCGGTGCAGGCTGATCACCAGGTTGCGGAGCGAGGCCATGACTTGTGGTGCTTGGCCTGCGCGGACCTGGGAGAGGTCCTCGGCGAAGGTGACATCGCGGACCCAGTGCAGGCCGTTCTCGATCTGCCAGTGCCCGCGGATCCACGCAGCGAGCTCGGCGGGGCGGGCCTGGTGGGCGGGCAGGTCGGTGATGGCGTAGACGGTTTCGGTGCGCCAGCGGCCGCGTTTGCCGGTGCGGGCGGAGACCGGGCGGGTCCGGCGGGTAACCTGGATGGCCTGGGTGGCGTGGGGGAACTCGATCCCGGCCGCGATCGTGACGACCTTGAGTGTGCGGATCTCGCGGCGCCCGTGCGCGGTCTGGGCGCTGCGGTGCGCGGGCTCGACATCACGCCACGGGAGCTCGGCGAGCTGACGGCGTAGCTTGGGCTGGTTGCCCTTCACCGTCAGCACCCAGTGCGCCCCACGGGAGTGCAGGTCATCGGCGTGCTCGCGTTGCGTGTGGAGAGCATCGGCGGTGATCACCACGCCGGTCAGGTCGATGCCGTGCAGGGTGTCGAGCAGCGGCGCGAACGCGGTGATCTCGTTGGTCTTGTCCTCGACCTGCACCTGGCCCAGCACGACCCTGGCGTGCTGATCAATCACCGCGAGCAGATGCCGGCCCGGCGCGGTGACCCCATCGGAGTCGGTGTGCCGCGAGCCGCGCACGGTCTTGCCATCCACGGCGAGCACGCGGCGGCGCCCCACCAGCGCCACGCTCGCGCACAGGCCTTGGACGAACGAGCCGATCACCATGTCGAACCGGTCGGCGTCGACCTGGCCGATCAGTCTGCGGATGGTCGACTCCGATGGGCACCGATCCGCCACCCCGAGCGCGGTCGCCACCTCACCGGGAAGGTCAGCGACCCACTCGGCGGCCGCGACGAACGACCGCGCCCCGGCCGCGACAGCGCATACCGCGGCAGTGAGCACCACGACCAGCGGGTGCCGGATCCCGCGAGCCTGACGCGGATCAACGACCTTGGACAACGCGCTGCGCAGGCCAGGAGCGAGCGCGACCGGATCGGGTAGCTCCACCCCGCCCACCTGATCAGCGACGGCGGCGATCGACAAAGATGCAGATGCGGGCACGGCTCTCTTCCGATGATCAAGGCTGGCGTCAGAACCGCCATGATCACCACCAGGGCCGTGCCCGCACTCTCACTCCTACCGCGTGTCGTCGCAGCTCACCGCCCAGTCACCGCGACTTTGCCGACCCCCTGGGGTCCGGCCGGCTGCCGACGATCGGCGTCCTGCTGACGCTCGCACTGGTCTGCTGGGCTGTTCTGGTGCAGCAGATGGGCGCCCACGGGGGGATGAGCGCAGACCTCGACACGCTCGGCTTCGCCGGGATGTGGACCCTCATGATGGCCGCGATGATGCTCCCGTCGGTCTGGCCGACCGCGCTCGTGTACCAGCGGCTGCAGGCCGCGCGACGCGAGCGCGGTCAGGACGCCGCGTCGATGGGGTCCGCGCTGCTGCTGGCCGGTTACCTGGCCGCGTGGGCCGCGGCAGGGTTCATTGGCTTCGCCATCGTTGTCGTGGGACACGCGTTCGAGATCGAAGCTCTGAGCTGGGACAGGGGCGGTCCGCTGCTGGCCGGCGGTGTGATCGTTGCTGCCGCGGCCTACCAGCTCACGCCGCTGAAGGGCGTCTGCCTGCGGCATTGCCGTGGCCCGTTCAGCTTTCTGCTGGAGCACTGGCGCCCCGGCGCGACAGGCGCTGCACGGATGGGTTTCCGCCACGGCGTCTGGTGCATCGGCTGCTGCTGGGGCCTGATGGCCTCGCTGTTCGCGCTGGGGGTCATGAGCATCCCGTGGATGGCGCTGATCGCCGTCTTCATCGCGGCCGAGAAGCTGCTGCCGTGGCGACGGGCCGCCACGACCGTCGTGACCGTCGCGCTGCTCCTGATCGGCGTGGCGGTGGCCCTCGTCCCGGAGCGGGTTCCAGGGCTGATGACATCCGATGGAGCGATGATGCCCGACACCATGAGGCCTATTCAGCCGCCAAGTAGAAGTGCAGTCCGATAACCGCCGAGATCGTCGTGTCGAACGTCGCCAGCGGCCGCCGGTAGTCGGTGTGCATGATGCGCCAGGTCTTAAAGTTTGCGATCA
>NZ_JAHKRK010000167.1 GCF_019396355.1 Pseudonocardia nigra
GGCCACCGCGCGGTCGCCACCCGCTACGACAAGCGCGACTACATGTTCCGCGGAACCATCGACGTCGCCTCGATCAGGATCTGGCTCCGCGACCCCGTCCCATGATCCAAGGGACACGCTCTAGTGCTCCGTCAGCCGCCCGGCCGTCACCGTCCAGTGGCGGGTCGTGCGGACGGTGCCGAGCATCCGCCGGTCGTGCGTCACCAGCAGGACCGTGCCGGGGAAGCCGTCGAGGGCCTGTTCCAGCTGCTCGATCGCGGGCAGGTCGAGGTGGTTGGTCGGCTCGTCGAGCACCAGCAGGTTCACCTCGCGGGCCTGCAGCAGTGCCAGCGCCGCGCGGGTGCGCTCGCCGGGGGAGAGGGAGGCGGCCGGGCGCGGGGCGTGGTCGGCGGTGAGCCCGAACTTCGCCAGGAGCGTGCGCACCTCCGACTCGGCCCAGTCGGGCACCGCGTTGCCGAACGTCCGCACGAGCGGTTCGGGGCCGAGGAAGTGGCCACGGGCCTGGTCGATCTCCCCGACCCGCACCCCCGACCCGAGCCCGCCGGTGCCCTCGTCCAGCGGGATCCGGCCGAGCAGCGCGCCGAGCAGGGTGGTCTTGCCCGACCCGTTCGCGCCGGTGATCACCACGCGGTCGGCCCAGTGGACCTGCGCGTCGACCGGGCCGAGGGTGAACGACCCGCGGCGCACCACGGCCCCGGACAGCGCCGCCACGATCGCGCCGGAGCGCGGCGCCGCCGCGATCGTCATCCGCAGCTCCCACTCCTTGCGGGGCTCCTCCACCACGTCGAGCCGCTCGATCATCTTCTGCGTCTGGCGTGCCTTCGCGGCCTGCTTCTCGCTGGCCTCGGCGCGGAACTTGCGCCCGATCTTGTCGTTGTCGGTCGACTTCCGGCGCGCGTTGCGCACGCCCTGGGCCATCCAGTTGCGCTGCATCTGCGCGCGGTCCTTGAGGCCGCCCAGGGTGTCGGCGTACTCCTCGTAGGCCTCGCGCGCGTGCCGCCGCGCCACCTCCCGCTCGGCGAGGTAGCTGTCGTAGCCGCCGTCGTAGACGCCCACCTGCTGCTGGGCGAGGTCCAGCTCGACGACCCGGTTCACCGTGCGTGCGAGGAACTCCCGATCATGGCTGACGATCACCGCCGCGCTGCGGAGCCCGGTGACGAACCGCTCCAGGCGCTCCAGCCCGTCGAGGTCGAGGTCGTTGGTGGGTTCGTCGAGCAGCAGCACGTCGTAGCGCGACAGCAGCAGCGCGGCGAGCCCGGCGCGCGCGGCCTGGCCGCCGGACAGGGCGGTCATCTCCGTGTCGAGGTCGACGCCCAGCCCCACCTCGGCGGCCACCTCGCCCGCGCGCTCGTCCAGGTCGGCGCCGCCGAGGGCGAGCCAGCGGTCGAGGGCGGCCGCGTAGGTGTCGTCCGCGCCCGGGGCGCCGGCACCCAGTGCCTCGGCGGCCGCGTCCATCGCCGCCTGGGCCGCGGTCACCCCGGTGCGCCGGGCGAGGAATGCCGCCACCGTCTCACCGGGCGTGCGGTCGGGTTCCTGGGGCAGGTGCCCGATCGTGGCGTCCGGTGGGCTGACGGTGACCTTCCCGTTCTCCGGGTCGAGCTCGCCCGCGAGCATCCGCAGGAGGGTGGACTTTCCCGCCCCGTTCGCCCCGACGAGCCCGACGACGTCGCCGGGGGCGACGATCAGGTCGAGCCCGGAGAACAGGACGCGGGCGCCGTGGCCTGCGGCGAGGTCGGTGGCCTGAAGGGTCGCGCTCATGACGACGTCCACGCTACTGCCCGCCACCACGGGGTCGGCCGCCGTGGTCGGGCCCGCCCGCACGCCCGGCACACGCCCCTGGTCCGTTGCTGGTGGTTCCAGGTCGCGACGCCGATGGCCGGGGCCCAGAGCAGCCAGGACAGGTAGAACATCGAGTACACCCACGCCTGGATCCCGCCGAGCATCGTGCAGGGGACCGTGTTCGAGCGGGGTGCGGATGCCCTCGTACCCCGACGGCAGGCCGACGGTGCCGGCAGCCCGCCCGCCGGCAGCAGCCTGCGGGGCGGTCCGAACGCCGTGGGGTGCACCAGCGCGAGGCAGATGCCGACGCCGATCACGGCCGGGACCGCCGGGAGCCAGGCCGGCACGTCATGGGCGAACGACGCGTCCGGTCCCAGGCCCCCGCCGATCCCGAGCGACCACAGCGTCTTCCTACCCGCGGCTCAGAACGCGTACCGCACGCGCAGCCACGGGGCGTGCGCCGCGATGAGGTCCTGCAGCCGCTGCACGCCCTCGCGCTTGCGGTCGTTGCGGTAGCGGACGTTCCACATGCCGCTCTGCGAGCGCTTGGCCTGCTGCAGGTCGGGGCGCCACAGGACGTCCTCGGCCTTCGGGTGCCAGCCGAGGTTGACCTCGTGCAGGTCGCGGTTGTGGGTCAGCAGGATGATCTCGGCGGCGGCCTGCTGCTTGAACGCGGAGCCGAGCTCGTCGTCGAGGCGGACGAGCAGCTCGGCCCAGTCGCGCTCCCACCCGTCGCGCAGGACGACCGGCGAGAGGTTGAGGTGCACCTCGTACCCCGCCTCCACGAAGTCGTCGACGGCGGCGATCCGCTCGCCGATCGGGCTCGTGCGGATGTCGAGGAGCTTCGAGTCGCTCTCGGGCATGAGCGAGAACCGGATCCGCGTGCGGCCCTGCGGGTCGAGGTCGAGCAGCTGCCGGTTGACGAACTTGGTGGCGAAGCTGGCCTTGGCGGTGGGCAGCTCGCGGAACGTCGCGACCAGGTCGGCGATGTTGTCGCTGACGAGCGCGTCCACCGAGCAGTCGCTGTTCTCGCCGATGTCGTAGACCCACGCGTGCGGGTCGACCTGGTCCGGCTCGGGCTTGACGCCCTGGCGCCGCACGTGGCCGCGCAGGTATTTGGTGATCTTGTCGATGTTCGTGAACACCGTGATCGGGTTGGCGTAGCCCTTGCGCCGCGGGACGTAGCAGTAGGAGCACGCCATCGCGCAGCCGTTGGCCGTCGAGGGGGCGATGAAGTCCGCCGAGCGCCCGTTCGGGCGCGCCGAGAGCGACTTCTTCCCCCCGAGCACGAGCGTCTCGGTCTTGACCCGTACCCACCGGTCGACGTTGCCCGCGTTGCCGTGCAGGTCGGGGATCTGCCAGTGCGAGGGGACCTCGACGACCTCGGCGTCCGGGAAGCGCGCGACGACCTGCCGGCCGCGGTCGGAGTCGCGGGCCTCCCGCTCGGCGTAGATCGTGCGGACCTGGAGCAGCCGGGCGGCGGTCGGGGTGGTCGGCGTCAGCGGCACAACCGCTTCAACAGTTCTTCACGCCCGGTGATTCCGGCCCGAACGAGAGTGCCCGGTCCGTGCTGCGCGGGGTTGCACCCTTCGAGCGCGCGGTAGCCGGGCGATCTCGTTCTTGGACCGCAACAGCCCAAAACCTCTGCGTTCGGCCCGCCGATCATCCCGACTTGCTCGCGGGACTGGATCAGAACGGTGGCGGGTCGCTATCGGAGCCGTCGGCGGTACCCGCTGCGCTCCAGGGATCGACGTGCGGGCGGGATGCCGGGGCTCTGGTCGGTCGTGCCGCCTGACGGGCTGGCTCGGGCTCGGCCCGGTAGTCGTGGGGTTCGCTGCAGTAGCTGTGCCCGGTGGGGGTGATCCACTCGATGCGGCCGTCGGGGTGGGCGGTGAGCTGCCAGCCGGTGGCGTATTTGTTCTTGTGGTGATGGACGCAGCCGTCCATCAGGTTCGGCTCGGCGGTGGGGCCGTGGGGGAACGGGACGATGTGGTCGAGTTCGGCGTCGAGGGCGCGGCGGCGACAGATGGGGCTGCGGCAGGTGACATCGCGGGCGCGGACGAAGTCGGCGAGCGCGGCCGGGGGCTTGTAGGTCTTTCGGCCGTAGTCGAGCAGCGCCCCGGAAAGTGGGTCGGTGACCAGCCGGTGCCATACGCTGTCGGCGGCGATCTCGCGGGCCAGATCGGCGGGAATCGGACCGTAGCCGACCAGCTCGCACGGCTGGTCATCCGTCCCGAGCAGGGTGGAGTGCGGCATCACGATCTGGATCAACGGTTTGCCCGGGGTGACCGGCCGCGGCGGCGGTCCGGACCACGTGCTGGTGCTGGTGCTGGTGCAGGTTTCGGTTGCGGCGGGCTCCGTGATGCCGGCGTCTCCCGCATCGGCGCTGTCGGACTCGGCGCTGTCGGACTCGGGACTGGTGCGGCTGTAGGTGATCTGTCCGGTCAGCAGCGCGACCAGCAGGTCGGCGCGGCGGGCGTCCATCCCCCGTGCATCGTCGGTGCCCATGCCGCGGGCCAGGCGGGTGAGCCACTGGTAGGCCGACTGCGCGTCCGGTGCGGACAGCAGCGCCCACAGGGCGGCCATTCCGTCCTTCTCGTCGCCGATCACGACCCGGCGGTCCTTGCGGGCTTCCCGGTGGCGGTTGTTCGCGCCATCCGGGTCGACGGCGATCACTGCGCGGGCCAGGGCGGCCCGGAACTGGGCGAGGGTTTGGGTGGGGGCGCGGTCGAGGACCCGGTCCTGCACCACCCTGGCGTGTTCCGGGGTGAGGTAGAGGGTGGCGTCGCCGAGGGCGCGGACCTTCGGCTGGTCGATCAGCCCGTCCTCCCACGCCTGCCGGGCTGCGGCGAGTTCGGCGTCGAGGCGCACCGATTCACCCAGCCGCGCCTTGGCGGTGCCGCGGGACAGGTGCAGAGCGAGCCCGACCTCGTCGGGGGCGTAGCGGCTCAACCCCGATGCCGTGTCGGCGGTGGCGAGGTCGGGGGCGTCACCGGGGCGGCGGCGGGCGAACTCGGCCAGCAGCCGGGCCTGCCGGGCCTGGGCCCAGGCGGCGACGCGGTCGAACCCGATGACGGCGTCGATCAGCCCGGCGTCGGACATCACGGCTGGGTCGGCGGTGGAGGAATCCAGGTCCAGTGCCAGCAGCCCGGACGGGCGGATCCGCGCGACCGTGTACTCCGCCACCGGCCCGGCGTCCATCCCGGGCTGCCACTCCGGACCGCCGTCCTCCGTGGGCTCGGGCAGGTCCAGCGCAGCGGCGGGCAGCGATTCCAGCAGCTGCACGAACACGATCTCGCCCGGGTCGCCGAAGAGTTCGTCGGCGGGTTGGTCGAGCGCGTCCAGGGACGCGAGCCAGTCGTCGTCCACGGAGGGAACATCGATCGGCTGCTCGAACATATGTTTGATACTACTACTCTGACCTGCAGCTGTCGAGGTCGTTGGACCTCTGGTGGCGCCGCTGCGGCGAACGGCCCCGGTGGGCGCCCAGCGGTTTTCCGGAAATGGCCGCGCGCCTGTCGATATTCAACACATAACGGTCTGCGCATTGCGCGCAATCGCAACACATGATGCCCGGTCCCTGCCTTGTGGATCAGTGCCGCGAGGAGTTCACTGAGCCGGTCGTTCCGCCCACCCGACGAGGGGAAGGCACGCCGATGACGCACATGACCCGCCGTACCGGCATCGCCATGGGACTCGCGGCCGCACTGGCCCTGTCAGCGTGTGGGGGCGCCGACGAGGGCGGTGACGGCCAGAGCATCACCGTCTGGACCGGCGACACGATTCCCGACCGCGTGGCGGCCACCGAGGCGATCATCGCCCGGTTCACCGAGCAGACCGGGATCCAGGTCGAGCTCGTCGGGGTGGAGGAGGACCAGTTCAACCAGGTCCTGACGTCCGCGGCCGCGGCGGGCGACCTGCCGGATGTGATCGGCTCGACCCCGCTCGCGCAGGTGCGCACGCTCGCCGCGAACGACCTCGTGGACACCGAGACCACGGCCGCCGTGATCGACGCCCTCGGCGCCGACACGTGGAACCAGCGGGCACTGGAGCTCACCAGAGAGGGCGACCAGCAGCTGGCCGTGCCCAGTGAGGCGTGGTCACAGCTGCTCTACTACCGCAAGGACCTCTTCGACCAGGCCGGACTGCCCGCGCCCGCTACCTACGGCGACATCCTCGCCGCGGCGCAGGCCCTCGACAGCGACCAGATGGCCGGCTTCGTGGGCGCCACGGCACCGGGTGATGCGTTCACCCAGCAGACCTTCGACCACATCGCGCTCGCCAACGGCTGTCAGATGGTGAACGACGCCGGCGAGATCACCATGGACAGCCCGCAATGCGTGGCGGCGTTCGACTTCTACCGCGACCTCATGACGAACTACTCGGTGCCCGGCGCGCAGGACGTCGACACCGTCCGCGCGGCCTACTTCGCCGGGCAGTCAGCAATGAGCATCTGGTCGACGTTCCTGCTCGACGAGCTGGCGGGGCTCCGCAACGACGCGATGCCCAGCTGCCCGCAGTGCGTCGGCAACCCCACGTTCCTGGCCGAGAACACCGGGGTCGTCACCGCGCTGCAGGGGCCGGACGGCACCGAGCCCGCCCAGTTCGGGGAGGTCATCTCCTGGGCGATCACCGCGGACGCCGCGGCGGAGCCGTCCCAGCAGTTCGTCCAGTTCATGCTCAGCGACGGCTACATCGACTGGCTGGCCTTCGCCCCCGAGGGCAAGTTCCCGGCCCGCACCGGTCCGACGCCGGGCAGCACGGAGTTCGTCGACACCTGGGAGACCCTGCCGGTCGGTGTCGACACCGAGGGTCCCCTCGAGCAGTTCTACGGCCCGGAGGTGCTCCAGGCCCTGCAGACCGGACCGGAGAACTTCTCGCGGTGGGGTATCACGCAGGGGCAGGGCGACCTGATCGGAGCCTCCCTCGGGGAGCTCCCGGTCGCGGCCGCGGTCGCGGCGGTCACCAGTGGCGGCGTCGATGCGCAGACCGCCGCGAACCAGGCCGCCGAGGCGCTGCGGGCGATCCAGGACTCCCTGCGGTGAGTGCGGCGCCCGTCGCCCCGGCGCGCACCGGCGCCCCGGGGCAGCGCCGCGACCGCCGGGGCGGACGGTCGCTGAAGCAGGCCGACGCGCGCGCCGGGCTGGCGCTGATCTCGCCGACGCTCGTCATCGTCCTGGTGATGGTGGTCCTGCCCATCCTGTGGACGGTGCTGCTGGCCTTCCAGCGGCTGCGGCTGCTCAACCTGCGCACCGCGGGGCTGTTCGGCAACCTCACGCTCGGCAACTTCGCGGACGTCTTCACCTCGTCGAGCTTCTGGGACTCACTGGGGACGACGCTGGCGTACTCGGTGCTGGGCACCGGGTTCGCGATCGTCGTGGGCCTGGTCGCCGCCCTGGCGCTGCGGCGGAAGTTCCGCGGCCGCGGCCTCGTGCGCGCGGCGATGCTGCTGCCCTACGTCGCCCCGATCGTCGCGGTGACCTTCGCCTGGTCCACGATGCTCAACCCCCAGTTCGGCGTGGCCAACCACTGGGGCACCCGGTTGCTGGGCTGGGACCAGCCGGTAGCGTTCCTCAGCCAGCGCAGCAGCGAGGTGTCGGTCCTCGGGCTGACCTTCGGCGTCCCCACCGCGCTGCTCACGGTGATCGTGTTCGAGGCGTGGCGCTCGTTCCCGTTCGCGTTTCTGTTCCTCACCGCGCGGCTGCAGGCCGTCCCCGCCACCCTCGAGGAGGCCGCGCGGGTGGACGGGGCCACGCCGACGCAACGCTTCCGACACGTGCTGCTCCCGCAGCTGCTGCCCACGATCGCGGTGCTGGCGGTGCTGCGGTTCATCTGGACGTTCAACAGCTTCGACGACATCTACCTGCTCACCGGGGGTGGGGCGGGCACCGAGGTGATCAGCGTCTCGGTGTTCAACTCGCTCACGGCGCGGGGCGACATCGGCGGCGCCGCGGCCCAGGCTCTGGTGCTCGCCGCGATCCTCGCCGTGTTCATCGGGCTGTACCTGTGGCGGCTCGCGCCGCGCGAGGAGCAGAGCTGATGGCCGGCGGGTGGAACCGGGACGCGGTGGAGACGCGCGTCTTTGCGGTGCTGCGCGTGGTCGTGATCGTCGGCCTGCTGATCGTCACGCTGTTCCCCTTCTACTACATGGGGCTGCTGTCGATCCGGCCGCTGGACCGCGTGCTGCAGGACCCCGGCGCACTCTGGGTGGGGCTGTCCGAGCTGGACCTGGGCAGCTACGCCGCCGTGCTCAGGTCCCCGGACGCCGGGGGGCAGGGCTTCCTGCTGTTCATGCGCAACAGCGCGCTCGTCGCGCTGGGCACGGTGGCGCTGACGCTGCTGATCGCGCTGCCCGGCGCCTACGCGGTGAGCAGGCTGGAGTTCTTCGGCAGGCGCCAGATCAGCGTGCTGTTCCTCGCCGTCTACCTGTTCCCCGCGATCCTGCTCGCGGTCCCGCTCTTCGTCTTCTTCACCCAGATCGGGCTGCGCGGCTCGCTCGTCGGGCTGCTCATCGTCTACGTCTCGCAGGTCGTGGCCGTGTCGATCTACATGCTGCGCAACTACTTCGACACGGTGCCGGTGAGCCTCGAGGAGGCCGCGGCGATCGACGGCTGCAGCAGGCTGGGTGTCATGCGGCGGATCAGCCTTCCGCTGGCCCTGCCGGCCATCATGGCGAACGCCCTGTTCGTCTTCATGATCGCGTGGAACGAGTTCCTGTTCGCGCTGCTGTTCCTCGTCGAGGCCCGGGACCGGTGGACGGTCTCGCTCGGGCTCTCCCAGCTGGCCGGCAGCATCGAGATCCCGACCACGGTGCTGATGGCCGGGTCGGTCATCGTCACCATCCCGATCATCGTGATCTTCTTCGCAACCGAGAAGCTGCTCACCGAAGGGCTCACGGCGGGCGCCGAGAAGGGCTGAGCCGCGCCTGAGCCGCTGCGCGAACGGCACTTTTGTTCAATAGGTTCGCGCGAAAGTGCCGTTCGCACGGGGGCGCGAGCTAGTTCCGGCAGGCCGGCCTGCCGGGGGACGCGTCAGCGAGGGTGCACTGCAGTGCCTCCTAGACGGGCTTGCGGGTGAAGTCGTCCCACATGACCGTCGCCGCGCCCTCGCCCTCGAAGAACACCGGGACCCACGAGTACTTGTCGGTGAAGCCCCAGATCGTGAACGAGTCGCAGCCCTCGACGTTCAAGCAGGCGGTGAGGGCCTGCTGGTAGTAGTCGGCCTGCTGCTCCAGCTGCGCGGCGGTCGGCTTGCCGTCCGCCGGCAGGTCCATCCGCACGTCGAGCTCGGTGATCGCCGTCTCCAGGCCGAGGTCGGCGAAGCGGCGCAGGTTGGCCTCCAGGTCGCCGGGGAAGCCGTACCGGGTGCTCAGGTGCGCCTGGGCGGAGAACCCGTGCACCGGCACACCGTCGGCGAGCAGCTGCTCCACGAGCGCGTAGTAGGCGTCGCTCTTGGCGTTGACGCCCTCGACGCCATAGTCGTTGAAGAACAGCTCCGCGTTCGGGTCGGCCTGGTGGGCCCACCGGAACGCGTCCGCGATGATGCCCGGTCCGAGCTCGCGGATCCAGATGTTGTCCGTGGTCCGCAGCTCGCCCGACTCGTCGAAGATCTCGTTGGCGACGTCCCACTGCTGGATGCGGCCCGCGTAACGGCCCACCACGGTGGTGATGTGCTCGCGCAGGATCGTGCGCAGCTCGTCGGGCGTGAAGTCGCCCTGCTCCAGCCACGCCGGGTTCTGGCTGTGCCACAGCAGCGTGTGCCCGCGAACCACCTGGCGGTTGGCCTCGGCGAACTCGACGATCGCGTCGGCGGTGGCGAAGTTGTACCGGTCGCGCTCGGGGTGGATGTACTCCCACTTCATCTGGTTCTCGGGGGACACCGAGCTGAACTCCGCCGCCAGCACCTCGCGGTACTGCGTGTCCGAGGTGAACGGGTCGGGGTAGGGCTGGCTCTCGTGGTGGCCGCCGCCCGCGACCGCGGTCCCGATGTGGAACCCGTTGGGCGCCACCCAACGCAGGGTGTCCTTCTTGGCCTGACCGGGCGGCACGTGGTCGGCGGGCGGCGCGGCGAGTGCCGTGCCCACCGGGGCGGCCAGTGCCACCGCGGCGAGTGCGGCGGTGAGGAGACGGATCGGCTCATGAGCTCCCTTGCTTTCTCTGGCGACGGTGCATGTAGAAAGTTTCGGAAAACAGCCGTAAAGTTTTCGGGCTGAGGGAACCTAAATTCTCGGAAGGTCCACCGTCAAGACCCCGCCGTTCGATGCAACCGGGCGGCCGATGTCGCCGTCGGCGCCGCGGCGATCGACGCCGTGCGGGATGCGGCGAACCGGTGGCTGTTCCCCGAGCTCGGCGAGCCGTGGAGCGGGGTGCGGTGGGTGGCCGTCGCGGCGTCACCGCTGAACTCCCACGCTGTTGAGATCAGCGAGGTGTTCGACCGCGGCGTCGCCTCGGTCGCGGCGCACCGGGAGTACCTCGCGGCGCTGTCGGGTCCGATGGCCGACCCGGCGACCTTCCTGCGGCAGATGGCCGAGGCCGACGCCGAGCGGCTGCCCGGCGCCCGGCTGGCGACGGCGTTCGAGCTGATCCCGATGTAGTTCGCGGAACGTCCGGCGCCCCCATCCGTGGTGCTCGACCGGGAATTCGGATCGACACGCTCACGGCGCGATCCCTATGGTCGACCGCGCCCACTGCCGGCAGGAGGAGATGTTCATGCGTACTGCCTCGATGGTTCCGGCCACCGCTCGTCGGGAGCCCGCCGCGGCCGACTGACCGCGAACGACAGACCTCCTCGACGAGCGCGCAACCGCGGCACCTGCCGCGGTCGCCAGCCGGTGCCGCTCCTGCGCACCGGATCTCCCACCATCGAGGAGTTCCTCCATGTCCAGCTCCACTCCGTCGACTCCGCTCGCGGCAGAAGGCGGACCCAGCAACACATCTCGGATCGGCGGAACCGTCCGCCGGGCGGCCGGCCCGTGGACCCCTACCGTCCATGCCCTGCTCCGGCACCTGGAGGACGTCGGGTTCACCGGAAGTCCCCGGGTCGTCGACAGCGGGTTCGATCCCGATGGCAACGAGGTCCTCACCTTCGTCGAGGGCGCCATCCAGCACCCTCGGGCGTGGACCCCGGACGGCATCCACCAGGTAGGCGCGCTGCTCCGCCGACTGCACGACACGGCGCCCGTGATCGTGCTCCTCGTGCGGTGGCGGAACGCCGATCGGCGCCAGGTCGTGGCGATCGCCGCAGCGCTGGCCGGGCTCGCGCTGCTCGTCGGACTGCCCGCCGAGGGTCCCGGCGCCGGCGCGGTGCTGGCTGGGGCGGTGATCGCCGTGCTGGCGGGCGGCGGGTTCGCCGCGATGACGCTACTCGCGACCCGGCCGGTACCCGGTCTCGCCGCGGCCACCACCACGGGCTTCGCGTTCGTCCTCGGCGGAGCGCTGCTCGTGCCGCTGGCCGTCGGCACGTCCGGTCTCGCCTTCACGCCCGACCTGCGCACCCTCGGCCTGCTCGTCGCGTTCGGCACGGTCCCGACCGCGCTGGCCTACACCTGCTACTTCCGCGGCCTGCGCAGCGCCTCCGCCGGGGTGGGCACGGTGATGGCGCTGCTGGAGCCGCTCACCGCGGCCGTGCTCGCCGCGGTGCTGCTCGGCGACCGGCTGGGGCTCGCGGGGATCGCGGGGGCGGTGCTCCTCGGCGTCGCGGTGGTGCTCGCCGGGCGCAGCGGTCAGGACCGCGACTCGGAGCGCCGCGCGCGCAGCTCGTAGCGGCGCTCGGCGTAGGCGATGTCGTCGCGCCAGAGCCGCCGGGCCGTCACGGCCATCAGCGGCCGCAGCGCGGCGGCGACGCGCCGGGTGTGGACGAAGCCCGGACGGTCGGAGTGCGCCACCACCGCCTCGATGACGGCGGTGCGGGGCAGGCCGTCCGGGCCCGGCCGCAGTGGCGTCGCGTGCGTCTCGACGACCGAGCCGGTGCCCTCGCCGTCGACGATCTCCATCGTGACCGTGCGCGGGTCCGGGCAGGTGAACGCCGCGTGCACGGGCACGCCGAGGCGCTTGCCGACCGTGAACGTGACCTTGACGAGGAAACGGTCCTCGGCCGGCGGGCAGTCGATCGGCGGGGCGCTGAGGACCCGCAGCGCACTGAACGAGTACGGGTGGAACCAGGCGCCGTGCCAGGGGTCGAGCCGGTTGGCGAGGACGTCGGCCGGCTCGCACCGGCCGATCACGGTGGCGACGGCATCGACGCTGCGCTCGGCGGGTGGGCGCGGGCCGAGCACGGGCGCGGCGGTGGGCTCGCCGTCGGCGAGGTCGTCGAGCCGCACCCACGCCAGCACGCCGTCGTCGTGCGCGGGCAGGGTCCGCCACCCCGGGCGGCCCTCGCCACCCAGCGCGAGCCCGTGCCACCGGCACACCAACCTGCCCTCGTGCACCGGGGCGTCGCAGAGCGCGGCGCCCAGGTGCGGGCAGGCGCCCGGACCGACGTGCAGCGTGCCGGCGTCGTCGCGCCACGCCACGAGCTCCCGGCCCGCGACGACGCGGCCGAACGCCCGACCCGGGCGGATCTCGCGGCTCCCGGCGAGCACGAACCAGCCCCCGGACGGGCGCGCCTGCGCGCGGTCCAGCGCGGCCCGGATCAGGCCGGGCTTCGCGTCGGCCCAGGTGGGTTCCTGGTCGGCCCACGCGGGACGGCGCAGCAGGCGCAGCGGGTTGATCGGGCGGCGCTCGTTCACGGCGCCCAGGCTATGACCGCCGGCAGGGACCGGCGAGCCGGACTCAGAGCCAGTCGTTGCGGCGGAACACCCGGAACAGCACCACCCAGATCCCCACGATCGCGAGCAGCACCATCGGGTAGCCGAACTGCCAGTGCAGCTCCGGCATGTGGTCGAAGTTCATCCCGTAGATGCCGGCGATCATCGTGGGGACGGAGATGAGCGCGACGTACGCACTGATCTTCCGCATGTCGCTGTTCTGCCGCATCGTGATCTTCGCGAGCGCGGCGTCGACGAGGGTGGTGAGCAGCTCGTTGAAGCCCGCGACCCGCTCCGTGACGGTGACGAGGTGGTCGTCGACGTCGCGGAAGTACGAGCGCACGTCGTGCGGCACCAGCGAGCTGTAACCCTCGGTGAGCTTGCGCAGCGGCGGCCCGAGCGGCACGACGGCGCGCCGCAGCTCCAGCACCTCGCGCTTCATCACGTAGATCTGCTCGGCGTCCATCGTGGAGCGCGGGGTGAAGACCTGCGCCTCCATCTCGTCGATGTCGTCCTCGATCGCCGAGGTGACGGCGAGGTAGGTGTCGACGACGTGGTCGGCGATGGCGTGCAGGACCGCGGCCGGGCCGAGCGCGAGCTGCTCGGGGTCGGCCTCCAGCCGGCGCCGCACCTCCTGCAGCGAGGAGTGCTCGCCGTGGCGCACGGTGACGATGAAGTCGGGCCCGACGAACGCCATGACCTCGCCCGTCTCGACGATCTCGTTCGCCGCCGTGGGACGGGCGTGCCCGACGTAACAGAGCGTCTTGAGCACCATGAACAGCATGTCGTCGTAGCGCTCGAGCTTGGGGCGCTGGTGGGCGTGCACCGCATCCTCGACGGCCAGCTCGTGCAGCCCGAAGACGTCGGCGACGCCCGTGATCTGCTCGGCGTCGGGCTCGTGCAACCCGATCCAGACGAAGCCCTCGTCGCGGCGGCGGACCTCGGCGAGGGCGCGCTCGTGGGTCCACCGGCCGGGCAGCCGCCTGCCGTCGACGTACACGGCGCAGTCCACGACGTAGGCCGAGACGGGCACGCGCAGCTTCGGCCGCAACGGGTGGGCGGTCTTGGGGGACAGGCGGGTTCCTGCGGCCCGGATGGCAGGCCGGAAGGCGGACAGCGGCGGCACGACGTACCTCCTCGGAAGGATTTCGGGACGCGCGCCGAGTGCGGCTCGTCGCGCGGCGTGGAGCTCGCGTCCCGACCGGGGAGACCGTCAGATGGTCGCCGTGTCGGGGACGCGGCGACTACTGCAACCGGGTGTCTTCTGCACCGCGCCCACCTCCTCGCTGTGTGCAGGGCCTCAGCCGTCAGGCGGGCTCGATCACGGAACCAGGATCTAGATTACCCCCACCAACTGGGGTTATCGGCGAGGGAGGCGACGACGTTGCAGTTCGGGCGGTACTTCGAGGAGTTCGAGGTCGGAGCGGTCTACAAGCACTGGCCGGGGAAGACGGTCACCGAGTACGACGACCACCTGTTCTGCCTGCTCACGATGAACCACCACCCGCTGCACATGGACGCCAACTACGCGGAGGAGACCACCGAGTTCAAGCGGAACGTGGTGGTGGGCAACTACATCTACTCGCTCCTGCTGGGCATGTCCGTGCCTGACGTGTCGGGCAAGGCGATCGCGAACCTCGAGGTGGAGTCGCTCAAGCACACCAAGCCGACGTTCCACGGCGACACCATCTACGGCGAGACCGAGGTGCTGGACAAGACCGAGTCGAAGTCGAAGGACGACCGTGGCGTCGTGTACGTCGAGACCCGGGGCTACAAGCAGGACGGCACGGTCGTCTGCACGTTCCGGCGGAAGGTGATGGTGCCGAAGCGCTCGTACGGCGAGGCGCGGGGCGGCGAGCAGCCCGGCCGCCCCGAACCACAGGGCTGACGCCGGTCGTGAGTGCAGAACGTCGCCAGGACGACGTTCTGCACTCACGGGCGCGGCAGCGCGTCCCAGCCGGCGAGGGTCTCGGCGAGCCGGTCGACCAGCGGGAGTGCGGCGAGCTCCGCCGCGTCGCACCAGCGGGCGTCGAGCGCGTCGTCGCCCGCCCGCAGTTCGCCGCCGAGCACGGTGCAGTGGTAGTCGGCGATGTCGTAGGCGCCGCGGCGTACCCGCCCGACAAGAGCACCCGTTCGGATGACGAGGCCGGTCTCCTCGGTCATCTCCCGGACCAACGCGGCATCGTCGTCCTCGCCTGCCTCGACCCTGCCACCGGGCAGCGCCCACCGCCCGCGACCAGGCTCGTTGGCCCGTTGGACGAGCAGCAGCCGGCCGTTCGAGTCGTAGGCGAGGCCCCCCACACAGGGGACAGCCGCATCACCCTCGGTCATCGCAGATCACGATACGCGCCCGCGTGCCGGATTCCGCAGGGCTCACAGGTGCGGTACAAACTACTACTGAGAGGTCGTCCTCCGGCTCAGAACGGTGGTTGTGGTGAACGTCAAGAAGATCGTTGGGCTGCTCGCGATCGCGTTGCTCATCTTCTTCGTGATCACTCAGCCCGATGGCGCGGCCAACTCGGTGCAGAACATCGGGGCCACCCTGCGTGACGCCGCCGAGTCCATCACCAGCTTCTTCACTCAACTCGTGTAAGCCGTGCTCGCCCCCCGCGAGATCGACGAGTACCTCCTACCGACCGAGCGTCGGGTCATCAGGGTGCGCCAGCACTGGGCCGTCCTGATCACGCCCCTCACGCAGACGGCGCTGTTCCTGCTCGCGCTCGTGCTGCTGGAGCGGTTCCTGCCCGACAGCGTCCTCGTCGACAACATCGCCTTCTACCTCGGGCTCGTGGCCACACTGCGGTTCACCGTGCTCACGATCCTGTGGTGGATCGAGCGCATCGTGATCACCGACAAGCGCGTGATGCTCGCCGAGGGGATCATCACCCACAACGTGGGCATGATGCCGCTGAGCAAGGTCACCGACCTCACGTTCCGGCGCAGCCTCGGCGGCAGGCTCCTGGGCTACGGCACGTTGATCGTGGAGTCGGCCGGTCAGATCCAGGCCCTCAACAAGATCAGCTACCTGCCTCGGCCCGAGGAGGTCTACGAGGCGCTCTCCGAGCTGGTGTTCGGGGAGAAGGGCAAGACGCGCGCCACGGGCCTGCTGGCCCGTCCCCGCTGGCGGCGTTAGCGCCGGTTAGCCTCAGGTGTGCCCCGCGCCCGCATCGACCTGCACACCCACTCCACGGCATCGGACGGCACCGACCGGCCCGCGGAGCTCGTCGCGCACGCGGCCGCTTCCGGGGTCGACGTGCTCGCGATCACCGACCACGACACGACCGCCGGGTGGGACGAGGCTGCGGCGGCACTGCGACCGGGGATGAGGCTGATCCGCGGGGCCGAGTTCTCCTGTGCCGGTCCCACCGGCCGCGCCGATCCGGACGTGTCGGTGCACCTGCTGGGCTACCTGTTCGACCCGGAGCACCCCGCGATCGTCGCCGAGCAGCTGCGGCTGCGCACCGAGCGCGTCCAGCGCCTGCACCGGATGACCGAGAAGATGGCCGCCGACGGCTACCCGGTGGACGTCGAGACGGTGTTCGCGCTGCTCCCCGACGGGGCGAGCGCCGGGCGGCCACACCTGGCGAGGGCGCTCGTCGCGGCGGGCGTGGTCGAGTCGGTGAACGAGGCGTTCGCGAAGCTGCTCTACACCGGCAGCCCGTACTACGTGCCGAAGGCGGACACGCCCGTCGACACCGCGATCGCGATGGTGCGCGCCGCGGGTGGCGTCGCGGTGTTCGCGCACCCGCTGGCCCGCAGGCGCGGTCGCGTGGTGGAGCCGTCGGTGCTCGTCGATCTCGCGGCGGCCGGGCTCACCGGCGTCGAGGTGGACCATCCCGACCACGGCCCGGAGGACCGGAAGCTGCTGCGCGGCCTGGCCGCCGACCTCGGCCTGGTCGCCACCGGCTCCAGCGACTACCACGGCACCAACAAGACCACCCCCATCGCCGCCGAGACCACGGGCGAGGACGCCCTCGAGGCGCTGGTGGCGCGGGCCACCGGTGCCGAGGTCCTCACCGGCTGATCGGTCACCGAGGGCGCGGGTTACGGTGCTCCCGGTGAACGGTGGTGCACAGCTCGGGTTCGACTTCGCGACCACCCGTCTGGTCAAGGTGACCCCTTCGAAGCTCGCGACATGGTCCGACTGCCCCCGCCGCTACCGGATGACCTACCTCGACCGCCCGGCGCCGCCGCGCGGCGGAGCGTGGGCCCACAGCACGCTCGGCGCGGTCGTGCACCTCGCGCTGCGGGCGCTGTTCGACCTCCCGCCTGCCGAACGCACGCCGCGCGCGGCCGCCGCGCTGGTGGACCGGCACTGGACGAGCGAGGGGTTCCGCGACGCGGCGCAGGCCGCCGAGTACCGCGAACGGGCCCGTGGGTGGGTCGCCGACTACGCCGCTGAGCTGACGCCCGACGCCGAGGCCGTGGGCCTGGAGCAGTGGGTCTCGGTCGCGACCGACCGGATCGTGGCCGAGGGCCGCGTGGACCGGATCGACCGCCGCGGGGCCGAGCTCGTGATCGTGGACTACAAGACCGGGCGACGGGCGCCCACCGAGGCGGACGCGCAGGCGTCGCAGGCCCTCGCGCTCTACGCGGTGGCGACGGAGCGCACGCTGCGTCGCCCGTGCGTGCAGGTGGAGCTGCACCACCTGCCGAGCGGTGAGGTGCTCGCGTGGCGCCACGACCGCGGCTCCCTGGACGAGCACGTGCGGCTGGCCGAGGAGGCGGCGACCGAGCTGGCGGCCGCCGCCGACGAGCTCGAGACCGGTGGCGACACCGACGAGTTGTTCCCGCCGCGGCCCGCGCCGCGCTGCGGCGGCTGCGAGATGCGCCGCAACTGTCCCGAGGGCCGCGCGGCCGCGCCGCCGCGCAACCCGTGGGATCTGCTCGCGCCATGACGACGCGCGGACGGGGCGGGCCGACGCGCGTCGGCAGTGGCCTGCGCGGGCTGTCCGGGGTGCTCGCGGGCGGGCTCGTCGCGCTGGCGCTGGCGTTGGTCGTGGCGGCGTTCGTCGCGGGTCGCACGGGGGCGCCCGGCCCCGGGACGGCGCGGCTCGTCTGGCACGTGCTGGCGGCGGCAGTTGCCGTGCCTGCCCAGTGGTACGCCGATCGACGGGCGGGGGTGCAGAGTGCGGCGGCAGCCGGCGCGGTCCTCGCGATCAGTGCCGGGGTGCTGGCAGCCCTCTGGTTCGTCTAGTCCGGTCTCCGGCCTTGCAGCAAAGCCACTTTCACGCAACGTCGTGGCATGAACGTGGCTGTCAGGAGAATCGACCGCAGCCTATGAGGCCTTGGCGAGTGTGACCTCGTATCCGAGGTCTTGGAGTGCCTTGAGGTGGCGGTCGCGGCGACGGTCGGGGCTGTCGTGGCGGCGGAGGAAG
>NZ_JAHKRK010000168.1 GCF_019396355.1 Pseudonocardia nigra
GCGGCCGCGCGCAGGCCGGGCGCCGCGGCCCGCACCTGGGCCGCGGTGTCCCGGATCGCCTCGCTGAGCTGGGCGGCGGTGCCCCCGGCAGCGGCGAGGGCGTCGAGCAGGTCGGAGATCCGGCGGGCGATGGTCTCGGCCAGCTCGAGCGCCGACACGATGATTCGGATCGCGAGATAGCCCAGTGCGCCGCCCGCGGTTACCAGCGCGGCGAGGCCGTAGCCGATGGCCACCTGAACGGCCTTGGCGGCGAACTCGGCGATCAGATCCCGGATCAGCGCGCGTTCGGTGCCGACGAGCGCCCCCGTCGTGAGGATCAGCTGCGCGAGCTGGTCCGCATCGGCCGCGGTGCGGTCCGTCGCCCCGGTGAGCCCGGTGACCGCGGTGCGGTAGGCGTCGCCCGCCGCGCCCTCCCAGCCGGGCAGGGCGGCGGCCTGCGCACGGTGCTCGGCGGCGATCTCGCCCAGCTCGACGCCCACGTTGTGCCACGTCTGTGCCTGCGCGGTGATCTGCGTGGGGTCGCCCGCCAGGGCGTCGAGCGGCTCGTGCAGGAACCACACGTGCTCGATGAGCCAGCCGAACCCGGCCTCGAGCAACGAGTCCAGCGGCCACGCCACGGCGCCCAGGGTGTCGAGGCCGGCGCCCGCCGCCGCGAACGCGACCTGCACCGGGTCGACCTGGTCGGCGGCCAGGGCCTTGTTCAGGTCGGCCCAGCTCGACGCGGCCCCCGCGCCCTCCCAGTTGAGCGGCTGGGCGTCCTCGTGTTCAGGCTCGACGGTCAGGGGGCTGCTCATCGGGGCGCTCCGAACCGGGTGGCGTTGCCGTGCTCGGCGTCGCGGTAGTCGGCGCTCGTGGCCCGCAGCCCGGCGGCGAACGCCGCGGTGACGTCGGCGAGGACTCCGATCGACTCCGACGCGCTCCGGGTGGAGTCGGCGGCCGGCTCGGCGAACACCTGCCCGACGATCCCGTAGGCGTCGCGGTCGAGCGGCCGACCGGCATCGGCGGCCCGCCGCATCCGCTCGGCCAGCTCCTCCACCTGCGCCGCGTGCCCGGCCAGATCCGAGCCGAGCACCCGGAAACCGCCGCTCATCGGAGGAGCTCGGGTGCACCGAAGTGGGACCGGAGCACCGCCATCGCCTCGCTGTCGGCGCCGAGGACCGGCGCCACGGCGTCGGCGGCCGACCGCGCCGCCTCGGCCTGCGCCTGCCGGGCGGTGGCCAGCACCGCGGCCGCGAGCTGTGCGCGCGTCAGGTCGTCGGCCCGCTCGGCGAAGGTGATCTGCTGCAGCGCCCCGCCCGGGGTCACGGTGACGGTGACCGCCCCGTCCCGGCTCGTCGCCGTGCCGCTGACCTCGGCCAGCGCCCGTTGGGCGGCTGTCGTGCGCGCCCGGATGTCCCGCAACCGCTCCTGGTAGGAGGTCAGCCACTGTTGCCCGTCCATGCGGCGGACGGTACGGAGGAGCACCCCGTTCGCGGGGCCGTTCCGGGAAATCCGGGCTCAGCTCCGCAGCACGAACTCCGCCAGTCGTCCAGCCGCACCCGGCCCGGCGCCGACCGGTCCGCCACCAGCAGCGCCCGGTCGGCCACCCACTCCGCAGCGATCGGCGCGCCGGCGAGGGCGGCGGGCACCCGGCCACGGGCCAGCACGACGTCGGCCCGGAACGGCTGGGGGTGCGTGACGGGCACCAGGCCGACGGTGGCGTCGAACACGACGGCGCCGAGGTCGTCCAGCCCGGCCACGGGCGCACCCAGCCACTGCCCGGCCAGCCGTTCGGTGGCGGGGCCGAGCGCGCACCGCGCCGGCGGGACGTCGGCGAGCTCGGCGGTCAGCGCGTCGGTCAACGGTGCGACGAGGTCGGCGGGCACGTGCCCGAGCGGGCGCAGCTTCACGAGCCACTGCTCGGGCGCCGACCACGTGACGCGTGGCTGCGGTGGCCGCGGCAGCGCCGCGAGCGTCGCGACGACCGCGGCCGGCGGGCGGATCGCCACCGACAGCCGGGTCACGAGCACGATGTTCCCACCCGTCGGGGAGCCCCGTCCCCCGTGCGAGGGAGGTAACGCGGGCTCGTTCGGCGCGAGCATCTCCCCATGACGACGACCACCGCCGCCCCCGTCCGGTCCCTCGGGCTGCCGACCGGTCGCTGGGTCGTGGACGCGCGCCGCTCGCACCTCGGCGTTGCCGTGCGCATCGGCGGCCTGGCGACCGTGCGCGGCCGGTTCACCGACGTGCGCGGGCACGTGGACGTCGCAGCGGAACCGGAACGCAGCGCTGTGGTGGCGGAGATCCGCACCGGGTCGCTCACCAGCGGCAGCCCGCGGTGGGACCGCATCCTCACCGCTGCAGGGCTCGTCGACGCCGCCGCGCATCCGGTGCTCACCTACCGGTCCACCGCGCTGCGGGCGCTCCCCACGCCGGGGCGCTGGCGGCTCGACGGCGTCCTCACGACGCGCCGCGGGGCCGAGCGGCTGACGTTCGCGCTGGCCGGGCCCACGGCCGGGGCCGACGGCCGGGCGGGGTTCCGGGCGAGGGCGAAGCTGCCCGCCGTCGTGGCAGCGCAGTTGCTGGCCCGCCGGGACGCGGAGCTGCTCCTCGGGCCCGACCTGGCCTTGGACCTGCAGGTCGAGGTGGCGAAACCGGGCGACTCGCCGAGGTGAGCGAGTCGCCCGAATCCGACACGCGAGTCGGCGGGTTCTGGCAGGCGAGTCGGCCTGAGCCCGCGTGTCGGCATGATGGCGAGAGCCCATCCCCCGTCGAAGCCGAGGTGCCCGCCCGTGACCACTCCCTCCCGACCGCGCCGCCGCGCCCTCTTCGCCGTCCTGGTGGTCGGCCTGGTCGCGCTCGCGTGGGTGACCAAGGAGGTGGTCGAGGGCCTGCTGGCCGACGGCCGGGCCGTCGACCTCGGGCTGCTGCAGCTGCGCCTCACCTACAACACCGGCGTGGCCTTCAGCCTCGGCGCGGGCCTGCCCACCGGCGTGGTCCTCGGTGTCACCGGCGCGGTGACGCTCGCGATCGCGGTCTACGCCTGGTTCACGGTGCCGGCCGTCCCGCTCATCGGGCTGCTCGGGCTCGCCGGGGTCGTCGCGGGTGCGGTGACGAACCTGGTCAACCGCGCGCTCGACGCCGCCGTCACCGACTACTTCCACACCGGCTGGTTCCCCACGTTCAACCTGCCGGACGCGCTCCTCACCGTCGGCGTGGTGCTCGTCGTCATCAGCACGCTGCTGCCGGAGGCGCGGGACGCGGACGCCCCCCGGACGCAGGGCTGACGGTCCGACTCGGACGCAGGGAGGCGACAGCTCGCGCACCTAGCTTGCTTATGAAAATCGTTATCGTCTACGCTCCGGCATCGATCGCGGCCGTTCCCGGCCGTCCGTCCACGCGCGGGTGACGCCCGCGCCGCCGGTCCCGAACGGAGCGTGTTCCCGTGCGCAGACTGCTGACCCTGGCCGCCGTCGCCCTCATGGGCGTCGTCACCGCCTGTTCCGGGGGCGCATCGGCGGGCACGGGCGGCGACCCGGGCACGCTCACGCTCGCCGTCTCGAAGATCAACGCCGGGCTCGACCCCGCCGAGTCGCTGGTCACGAGCTACCTGCGCTCGTTCGGGGCGGGTGAGTCGCTCGCCAAGATCCAGCCGGACGGCACGGTGGCGCCGGAGCTCGCCGAGTCGGTGCAGCAGACCGCGCCGAACGCCTGGACCGTGGTGCTGCGCGAGGGGGCCGCGTTCCACAGCGGCGCCCCGGTCGACGCCGCCGCCGTCCAGGCGTCGCTCGAACGGTCCCGGGAGCACAACGCGCTGGCGGCCAACCTCCTGGACGGCGTGCGCGTCAGCGCCTCCGGCGTACGGACGCTGGTCTTCGAGACCGACGCGCCCGCGCCGTTCCTCGACTTCACGCTCGCGCACTACGAGCTGCAGGTGCACAACGTCGCCGCGTACGAGGGGCTCACCGGCCCCGCGGAGGAGGCCGACCTGACCGGACCGTTCCGGGTCACCGGCTTCACCTCGGAGCGCGAGCTCACGCTGGAGCGCAACCCGGGCTGGTGGGGGGCCGCGCCGACCGTGGAGCGGATCGTGGTGCGGCAGGTCACGGACGCGCAGTCACGCGTGCAGGTGGCGCTCTCCGGTCAGGCCGACGTCGTCGACCTGCTGCCGAGCGACGCGGTCGCCCAGCTCGAGGCGGCCGACGGGCTGACCTTGCAGGGCGCGCCCGCCGCCAACACGGTCGCTGTCTACCTCAACCCGGCGTCCCCGGCCGCCCCCGCGCTCGCCGACCAGCGGGTGCGGCAGGCGCTGGCGTGGGCCGTGGACCGGGCGCAGGTCGCGGAGATCGCGGGGGAGGGTCTGTCGGAGCCCGCGGGGAGCTGGCTCGCGTCCAACCCGGCCTACCCGCAGGCCGACGAGCAGGGCTACCCCCGCCACGATCCCGACCTCGCCGCCCGGCTGCTCGACGAGGCCGGCTGGGTGCTCGGCCCGGACGGGCGCCGCAGCAGCAGCAAGGACGGGCAGCCGCTGCGGTTCCGCCTGCAGACCTGGGGCACCGAGCAGGCCACCGGCGAGGTCCTGCAGGCGCAGTGGGACGCGCTCGGCGTCACCGTGGACCTGTCCTACGTGGACAACGCGCTCGTGCAGCAGGCGCGGGAGCGCGGGGACTGGGACGCCCAGACGGCCGCGTTCACCACGCTGGGCAACGTCCCGAGCCTGATGTCCGTGCAGATCGGCGAGGGCGGGTCGGGCAACTACGGCGGTTACCGGGTGCCCGAGGCGCAGCCGCTGATCGACCGCGCCAACGCGGCGGCCACCGAGGCGGAGCGCACCGCGGCGATCCTGGAGCTCAACGCGCTGATGGCCGAGGTCGTCCCGGCGATCCCGGTGCACCCGCGCCCGCAGGCCACCGCCGTGTCCGACCGCCTCTCCGGGTTCGTGCCGCACCCGCTGCAGTACGAGAACCTGGTCCGGGCCGGCTACGCGCTCGCCGGCTGATGGGCGCCCGGGTCGGACGCGCGGTCGCCGGCGCGGCCGCCGTGCTGCTCGTGGCGTCCGTGCTGGTGTTCGCGCTGATCCGCACCGCCCCGGGCGACCCCGTCGACGTCCAGCTGGGCGAGGCGGGCGGCGTCGGGCTGACGGAGGCCGACGAGGCGCGCATCCGGGCCGAGCGCCTCGCCGAGCTGGGGCTGGACCGCCCGCTGGCCGAGCAGTACGTCCGGTGGCTTGGGCGCATGCTGACGGGCGACTGGGGCGTCTCCTACCTCTCCCAGCGCCCGGTGCTCGGCGAGATGCTCGACCGGCTGCCGGCCAGCCTCGCGCTGGGGCTGCTGGGCTTCGCGGTGGCGCTCGTCGTCGGCGGTGGACTGGCGCTGCTCGCCAGCCGACGCCCGGGCGCGGCCACCGACCACGTGGTGCGCGTGGCCACCCTGCTGACGATCGCCGTGCCGTCCTTCCTGCTCGGGACGCTCGCGCTGCAGGTGTTCACCGGCCTCGTCGACTACCCGGTGGCCGGCCGCGCGACCGCGGAGCGGATCTGGCTCCCGGCGCTCGTGCTGGGCGTGGCGATCTCGCCGACGATGTCGCGGGTGCTGCGGGCCTCGCTGATCGCCGAGCGCGGCAGGCTGTACGCGGTGGCGGCGCTGGCGCGCGGCGCCTCCCCGGGCCGCGCGCTGCTGCGGCACGTCCTGCGGCCCGCCGTGAGCCCGGTGCTGACGCTCGGCGGGCTTGCGTTCGCGTCGCTGGTGACCGGCTCGATCATCACCGAGGCGGTGTTCTCCTGGCCCGGGATCGGGCTCTACGCCGTCGACGCGATCGCCGCGCAGGACTACCCGGTGGTGCAGGCCTACGTGGTGCTCGCGACCGCGCTCGTGGTGCTGGTCAACCGCGGCGTCGATCTCGCCCAGCGACTGCTCGACCCGCGCGGCGAGGCCAGGGCGGAGGCGGTCGCATGACGGCGACCGTGCTGCGGGCCTCCCGCATGCGTGCCGGCGGCCGCGGCCGCAGCCTCCTCGCCGCGGGAACGGTCCTGCTCGGCCTGGTCGTGCTCGTTTCGCTGGCCGCGCCGCTGCTCGCCGGGTACGACCCCACGGCGCAGCAGGTGGGGCCGCGGCTGGCCGCACCCGGCGGCGCGCACTGGCTGGGCACCGACCGGTTCGGCCGTGACTACGCCTCCCGCGTGCTGCACGGCGGCCGGCAGACGCTGCTGCTCACCGGCGCGACCATGCTCACGATCATCGTGATCGGCACGGTCCTCGGCGCCGCCGTCGGCATCGCCGGCCCGCGCCTGGACGACCTCGGCCGGCGCGTGATCGACACGGTCGTCGCGTTCCCGGCCGTGATCGTCATCCTCGCGTTCGTCGGGCTCCGCGGCCCGTCATTGACCACGGTGCTCGGCGGCGCGCTGCTGGTCTGGTGGGCGCCGTTCGCCCGGCTGTCGCGGTCGCTGGTGCGCTCGGCGCTCGCCGAGCCGTCCGCCGTGGCCGCCCGGGCCCTGGGCGCGTCCCGGGGCCACCTGCTGCGCACGGAGGTCCGCCCGCGCCTGGTCGGACCGCTGGGCGTGCTCGCCGCCGTGGAGGCCGGTCAGCTCATCGCGACGGTCGCCGGGCTGAGCTTCCTCGGGATGGGCGCCCAGCCGCCCACCGCGGAGTGGGGCGCGATGCTCGCCGAGGCCCGCGGGGCCGCGCTGGCGCACCCGCACCTCGTGCTCGGGCCGGGGCTCGCCGTACTCGTCACGGTGCTCGCGCTGACCTGCATCGGCGAGGGCTGCGCGACGTCCTCGACCGGTCGACCCAGGTGGTGAGCGTGTGAACCTGCTCGAGGTGCGTGGGCTGTCGGTGGACTACCGCGGCCGCGCCGTGCTCTCCGGCGTCGACCTCGACGTGGTCGCGGGCGAGGTGCTCGTGGTGCTCGGCGGCAGCGGATCGGGCAAGAGCACCTTGCTGCGGGCACTGCTGGGGCTGGTGCCCGAGCCCGGCCGGGTGCGGGCGCAGCGGATGCTCCTGCGCGGTGCGCCGCTCCCGGGCCCGGGCGGCTGGGGTGGCGTGCGCGGCCGCGAGATCGGCATGGTGTTCCAGGACCCCGCGCTCGCCCTCACGCCGCTGCGGCGCGTCGGTTCCCTCGTTCGTGAGGTGGCGGTGGACCCGGCCGAGGTCCACCCGCTGCTCGCGCGCAGCGGGTTCGCCGACCCCGCCCCGGTGGCCGCCCGCCGCGCGTACGAGCTGAGCGGCGGGATGGCACAGCGGGTGGGGTTGGCCCTCGCGATGGCGGGACGCCCCGCCGTCCTGCTCGCGGACGAGCCCACGACCGCGCTGGACGGACCGGCCCGCGAGGAGCTGACCGCGCGGCTGCGCGAGCGCGCCGCGGGGGGCGCGGGCGTGGTGCTCGTGACACACGACGTGAGCGTGGCGGCCGCGCTGGCCGACCGGGTGATCGTCCTCGACGGCGGCCGGGTCGTCGAGACCGGCTCACCCGCGCGCGTGCTCGGCGACCCCGGGACGGACGCCGCCCGCACATTGGTGCGCAACGTCCCGTGGGCGCTGCCGCCGCGCACCCGCCCGGCGCCCGCGCCCGGCCTGCCGACCGCGCTACGGGTGCGCGGCCTGGCCAAGGCCTACCCCCGGACCGGGCCGGTGCTCGCCGGCGTCGACCTCGACGTCGCCGACGGCGAGGTGGTGGGCGTGATCGGGCGCAGCGGCGGCGGCAAGACGACACTGCTGCGCTGCCTCACCGGCCTCGAGCCCCCGGACGCCGGTGAGCTGCGGCTCGGCGGCGTCGACCCGCTGCGCAGCGGCTGGACGGCGGCGCGGCGCACCACGCAGCTCGTCCCGCAGGACCCGCGGGCGTCGCTGAACCCCTGGCGGACCGCTGCCCAGCTCGTCGCCGACCCGCTCGACTTCCACCGCGTCGGCGACCGCGCGTCCCGGCGGGTCCGGGCCGCCGAGCTGCTCGAACAGGTCGGGCTCGGGGGCCTCGGCCACCGCAGGCCCGGCGAGCTGTCCACCGGGCAGTGCCAGCGGGTCGCGGTCGCCCGCGCGCTGGCCGTGCGGCCCCGGCTGCTCGTCGCCGACGAGCCCGCCTCGGCGCTGGACGTGACGTTGCAGGCCGAGGTGCTCGCCCTGCTCTCCGACGTCGTCACCGAGCACGGGATGAGCGCGCTCGTCGTGTCGCACGACCTGCACGTGCTGGAGCGGCTCTGCGACCGGGTCGCCGTGCTGGAGGGCGGCCGGATCGTCGAGGACCTGCCGACGTCCCGGCTGCGCACGGGCGCCGGGCACCCGCAGACGCGGGCGCTGCTGGCCGCCTACCCCGCCGACCCGCTCGCCGTGGCGGTCGGCTGACACCGGAGGAGAACGATGACGGGCTACACGATCCGGCGGGCGTTGAGCGCGGACGACCTGGGCGGGGCGCGCGAGGTGGTGCTGCACACCGCCGACCACGACCTCGGCTACGGCTACCAGCCGCAGTGGCACTGGGACCTCGACCGGCCGGTCGAGACCTACGTGGACAATCCGCGGCAGGCGATGTTCGTGGCGGTCACCCCGGACGAGAAGGTGGTGGCGACCGCGGCGATCCGCGTCGGCGGCCCGAACTGCCCGCCGCACCCCGAGGAACTCGCGCGCCGGTACGCGGACCGGCAGGCCGTCGCCCAGCTGCTGCGGGTGGCGACGCGGCCCGAGCACCGGCGGGCCGGGCTCGCCCGCCGCCTCGTCGCCGCCTGCCAGGAGTTCGTGCGGGCCGACGGCGGCTACCGCGTGATCTACCTGCACACCAACGCGAACGTGCCGGCGGCCGAGCCGTTCTGGCGCTCGCTGCCCGTCGTCGAGATCCGGGACGACCGGGGCGACGAGCGCGACGCGCGGTTCGCCACCGTCCACTTCGAACTGCCGCTGGACGCGCGCGTCGCGTGAGGACGCTGCGGGAGCTGTCGCCCGCGGCGCGGCTGCTGGTCGTCAACCAGTTCGGCATCAACGTCGGCTTCTACCTGGTGCTGCCGTTCCTGGCCGGCTACCTGCGCGACGACCTGGGGTATGCGACGGCGGTGGTCGGCCTCGTCCTCGGCGTCCGCACGCTCGCCCAGCAGGGACTGTTCCTGCTCGGCGGCACCGCGGCGGACCGGCTCGACTGCCGGCCGGTGATCGTCCTCGGCTGCGCGCTCCGCGTCGTCGCGTTCGGGCTGCTCGCGACCGTGACGGCGCTGCCCGGGATCGTCGTGGCGGTTACGCTGACCGGGCTGGCCGGGGCGCTGTTCAACCCCGCCGTGCGGACCTACCTCAGCCACGAGGCGGGCGGCCGCCGCGCGGAGGTGTTCGCGGTGTTCGGCGTCGCGGCGCACGCCGGCGCGCTGGTGGGGCCGCTGCTCGGCACGCTGCTGCTCGCCGTGGACTTCCGGCTCGCCGCGCTCGTGGCGTGCGGCGTGTTCGCCGTGCTGACCGTCGCGCAGGTGCTCGTGCTGCCCGCGCAGGACGTGCCGCGCGCCGAGCGCGGGGTGCTCGGCAGCTGGGGCGAGGTGCTGCGCAACCGCCGGTTCCTCGCGTTCACACTGTGCGGCTCGGCGTACTTCGCGCTGTACCACCAGCTGTACCTCCTGCTGCCACTGGAGGCGGAACGGGTGACGGGGTCGGCGGCCGCGGTCGGGGCGGTGTTCGTGGTGTCGACGGTGGTGGGGATCGCGCTGCAGATCCCGATCACCGCGTGGTGCCGGGCCCGCTGGAGCGCGGGCACCGCGGTCGCCGTCGGGCTGACCACGATGGGCGCCGGGTTCCTCCCGCTGCTGGTGGCGGCGCCGCTCACCGTGGCGGCCGCGGGCTGGGGCGCGGCGGTCCCGGTGCTCGCCGGCACGGCCGTGCTCACCCTGGGCACGGCGATCACGAACCCGTTCACGATGCAGCTACTGCCGGTGGTGGGCAGCGAGCGGCTCGTCGGGACCTACTACGGCGCCTTCTACGGGGTGTCCGCGATCGTCACGGCCGCGGTGGCCGCACTCGTCGGCGCCCTGATCGACCTGCCGGACGCGCGGTCGGCCCCCGCCGCCGTCCTGCTCGGTGTCGGGCTGGCCGGGGCGCTGGGGGTCGCGGTGCTGCAACGCCGCGGGCTGCTGGCCGAGGAGGTGCGGGCGTGACGGGCGCGGCGAGGGACACGGGTCGCGGGGCTGAGGGTGCAAGGAGGTAGCTGATCGAACGGCACTTTCGTCCGAACCTATTGTGCGAACGTGCCGTTCGCGCAACTCGGATCGGGAGGAAGCCCGTGAGCAATCCCCACATCGTGATCAACGGTGCCGGCCCACAGGTGCACGCCGAGGCGTGGGTGGCGCCCTCGACCGTGCTCGCCGGCCGCGTGGCCGTCGCCGAGCGGGCCAGCATCTGGTACTGCTCGGTGCTGCGCGCGGACATGGACACCATCACGGTGGGCGCCCGCAGCAACATCCAGGACGGCAGCGTCGTGCACGCCGATCCCGGCTACCCCGTCACGATCGGGACGGGGGTCAGCGTGGGGCACCGGGCGGTGCTGCACGGCTGCACGATCGGCGACGACGTGCTGATCGGGATGGGCGCGGTGGTGCTGAACGGCGCCCGGATCGGGGCCGGCTCGCTGATCGCGGCAGGCGCGGTGGTGCTGGAGGGCACCGAGGTGCCGTCCGGGTCGCTCGTCGCGGGGGTGCCGGGCAAGGTCCGCCGCGAGCTGTCCGACGACGAGCGTGCCTCGATCCTCACCAACGCCGAGGTCTACTGCACGCTCGCCGCGACCCACGCCGCCGCGACCTCCTGAGCACGACCGACACGCGAGTCGCCCGTTCGGACACGCGAGTCGCCCGTTTCGGACACGCGAGTCGCCCGTCCCGGGCGGCGAGTCGCCCGTTCTGGACACGTGAGTCGCCCGTTCTGGACACGTGAGTCGCCCGTTCTGGACACGTGAGTCGCCCGTTCTGGACACGTGAGTCGCCTGTTCTGAACACCTGAGTTGCCCGTCGTCGACACGCGAGTCGCCAGTTCTCGACACGGGGAGTCGCTCCGCCGGCCGAGCCTGCCGGGTCCCGGGGGACTCGCGAGACGTTCGGGGCGACTCACACGTCAGTTCCGGGCGACTCGCGTGTCTGTTTCGGGCGACTCGCGTGTCTGTTTCGGGCGACTCGCGGGTCTGTGTCGGGCGACTCGCGTGTCTGTTTCGGGCGACTCGCGCTCGGTCGCGGGGTTGCTACGGCGCGTCCCGGTAGGCGGGGGCGCGCCGCGGGGCGGTGCGGGGCCTGCCCTCCAACAGCGGCAGCGTGCGCGGTGCCACCACCTCCGAGAGCACGACCACGCTGGTCGACCGGGCGACGGTCGGGGTGCGGTTGAGCTCGATGAGCGTCTGCTGGAGGTCCTCGTGGGAGGACGCGGCCAACCGGCACAGCACGTCGGACGAGCCCGTGGTCGCGTACGCCTCGACGACCGCCGGCAGCGCGGCGAGCTCGCTCGCGACGTCCTCCAGCGCACCTTGGGCGATCTCCAGGCTCACGAACGCCTGCACCGGGAACCCCGCGGCGGCCAGGTCGACGTCCGGGCCGTACCCGGTGATGATCCCCGCCCGCTCCAGCCGGTCCAGGCGCGCCTGTGCGGTGCCGCGGGCCACGCCGAGCACCCGTGCCAGCTCGACGAGCGGGATGCGGGGACTCTCGTGCAGCACGCGCAGCAGGTCCACGTCGAGGGCGTCCATCCGCGGGCCTCCGTCTTCTGGTCGGATTGCTCAGCTTTACGCCGCCCGATCCCGGCAATCTGAGCACTCGGACCAGCTCTAGGGGTAACTCTTGCGCAGGATAGCGGGAGCGCGGTGTCCTGGTGTCCACCCGACCCGACGCCGAGGAGGCCGTGCGATGAGTATCGATCAGACGCTCACCGACCAGGAGCGACTGGCCGAGCTGGACCTCGACCAGCTCCGCCAGCTCGTCGGCCTGGTGGAGTACGACGCCGAGGCCGACCCGTTCCCGGTCACCGGCTGGGACGCCGTCGTCTGGGCCGTCGGCAACGCCACCCAGGCCGCGCTGTACTACCAGCACGTGTACGGGATGGAGCTGGTCGCCTACTCCGGGCCCGAGACCGGCAACCGCGACCACCACGCGTACGTGCTGCGTTCGGGCGCGGTGCGGTTCGTGCTCAAGGGCGGGGTCGACCCGGCGAGCCCGCTGCACGACCACCACCGCCGCCACGGCGACGGGATCGTCGACATCGCCCTCGAGGTGCCCGACGTCGACCGTTGCATCGCCCACGCCCGCGCCCAGGGCGCCACCGTGGTTGAGGAGCCGCACGACGTCACCGACGAGCACGGCACGGTGCGGGTCGCGGCGATCGCGACCTACGGGGAGACCCGCCACAGCCTCGTCGACCGCTCCCGCTACACCGGCCCGTACCTGCCCGGCTACGTCGCCCGCAGCTCCGGGTACGTGAAGCCCGCGGGAGAGCCGAAGCGCCTGTTCCAGGCCCTGGACCACGTGGTCGGCAACGTGGAGCTCGGCCGGATGGACGAGTGGGTGCAGTTCTACAACCGCGTCATGGGCTTCACGAACATGGCCGAGTTCGTGGGCGACGACATCGCCACCGACTACTCGGCGCTGATGAGCAAGGTGGTGGCCAGCGGCAACCACCGCGTGAAGTTCCCGCTGAACGAGCCGGCCGTCGCGAAGAAGCGCTCGCAGATCGACGAGTACCTGGACTTCTACGCCGGGCCGGGGGCGCAGCACCTCGCCCTGGCCACGAACGACATCGTGCGCACGGTCGACGTGCTGCGGTCCAAGGGCGTGCAGTTCCTCTCCACCCCGGACTCGTACTACACCGACCCGGCCCTGCGTGCGCGGATCGGGGAGGTCCGGGTGCCGATCGAGGAGCTGCAGTCCCGCGGGATCCTCGTCGACCGCGACGAGGACGGCTACCTGCTGCAGATCTTCACCAAGCCGATCGGCGACCGCCCGACCGTGTTCTTCGAGCTCATCGAGCGGCACGGCTCGCTCGGCTTCGGCAAGGGCAACTTCCAGGCGCTGTTCGAGGCGATCGAGCGTGAGCAGGCCCGGCGCGGCAACTTCTGACGTCGCCGCCCGCTCATCCGCCGGCGGCCGCCGGGGGGTCCGCCGCCGACGGCTGGGCGGGCGCGTCGAGGAACGTGGCGGCCGGCATCGGCCGCCGGTCGACCTGGAGGCGGAAGACGTCCGGGCGGGCCGACCGGGTCGAACTGGCGGCGGGCCGCCCGTGCCCGGCCGAGGTCGAGATCGGCCATCACGATGCCCTCCTCGCCCTCGAGGGGCCCGGCGAGCAGGTCGCCGTCCGGACCGACGATGCAGCTGTTGCCGCGCGCGAGCCAGTCGTCGGCGCCGCCGTAGACCTCGTCGCGGCCCGGGATGTCGTCGGGGAGGTCGGAGCCGCGCAGGCAGTAGGTGACCCCGACGACGTGCATGCGGCCCTCTTTGGCGATGTGCCGCATCGTGGGCACCCACATCTCGCTGTTGTCCCACGTCGGGGCCACGTGGATGTCGATGTGCTGGGCGTAGAGGGCGTAGCGGGCCAGGGGCATGTAGTTCTCCCAGCAGATCAGCCCGCCGAGCCTGCCGATCGCGGTGTCGAGCACCGGCATCGTCGACCCGTCGCCGTAGCCCCAGACGAGGCGCTCGCCGCCGGTCGGCATCAGCTTGCGGTGCGCGGCGAGCACGTCGCCGTCGGGGCCGAGCCACAGCTGGGTGTTGTAGAGCGTCGCCCCGTCGAGCTCGTTCACGCCCATGGACACGTACGCGCCTGCGGATCGCGCCGCCTTGCCGAGCTGCTCGGTGACCGGCCCGGGGATGGTGACGACCTGGTCGAGCAGGCGCTGGTACCACCGGGCCGGTCCGTCGGCCCACGGCGTGGTGCGCCACACCCAGTCCGGGTAGGTCGGGATGTACGCCTCCGGGAAGGCGATCAGGCGAGCGCCGGCCCCGGTCGCCTCCCGGATCAGCCGCACCGCTTTGTCGACCGTCGCGTCGCGGTCGAGGAATATCGGGGCGGCCTGAACGGCAGCGGCGGTGACGGTCGTGGTCGACATGGGAGGCCTCCTCCGGCCCGCGAGGTGCGGTACATGGTGACGCCGGCGACCACCCTGGCAAGGCCTGGTCGCTGCGCCCCCGGGGCACCCCACGGGGAACACCGTCCGGAGCCCGGCTGTTGTCCGGACGGAACGGACGAAACGACGCAGGAGGGCCGCAGTGGCCACGATCGAGCTGACCACCGACAACTTCAACGACACGGTCGGGGCGCCCGGCACCGTGCTCGTCGACTTCTGGGCCGAGTGGTGCGGGCCGTGCCGCCAGTTCGCGCCCGTCTTCGAGAAGGCGTCCGAGCGGCACGGGGACATCACGTTCGGCAAGGTCGACACCGAGGCGCAGGTCGAACTGGCACAGGCGTTCGGCATCTCCTCGATCCCGACGCTGATGGCCGTGCGGGACGGGGTGGTGCTCTACGCCGAGCCCGGTGCGTTGCCGGAAGCGGCGTTGGAGGACCTCATCGGCCAGGTTCAGGCCGTCGACATGAACGAGGTGCGCCAGAGCGTGGCGGAGCAGCAGCGCGACGAGTCCTGACGGCAGTGGCCCCCACCGGTCGGGAGCTCGCCGGTGAGGGCCCACTGGGTCGGACGTCGGGGACGCGCCGGGGTGCGGGTCGCCGATCAGGGCTTGCGGCCGACCGCTCCGACGATGCACTGCTGCACCGGGACCATCGGCTTCACACGCGGCCCGTCGGGCCACCAATCGGCGCACAGCACGAGTCCGGGATCCACGAGTTCGAGGCCCGCCAGCATGCTCTCGATCTCCGCGCGGGTGCGGAATGCGCCACTGCCCATCGGGCTGTGGATGAAGATCTCTTCCATCTTGCGCGCGAGCGCGCTGTATTCGGTGGTCTCCGGGTCGAAGAAATGGCTCAGGGCGACGTAGGAGCCCGAGGGCAGTGCGTCGATGTACGCAGTCATGATCTCGGCGTACCGGTCACCGGTGTAGTGGTGCATGGTGCCGCACTGGTAGAGCGCAATGGGCTCGGAGAAGTCGAGCGTCCTGCGCACGACCTCGTTCTCGAGGACCTGGCTCGGCTCGAAGATGTCGGCCGCGATCAGGTGCGTCTGGTCGTTCTCCTCGAGCAGCGCGCGACCGTGCGCCAGTACCACTGGGTCGTTGTCGACGTACACGACGCGGGCGTCGGGTTGGAGGCGCTGCACGACCTGGTGGGTGTTCTCCGCCGTCGGCAGCCCGGAGCCGCAGTCGAGGTACTGGGTGATCCCGGTCTGGCTCGCGATGAAGCGCGAAGCGCGGATGAGGAACTCGCGGTTGTCCCATCCGAGTTGCGTGGCCTCCGGCGCCACCTCCTGGATCCGACGAAGGACCTCACGGTCGATCTCGTAGTTGTCCTTGCCGTTCAGGAATGCGTCGTACACACGCGCGACGCTCGCCTTCGACACGTCGATGTACGGTGGAACGGCTTCGTCGGATGCGGGGGCCTCAGCACTGGGCATACGTCGCCTCACTACTCAGTTGATCATGGATCCGGACCCTACGTCGGCAAGCCGAGTGTAGGGCAACCCGTGATCGGGTTGAACCGTAGGGATCATGGCCTCACGAACCGCGAATGACGTGTACCGTTCATCGACGGGCACGACGCGGCCATCCTTCTGCTGTGCACGGGGGAAGGCGGCGGTTTCTGGCGGGTCGGATGCTGCACGGGAGGAGTCGATGGCCGAGGAGAGCGGTCACTCCGAGGCCACCTCTGCGCGAGGTGAGCCCGCACGCGGAGTCACGGCCCGACGAATCGTTCTCGGCGCCCAGCTGCGGCGCCTGCGGGAGGCGGCGGGCATCTCCCGCGCGGACGCCGGTTACGTCATCCGCGCGTCCGACTCGAAGGTCTCCCGCCTCGAGCTCGGCAGGGTCGCGTTCAAGGAACGTGACGTCACCGACCTGCTGAGCACCTACGGCATCACCGACGCCGAGGAGCGCGCCGCGTTCCTCGACATGGTCAAGCACGCCAACGAGCCCGGCTGGTGGCGCCGGTACAACGACGTCACCCCGGGCTGGTTCCAGGACTTCGTGGGGCTGGAGGAGTCCGCGTCCCGGATCCAGGCCTACGAGCTCCAGTTCGTGCCCGGCCTGCTCCAGACCCAGGCGTACGCGCTCGCGATCGCCACCCGCGGCCGGGCCCAGTTCATCACTCCGGACGTCGAACGTCGCATCGCGGTGCGCATGCAGCGGCAGAAGATCCTCACCGGCGTCAACCCGCCGAAGCTGTGGGTCGTGATGGACGAGTCGGTGCTCCACCGGCCCATCGGCGGCAGGCGGATGCTGCGTGAGCAGCTCGAGCACGTGCTCGAATGCTCGCGCCAGCCCAACATCACGGTGCAGATCGTGCCGTACCACCTGAGCGGATACGCCGCCGAGGGCTCGTTCACCCTGCTCCGGTTCGCGGAGCCGGAACTGCCCAACGTGGTGTACGTCGAGCACCTCAGCGGGGCGCACTACCTCGACAACCTCGACGAGATCGAGGTGTACAGCCGCGCGCTCGACCGCCTCATGGTCGATGCGGAGACTCCCGACAAGTCCCGGCAGTTGCTGTCCAAGGCGCTCGCCGAGATGTGACGACATGACGACGACGACGAAGGCCGGGGTCCGCTCGCGTGAGCGGCCCCGGCCTTCGTCGTCGTCGCGGTCGTTCAGATGTCGGCGGGCGCGGCAGGGAACTCCCCGTTCTCCACACCGCCCACGAACGCCGACCACTCGGCGGGCGTGAAAACCAGCGCCGGCCCGGTCGGGAACCGGGAGTTGCGCAGGGCGACCTCGCCGTTGTCGAGGGCCGCCACCTCCACGCAGTTGCCCAGGTTGCCGCTGAAGCTGCTCTTCCGCCAGAGGGTGTCCGGGATCAGTGTCGCCGGGCAGCCGTTGTGCACCTCGTTCGGCATGTCCATCATCCCCGCTTCTGCCGAGTTGTCGTCGTGCCAAAGTACCATCGTGCATCTGCACGTGCATATGCATTGTGCCGCCTGCCGGTGAGCTCGCTGTCCCTCCGGCGCCTGGTCCTGGGTGCTCGCCAACGCGACGCGAGCGCATTTCGGCTGGTCAGCCTCCTTATTATTGCAAATTGATGACGATCACGACGCCCAGCGGGGCTCTGCACTGATGGCGGCGAGATGCAAGCGCATCTGCACGAGCACCTGCACGCGTGCAAGCTGAATTTGCATCTGCATCCTGTGACCGGCAGACTGCTCTACGTGCACGCGACCGCGATGATCGCCTTGATCAGACCGAGCGGACCCTGGTCCGCGACGCGCGCAGCACACGGCAGCGGGTGGCCGGCGCGCTTCGGTGCCGGGCTGCGGCGCCTGTTCCGGCGGGGTCACCACCGGGTCGGCAACCACCCCCAGCGCCAGTGGACGATGACGCTCGCCCCCGCACTGCGATCCGCACGGTTGCGTGGCCGCGTCGGTCGGCAGGTGCGCTGATGGCGAGCGTCCCGGCACCGCGGCAGCCGAACGACCAGATCCGCAGCATCGCCGAGATCCTCGCGTTCACGTTCTCCGCCGCGGAGCTGCGGCAGATCCTCGACGAGCACACCGCCGACGCCAGCGGGCACTGCCGCGGATGCCGCTACCCCACGACCGCGTCGCCCACCTGGCCGTGCCGGCTGTGGGAGATCGGGGCCGAGTCGGAGCGCATCAGGCGCGCGGCGCGGCCGGCGTAGCGAGTTCTCCGAGGTTCTTCTCGAGGCGGTGTCGATCCGGCCCTAGAGCGTGTCCCGTGGATCATGCGGGTCGGCTGCGGTAGATCTCTTCTGTGCTTGATCGCCACGACTTGACCGACGCGGAGTGGGCACGGCTGGAGCCGTTGCTGCCCGACCGGACACCGCGAC